>NZ_AP025491.1:1516936-1833873 GCF_024347495.1 Vibrio gallaecicus | reverse complement strand
TGATGACCAAGAAAGAAAACAGATTGAATCCCAACTCAAAGGCACGGCATGGCGCTTATCAATACTGGCCGTCGGGACACAAGATGGAGCACCCATTAGCCTAGCGGATGGTTCAATGCTACGAAACAATTCAGGTTCAACTGTAATAGCCAAAACCAACATCGAAAATATGCAAGCTCTTACTCGATTAACCAATGGGACGATTGCGCCTGTGCAACATGACAGTTCTGATGTGGAACACCTAGCTTTAAGTACCACAACAAACACCCAACTGACTGACGTAAAACAAGGAACACAAGCCCTTAGTACAAGAGTCAATAATGGCTTTTGGCTTCTACCGTTCATTCTGCTACCGGTACTCACTTTATTTAGACAAGGTGCTATTTGGATCTTGGTGATTGTGGCTGCTCCTTTATTACAACCAACACCAGCATACGCTAGCCCTTGGAAAACAGATGATCAGGTGGCTTACCAAGCCTTCCAACAAGGTGATTTTGAAGCCGCAGCTTCAGATTTTACTTCTAAAGAATGGAAAGGCGCGGCTCAATATCAAGCCGGTAACTATGAAGGTGCAATTGAGTCCTTAACAGACATTCAGAGTGAAGATGCTCGCTATAACCTCGCGAACGCTTATGCACAACAAGGAAACTTTGAAGAAGCCATAAAAGGCTACGAGAGTGTCCTTGAGAAAAACCCAAACCACCGTTATGCACAGAATAACCTGAACATCGTCAAGCAACAGCAACAGCAACAGCAACAGCAACAGCAACAGCAACAGCAACAGCAAGGCGAGCCTCAAGACGGTAATTCTCAAGATCAATCAGAAAATCAGCAGTCTTCCGATCCTTCCTCCAATAATAATGAAAAAGGCTCAGAACAAAGCAACCAGCAAAATTCTGGAGATCCACAGGCTAATCCTCAACAACAGTCGAGCTCTCAACAGCAGCAACAAGGCAGTCAGAGTCAGAATGAGGATGAATCGAAGCAGAAAAATTCTGAAGGAAGCTCAAGCCAAAAAAGCGAAGATGAATCCAATAAGGGTAAAGATAGTGACTCGGCTACAGAACAAGCTCAAAAGGATGAATCCGACTCAGCACGATCTCAAACAGCTCAAGCAGCTGATGATTCAAAAGCTGTTGACCCTGACATTAGAAAACTTGAGCAAGTTGAAAGTGCCAGAGATCCAAGCCAATTGCTAAGAGCTCAGATGATTTTACAAGCGCAACAAAAAGACGCGCCTACTAACCAAGATAAAAAGTGGTGATCATGCCAATTTCTAAACATCTATTTTTGACCTTTTTCCTAGGGCTCTTCAGCTTAGGTTTGTCGATAAACTCCGCACACGCAGCCACTACCGCTTCTGCAAGCGTGACTCAGAATAAAGTAACCAAAGATGAAGTTTTTGTACTAAGAGTTTCTGTGAATGAAAAAGTCTCTTCTGATGCTTTAACACTCGATGCGTTAACCAATGATTTTTATATTGGGAGACCTAGTTTCGGTTCATCGATGAACATCATTAACGGAACTCGAACGGTACAAAGTGAATGGACCGTTACTCTCGCGCCACTAAGAGCTGGTTCATTAACCATTCCGAGCTTCAATATTGAAGGTGCGAAAACACGTCCTATTCCGATCAAAGTGTCCATCAACAAGTTAGCTCCAACACAAAGCGATATGGCTGAGTTTGAGCTAGAACTGAATACAACACAGCTTTACCCGAATGAGAATGGGCAACTTGACGTAACTTTGGTTATCAAGGCCGATCCTCGAAGGCTACAAAACCCTCAAATAGCACCGCCTAGCTCTATACTTTCAAAAAACATGACAGGTTCGAATAGCTCGGTTAATTCAAATAACATCACAAAAGCCAAAGGACTAGAAGTCACGCCAATTGGTGACTCAAAGCAATACCAAGATGTGCGTAACGGAGTTGAAGTAACAATAGTTCAGCAATCATTCTCATTGTCTTCGTCAACACCAGGGGACTACACATTAATTGGACCAAAGCTAACAGGTTCAGTGGTTTATTCAGATAATCGTTCAAGTAAAACTCGACTATTCCAACTTGATACACCGGTTAAGACATTTGCGATAAAAGTCCTTCCGATACCAAGCGATTACAAAGGTAGTTGGCTCCCAACCCAGCAACTAACACTGAACCAAGCTTGGGAAGACAGTACTGGAGCAGAAATCCCTGAAGGCAGCCATATTGAACTAAACGTGGGCGATTCATTAACTCGAACTATCACCATGTCAGCAAAGGGAATCGCACAACACCAACTGCCGAACCTTTCACTAAAGAACCCTGAAACTGTTCGTGTATATGATGAAAAGCCAAAATTTGGTCAAACCGAATCTGGTGATGCCATTGTCGTTTTCCAACAAGTGCTTATACCTAAAAAACCGGGGTCTTTCACGTTACCGGCGGTTACACAAACTTGGTTTAATACCACGACTAAAACGCAAGAAACCAGCTCACTTGCGGGCTTAACGTTTACTGCAATTGCTAATGCATCCGAGACTGCAGCAATAGAACCTAAGCAACAAATCCAACCAAGCACGAGCGAAGCTGTAACAGTAACCGACGCAGGAATATGGCCATATATCTCATTGATGTTCGCACTTCTTTGGGCAGGAAGCAGCGCCATTGCATTCCATTTCTGGAAAAAGAAACCAAACAGCCAGACAGATACGAAGAGACAGATAAAGGGAAGTACAGACAGCACACAGAAAGCTCTGATTCACGCTTTAGAAAAAAGAGATGGTTTACAGGTAGAAGCTGCATTTGAAGAGTGGCGTAATAATCACAAGAATGTTGCCCCAAGTGATTTAAGTGCTATTCAAAAGGAAATTAAGTCATTCACAAGTGAGCTTTACAGTAAAAAGGCAGTATCCAAGGCAACATGGACACCAACTGCTGCAATAAAATTGATTAGCAAACAGAAAGCATCGAAAAGTACGGCTGAAGAATCGGTTCTGGCAAAATTATAGTTATCTATTAACCGATAATTTACACGAAAACTGGCACTTAACAGTAAGGTCGGTAGTTAGAAGTAAGACTGATGCTGTAACAAAAAAGCCTAGCGATTAATCAAAAGGATTCTCTCGCTAGGCTTTTATTATATTTTTATATGATGTCTAAAGATTAACGGTTCTCTGAATGAGATTCTACTCCACCGTAACTTTCATTGTGTTTGCTGATACGCTTTGATTCCTTCCTGCATCTTTCGCCTGATATAAGGCTTTATCTGCTTTTCTATATAAACCATCAAAGTCTAAATCATTATATTGAGCCTTAACCGACGCATATCCTACTGAAGCGGTGAGCACTTTACTGGTGCTACTATCTTGATGAGGGATTTTGGCATTTTCAATGCATTGCCGGATACCTTCAGCCCGTAGCTTTGTCTCTTTGTCGCTTGTTCCAACAAGTAACAACATAAATTCTTCACCGCCGACTCTACAGAAGGTTTCCCCTTCGTGATAAGTATGCTTTCTAAGAATGTTACCCACCGTTTTTAACGCAACATCCCCTTCAGTGTGCCCATACACATTGTTGTACAAACCAAAGTGATCTAAATCGACAAGAATAAGACCAAAAGTAATCATGGATGATTGCTGAGTACCGCCTAATTCATCCAACACTTGTGCGAGTTTTCGTCTATTACCCAGACGAGTAAGCGGGTCCATTTTTGAAATAACATCAAGCTGCTCATTCGCCATTTCAAGCTGCAAAGTACGCTTCTTTACCTCTTGCTCCAATGTTTCATTAAGCTTTCTCAGCTCTTCTTGAGCTTGTGTTCTTTGCAGAACTTCAGCCAAACTTGAAGCAAATATACGGATAACTTCCCGTAATTGAGAAGTTAATGGGCTTCGTGTCAGCAAATTATCCGCTGCAATAAATGCGATAGGTTCTTGCGTATTATTGGTGAGCATAGTCATAGATGTCCAACCGAACCCAACAATATTGCAGTCATGGTAGATAGGAACTGATTCTTCAAACGCCACTTGGTTTGGCGTTGAGCGTGCAGCTGTCACTATCTCTCTATTCGTTGTTTCAGAACGATAATAAGATTCATCAACTATGTTTCCTTGAATATTGGTACCCCATGTACCCTGCATATAGGTACAGTCTTTATTCGTTAAAAACACAGCTAGTCGGTCAATGCCAAGATGCTGAATAGCAAAACTAACCGCTGACTTACAAACGTCGCTCACGCTATCACAACGAGACAACTCAACCATACTTGAGTGGAGCATCCGAATATTTTGCTCTTGTCTTTTGCGAATATAAATCTGTGAAAGAAGAGAACCAAACGACTTAAGCATTTGCTTTTGATAACCTGTTATCGGGCTCCGTTGAATGTAATTATCCATCGCAATCCAACCAATGGCTTTATCACCTTCACGTAAAATGAGCATACCATTCCACCCCTGACCCACGACTTTTCCCGCGGTATAAAGTGGAGCTTCTTCAATGACAACTAAGTTTCTTTTACCATCAGATAACGCTTCTATGTATTCTTCTTCAAGCTGGTGAATATCATATTGAGTATGGTGCTCACTATTGGTTTTTCCATCTTCATCTGTGCCGTAAGTACCGCTAAAACAGCGCTTCTTCATGTCTAGAAGCATAAATACCGCTCGATCAAAGCCTAACCGATCCCTTACTGCTTCTACCGCCGCTTTATATAAAGCATCTAATGATTCAGGGTTAGATAACTCAAGAGCCACTTCATGCACAAGCTTCATATTCTCGACAAACAACTCTCGAAGCTTGATTTCATCTAGGTATAAAGCTTCTCGTGTATCGCGATTTTTAATTTCAATAGCCGCATTTTTCTCAGCTCGGATGCATTGCCAGCGAAAAGCCGTAAGCTGAAGCACATCAAGATGCCCTGCAAACGCTTGGCTAATTTTTCTAGGATCACAATTTTGAATAACAAGATAAGTTTGAGAGGCTGGAGCGTTATCCAACATCATAATGAATGACTCGCCGCCTAGCTTTTCTACATGCTCCCATTGGCAGGTATTAATTGCCATTGGTAATACGCCGTCTGCAGTATCGAACTGCGAAACCCACTGCCAAAACGTATTGGGATAAACATCAAGAGAGCTGACTACACCAGAAGAAAAAAGTGGGGATTGATTTGTTGAACTTGAGGGATTAGTGAAGATACCCACTCCCTTAGGGCATAGAATTTGAGCAAGATAACCAAATAGGCACTCAGCAAGCAAACGATGATCTCGTATAGCTGACATTTGTTTGGTAAAGGCTTTTACTGGCACAAGTTCTATCCATCTGGTTATTCAAGTATTGCAAAAATACCCATGGGTTAATATGCAATCAATACAACTAAAAAGCAGATGTTAACTTGCTCGCAATTCCTTTATTTACATTGTCACAAGCTAGATAAGGACTACAAAAATGGGATTTCTTTTCCATTTTCTTACTAATGAAACTTCGATTAAATCAAGGTCTAAATCACGCATAATTAGGCAGTGCTAATACAAAAATGACGAATCAAAACTATCAAAGAGACATGGCAATAAAAAACAAAAAAGCCCCACTACTATAGTAGTGAGGCAAACTTTCCATCGCTTATAATTATAATGATATGCCTGTAAATTAAGCGCGGCGAGATCTACGATTAAAATTAACCAAAATCACCGTTTACGTAACCCTGTGTACGATCGTCTTTAGGGTTACTGAAAATAACTTGAGTATCGTTGTGTTCAACCAATTCACCCATCAAGAAGAAAGCCGTACGGTCTGAAATACGTCGAGCTTGCTGCATTGAGTGAGTCACGATAACGATGGTGTAGTTCTTCTTAAGATCTTCCATCAACTCTTCAATTTTATGAGTCGCAATCGGGTCAAGTGCTGATGTCGGCTCATCCATTAGAATAACGTCTGGTTCCATTGCAATGGTACGAGCAATACATAAACGCTGCTGCTGACCACCAGACAAACCAAAGGCATGAGACTTAAGACGGTCTTTCACTTCATCCCAAAGCGCAGCACCACGAAGAGAGCTTTCTACCACTTGGTCGATATGCTTTTTGTCTTTAATACCTTGAGCTCGTAGACCATAAGCCACGTTCTCATAAATGCTCATCGGGAATGGGTTTGGCTTTTGAAATACCATACCGACTCGAATACGTAAATCAGAGACATCAATATTCCCATAGATGTCAGTGCCATCCATTTCTAATAAACCTGTAATTTTCACGCCCTCAATCAAATCATTCATGCGGTTAAGGCAGCGCAAAAGTGTTGATTTACCGCAACCAGAAGGTCCGATTAACGCCGTCACTTGGCGAGTTGGGATTGGCAAGTTAATCGATTTAAGTGCTTGGTTGTCACCGTAAAACAGGTCTAAGTTTTCAATATCAAATTTGTTCATAATCGTAATCTCTAAATTCTTAAATTCGTTTCTAATTCAATGCTTTTACACTTGGCTCACAGGAGCTTAATACGTTGCTGTGTTAAAGCGGCTTGCAATTAATTTGGTGACCATGTTGATCAACAGAACAAGCACAATTAGGACTGTCGCCGTACCGTAAGCTTGGTTCCACTCATCAATAGTGAACAGTTCGGTAGTCAACTTATATAGGTGAACCGTTAGTGTACGCCCTGAATCCAATACTGACTCTGGAATACGTGCCACCATACCTGCTGTTAAAAATACAGGTGCTGATTCGCCAATTACACGACCAATACTAAGAATGACCGAAGTTAAGATACCTGGCATTGCACTTGGTAAGATCAAACGCCAGATAGTGTAGATTTTAGGAGCGCCAAGGCCATATGAGCCTTCACGGTAAGTTTGTGGTACTGCCATCAATGCTTCTTCCGTTGTACGGATAATAACTGGAAGAATCAAAATACTCAGAGTTAATGCACCCGAAAGAATCGAGAAACCTAAACCTAAGATTGATACAAAGAATGTCATACCAAATAGACCAAAGATAATCGACGGGATGCCAGCTAAAGATTCAGTACAGAATCGAATAACTTTTACGAGTCGGCTGCCCACTTTTGCATATTCAGTTAGATAAATTGCCGTCATGATACCGAGCGGTGCTGCTACTGATATTGACGCTATCACCATATAAATGGTGGAAATAATCATCGGAAAGATACCTTGTTCAGTACCAGTACGAGTGTAGTCATCAGTAACAAAGTTCCAATCTACGTGCTGTAGACCGTTCGACAAAATGTACCAAATAATCCAAAACAAGAAGCCAACCGTCACAGCGGCAGCGCCCCAGATGAAGACTTTTAAAACATTATCTTTGTTTTGGCGAGCTTGTTTTAGCTTTACGCGATCTTGAGTTTTAATAGTTTGCATAGTATTCACCTTCCGCTTACTTAGCTTTTTCACGGTTTAGATAAAGCAGAGCACCATTTAGCATCATGATGAATACAAGAAGTACCACACCTGTTGCGTACAATGCGTTGGCGTGAACGCCACTTGCGTATGACATTTCAATAGCAATGTTCGCCGTTAATGTACGAGCTGAGTCTAAGATCCCTTCAGGCATAGCAGGAGCATTACCCATAACCATTATGATTGCCATGGTTTCTCCAAGCGCTCGACCAATACCGAGAATCACACCCGTCATAATACCTGAGCGTGCAGCTGGTACTAACAGTTTAAAAATCGTAAAGATTTTAGATGCGCCTAACGCCAATGAACCTTCTTTATAAGCACGAGGAACTGCGCGAATAGACGTTTCAGAAACCGTGATAACCGTTGGCAAAATCATAATTCCGAGAACGATGATACCCGCCAGAATCGTATTTCCTGCAGGAACTTGGAAAACATTCTGAATAAGAGGAACGATGATAACCAAGCCGAAGAAGCCATAAACCACCGACGGGATACCTGCTAATAATTCAACAGCAGGTCTGATAATGTCAGCCAAACGCTTTGGGGCAATCTCAGCAATAAAAATGGCGGTTAAAACACCAACGGGAACGCCAACAACCACAGCTCCAAGGGTTGAAACAATGGAAGCAACAATCATGGTTGCAACACCGAATAAGGCCGGTGGTAACCAATCTGTTCCTAAAACAATGCCAGAGACACCTGCTTCTTGGAATGCAGGGATACTCTCTGCAACGATAAAATAAGCGATTACTGCCAGTGATACGATGCCGATTACAGCACTCGTTAAGAATAAGCCGTGAAAGATACGTTCTTTCCAATCGATACGCTTTTTGGTACGTAGACTTGGCTTATTTACTTGAGTTGCTTCAGTATTCATAAGCTTTTCACTATTTGCGATGGTCATATACTAAATCTCATACTTTGCTCTTAGGTTGAGACAAAGTTGAAAGAAAAGGCTCAGCCCAAATGTAGGCTGAGCAATGTTTAAATTCTTTAAGCTAAGTAAATGATTAGTTTACTGTGATGTAGCCTTTCTTACCTGCGATAGCCTGTGCTTCATCTGTAACCATCCAATCTAGGAATTGTTGAGTTTCAGTTGATGGAGCACCAGCTTTGTAAAGCACTAGGAATGGACGAGCAACTTTGTAAGAACCGTTCTTAACGTTTTCTACGTTTGCAGCAGCGCCATCGATAGTTAGAGCTTGAACAGTATTATCAACTGTACCAAGAGAGATAAAGCCGATAGCGTATGGGTTGCTTGCTACCGATACTTTTAGTGCGCCGTTACCGTTAGCAACTTGAGCACGTTGAGAGATTGCAGATACTTTCTTATCGCCAATCTTTTTCTTAAGTTTCATGATGTCTTCAAATGCGCCACGTGTACCAGATGCCGTATCACGAGTGATTGCAACGATTGGCTTGTCAGCGCCGCCAACATCTTTCCAGTTAGTGATGTCGCCTTTGTAGATTGAAGTAATTTGCTCAGCTGATAGAGCAGAAACTTCATTATTTGGGTTTACAACAACTGCAATACCGTCACGAGCAATAACCAACTCTTTCAGGTCAGAAGATCTTTCAGCCGCTTTTAAGTCACGAGAAGAAATACCAAGGTCAGCACTTCCATTTTTTGCTGCTTTGATGCCTGCAGAAGAACCCGGAGCTTGAATCTCGATGAATACTGGTTCACCTTTATTCATGTAAGTTTCTGCAAAAACTTCAACCAGTGGAGAAGCACTGTTAGAGCCAACTACAGAGATAGTTTCTTTAGCTGAAGCTGTATTCACTGTTAGAGCGCCTAGTAGTGCGATTGCACCGATAACTGTCTTTTTCATCACAAATTTCCTTTAGTGGCGTTATTGCCGTTATATTGTGTTTCGCTTGAACGATGCTCACTTTAAGATTCTAATGTGACAGTTGTGTTTCACTTAATTGAAGCCTATATGACAATGCGTAATAAAACCGAAATTAACAATTTCCCTTTAATTTCCCCCTATATAGCTATATCGAATCTCTGCTTTTTTTCTGATCATTCCCCATTAACACACTTTCCTTTGCAGCTCATGATTATTTTTTAGACGTAAATCTAGAGTTCGTAATTAGTACTCTTTAGCTTGCTCAATTTTCCGTATGCCAAACCGTTATATGACTCTGAAAGTTCTAATTGATAACAAAATGTAATGCTTTATTGATTGATTTATCAAACTGAAGGGATAGAATCTACGCTGAAAATAAAATAATAAGAACGATTCTCATTAAGAGACTATTTTAATTAACCATCAAAGCGTAAAGAGGGTTTTAACATGCGCCAACTATTGAGTGGCTTATCCATTAAAGTACAGATATTAATCCCTGTACTTTTCTCCATTGTTCTTCTGCTTGGAGGGATAACCATTGGAGGCGAAAAGCTTGAAAATGCTTTTCAAGATGTCTCTATTGCCACTGACCAGCTGATCTTACACAAAGAAGAATTAAGCGAAATTGTAGACAATAGTTATGGTATGCGTATCAAAGCTATTTATAGTCTCTTCAACCCAGAAGATATAAAGACTCTTATCGATACCCTTAACCAAAAAAGGAACGCTAATTCACGTTTACTTGATTCACTTGATACCGTTCCAGGCATGCAAGAAGAAGTAAGAGAAATGCGTAAAGCGATGGGGCATTATGTCGATTTCTCACGTCAAACCATGCTCCCTCTTTTGAAAATAAAACATGGCGAAAGTTACCTTTCTGATGACTTTGATATCAAATACCAGAATGCTTCTGCACAATATCGTGATGCTGGAAACAACATGGTAAAAGCAATTAATGCCCTATCAAAAGAACTCAACCGCATTGCCATTGAAAGTGTCGAAGTTAATGGAGAAAAGCACAGTTCAACACTGAATACAGCCATCATAGCCCTACTATTCATCCTTTCAGTTGCTCTTTTAAGCAGTTGGCTATTAGCTGGTATTATTGTTAAACCAATTAAAGATCTTCAAGTGACAATGCGTGAAGTCGCAAAAGGAAATTTACTGGTTAAAGCAGAAGAACAAGGTAAAAATGAAATTTCGTTTTTAGCTCAAGATGTGAACAAAACAGTTAGCCAATTAAGAGAAACCGTTGAATCATTAATGCGAATTAGTACTGACGTTGCCTCAGCTTCTACTGAGCTTGCCGCAGTGATGACACAATCGAGTGTCAATTCCGACCAAGAAAAGCAAGAAGTTGAGCAAGTAGCTTCTGCGGTCAATCAGCTAGAAAGTACAGCATCACATGTAAATGAAAATGCCGTTCTTGCGGACTCAGCCTCTAAACAAGCAGACAAAATGGCTTCTCATAGCATGACGTTGTTTGAAGAAAGTCACCAAGCGAATGAAAAAATGGCAACGCAGTTAGGTGACGCGGCTCGGGTTGTTGGTACGTTGAAAGAGCAGTCAGAGCAAATCGGTAAAGTGATTGAAGTAATACAAAGCATCTCTGAGCAAACTAACTTACTTGCACTTAATGCAGCTATTGAAGCGGCGCGTGCTGGTGAAAGTGGGCGCGGCTTTGCAGTAGTAGCCGATGAAGTTCGTATGTTGGCGGCTAGAACCCAAGATTCAACGAAAGAGATTCAAGCGATTATTGAAGGGCTTCAAACTCAATCGGGCAATGCCAATGAAAGCATGAACAACTCACTGGCAATGTTGCAACAAAACCAAGAGTTAGCAAGTGAAGTAAGCACAGCCTTATCAGATATTGCTCACTCTGTTACCGATATGACAGAGATTAATACACAAGTTGCGTCAGCCGCTGAAGAGCAAAGCCAAGTAACAGGTGACATCAACCGAAATATTTCAAATATCTATGATTTAGTCAGCCAAAACGTAACGGGCATCACTCAAGCTGCTGCTGCCAGCCATGAGCTATCAGATTTAGCTGAACGTCAGAAGCAACAATTGGATTACTTTAAAGTATAACTTGAAGGCTTTTCTTTAAGGCTACTGCTTTCTAGTGACTCAAGAACTTAAGTAGCATTAAGCTTTAAGTTCTAGTCATAAAATAAAAAGCACTCGTTACAAAACAGCAAGTGCTAGAACAAAAAAAGACCGTGTTGAACACGGTCTTTTTTATTTTCAGCTCTAAAGTTACTCAGCAACAAGTAACACACTAAACTTATATTGTGCAGCGTTGTACTGGTAAACCTCAGCGTTGATTGTGTCTAGCGTCATCACACTCTGCCCATTACCAGCAGGGGTAGAACTCCAAACATAAGCTTCTAAGTCACCTGTTTCAAAGTTAAACGTGTCACCGAAAGCTTTTGCGCTAAGTGCAGGTGAGTGGCAAGCCACTTCTTTTAAAGAGATAAGTTCTTTAATGTTTGGCATACGCCATTGTTCAACACCACCAAATTGGTGTAACTGGTGATTACCATTAGTGTCATTGATTGACTCAACCATAGTCAATGCACTCTGCCATAAGAAAGTTTCCCCATCACCAGTACAAGATAGCGATGACTTATCCCACGTCTTACCTAGCTGACAACGCATCCAAGTCAAGCCCGTGAGCTGATCAGTAAAAGTACCGTTATCATTCGTGGCATAACGAGTGTTAGATGCCGTTCTTCCTAGGTCTAAGCTACATTCTTGAGCAAAGGCACCTGCCGAAAATAAACTAATTAAAGCGACGGTTAGTATGTTTTTCATTGCTATTTACCTTGTAGTGAAACCAAACGAGCAGGGAATTGGTAAGAATCGTAATTATCTGAAGAATCAACATCGCCAGAGTAAATCTCTAGCGCACTGATATAACCTCTGTCGCCACCAAGAGTACCGATTTCGTTATAGTAGAAGCCGCCATCAACGGTAGATTTAGAGTAAATGTTGTAGATAATTGACTGGTTCCACACTGAGCCGATTTCCGTGTATTCACCACCAATACTTTGATGAGGGAAGTACTTGTACGTTAGACCGTATGCTTGACCATTTGCATGAGTTTCTGTTTCACCAAAATCAAGCAAGTTATAGAATTCGTGGAAAGTAGGTAAACGCCAATCGGATTTGCCACACAGGTTGATTGAGTTGATATGCTCAACATAATCTTGAGTTGTACAAACCGCATCACCTTTAGTCTTACATGTTGCTAAATCAACATCTTGGTCATATGGCGTCACTTTCCCAGGTAGTTCTAGAGCAAATTGACGATCTTTATGCTGCATTGAGTTTTCATCGTCAGTTTTAGATTCCCAAATTAAGCCACTTCGCTCATCAAGAACACAAGACCACTGAGCCGCTTCATCTGCCAGTGTTTGACCATTTCCATCCAACTTAATGAACTTAAACCCATTGCCCGACTGTGCATTTTTCTCCGTTTTATCAAAACCAAATTCAGCATCTTGACCAGGGAAACTATCTGGGCGGTCTGCAATATCCTGAGTATCATTCGTATCGGAGAAGTATAGAGTTGCACCCGTATCATTCAGCGCCGTCGCTGCCTTAATATCGCCAGCAATAACGTTTGAAAATTCCGCTATTTCATCATTCGTTAAGACACCGCCTACGAAATCAGTGGTGGTTTTATCAAACTTATCACTAAGCTGTGCCAACATATAAGCACGGTGTGTTTTATCAAAAACTTTAATCGAAGAAACCACATTTTGCTCTAAGCTCGCCAGCTCAGAGTCAGATAGATGATCTTGAATATCACCGGAAATAGTAATGCCTTTAGCTGCCAGTTGTGCTTTTAGTTTACTGTTCGCATTCTTTACGGTGTAGCCATCTAAAACATACCCAGCAAGCAATGTACTAATACCATTGATTTCATTGCCTGATGTTTTTTGTAGACCTGGAGCTGCGATGTAAGATAATGAAGTTTGCACGCCATCTGCGTTGCTAACGGCTACACCCGTATCCAACTCCACTAATAGCGGTAGTGAAAGCATCGCTTTTTGAGTGCTCGTTAAACTAAATTCACCATTTGCATTTGCCGTAGTGGTTGGTTCACCACTATCACAAGTCAAACTTTCATTTAAGTCAGAACAAACTTTGTTTTCTAGTGCAACATTCTGAGCAGTAATTTTACCTGCAACGGTATAAGTTGGAGCTGAAGTCTCGGAACTGCCCGAACCTCCACAGCCCGCAAGAGCCAAAGACATGGCTAAAATAGTCAATTGTGGTTTCATAGAGTTATCTTCTTGTTGTGTTTTTAAAGAACATTTTGTTTGTAAGGGATGCTTTATTCATTAACGGCTTTGCGTTTTCTAAAAAGTTCATCAGACATAACGAACGTTTTGAATTGAGGGAGCGACCAAGTGCCAGCAGAAACATACAAGCAATAACAAACGGAGAGCTTCCACCGCCCGAGCTACTGCTAGAGGAAGCCTTTGCACCAGCATCACCACAGTCGTATTCCGAAATAGTGCCAACAGCCCAGCGATTTAGCTGCCCTGACTCACCCATAACATAATCACCAATCTCTAAACGCCAAGTACCATTACTCGGTTCATCAGCAAAAGCGTTAAGTACAGCGTCATGTTTAAAGGTAAAGAAGCTATTAAAGCCATTAGAACGGGTGGCTTGATGCTTCAGTAAATCAACACGAGTGCCTCGTGGAGAAATTAATGTCACGGTTAAATCTGCAAGCCTCGGGTGTTCAATATCAAGGTAAACACCAAATTGGTCACCAACCGATTGAACCGTATCATTCAGGGTGAAGTTAAATGTTTTGAAACCTATTATTGATTGGTTAGAAGCACTCAACTTACTGTCTGGTAGAGGGCTGTTCACTTCTTTCAATGAAGCACTCAGATTAGGAAGCCCATAAATGAGGTCTATTTGATGTCGCCAATTCAACTTTTTTAAAGCCGCATCATATTGGTAATCTAACGATGTCGTCATGCCAATTGCTGACCCACAAACTTGACCACTTGGTAAAGCCGTTTCGATATAAAGCTGGTTGCTAGGCTGACTTGCAAAAGGTTTAGTTAACCCCGCTACTTCAATCTCACCTTCAATGTCCGCTTGCCTTGAGGTTGGATACAAATCGACATTCAATAACTTTTCTGGATGAACATATCGGGAAGCAATTTCAACGCTAAATGGCTCAATAATTAAATTATGAACGGCAAATTTTTCCTTCAATATCTCAGCGTAGCGGCGTTCTGGGTACAGTTCTTGGGCGACAAAAATGGCATTTTCCGCTAGATCATGCATTTTCAATCCGCGCCCTAATCCATACATAGACTCTAGAACTATGCTGTCAAATTCTTGGAAGCCATCTTGCCCGTACAATTCAACCGAGCTTTTTAATGCTTGGAATAAAGGCGTCGACCATAGTTCATCGCCCAGTTCTCCAGCCACACTTTCGTGAGGTCTATATTCAGCATGTTGAAAATAACGTGCTCGTTGGTTCCATAAGCTGCGGGTAGTATTACGGACACCAAAATACCCGTCCCAGTTAAACACAGTATCGATCTCAAACTCTTGCCCTTGAGTCTGTGCATTTTCAAACTGAGTGCGGAAACTAAAACTGCCAGCCCAGTAATCACCAAAACCTTCACCTATTGCGCCAGTGTGTCCATAAGCCCAATCCTTAACGATTTGGTAATGAATCCCATGACCAAGCTCATGAATAATGACATCTGCATCTAAGGCATCAGGTGATCCACCAGCAATACCAAACAACGCTGCTTTGGGCCCGTAATAGTAGGTAGAGTTATCCGCCGATAAGCCTCTACCATCAAACTCTAAAGGTCCATCAAATAGAGAAAAACCTAATTGGTTCAGGTAACTTAATGACTGGTCAAGATGTGCAAACGCCATCACTTGAGCAAACCTATTATCTTGCCAATCGACCTGCTTCAGCTCAGCTAGACTTGCGAATGTCGTCACTCCTTCTGCTGGAAGAAAGCTTTGGCTATCTCGGTTTGTTATTTCACCGCTCTCGTGATTCACCGTCACTAAAGCTACAGCATCCACTTGAGACACTCGGCTATTGGTCAGATAAATGCCACCACTGTGGCTAAGCACCTCAACATCCTTAGAAATGTATTGGGGAGGATGTGGGTATTCACTGATATCTGTTAGCAAGGTTTCAGGCGGCGCACTTCTATCCATTGTTCTTAAATCAGGGCTGAAGATACTTAGCTCTGCTTGCACAACCTGTCCAGAAACTAGAGCTGGCGGTCTTTGTGCTTCCAACTGACGAGGAGCTTCAAGCTCAGCTGCAGTTGTTGGCTGCCCATTTCTGATAACCGTGTCTTCAAGACTTTTGAAAACACGTGATACTTGATGATCATTATCAGTCGTTAGCACCACTGTTCTTTGCTGCTGATAGACACCATTTTCAAATACATCAAAATTGTAATGATGACCAAGCTTAGACTGGTTTGAATAGCGAAATTGCAAACTACCCACACTAGGATAGGCTTCTTCTAAGTAAGTTTGAGCTTCCTGTTGATTGGCAACTAACGTATTACCTTGAGGGTAATCCCACTGCGCCGCAACACTCGGAAATGAAGCCAATAAAATGGCGACACATAAAGGTGATTTGATCATACTGAGCCCTTAAAACACATACTTAGCGTTAACAGTGAAATAACGACCCGGCTCTGTTGAGTAGCCTTTATTCGAGTCCATAACCCCTGCAACATCTTGGTAACGAATGTATTCTTTATCGAATAGGTTAATGACGTTCGCACTAAGATTTAAACCAAAGTCCCACGCATAGCTCATTCCCATATCAACACTTGCCCAACCAGCAGTCGTCGCACACTCGACAGCAAGACCTATATCGGTTTCGCATTCCGGCACTTTATCCATCGCCTGTGCCCAGCTCACCATCGTATAAGCAGAGAATGCTTGGTTGTCATAAGTAAGCTCTGCACTACCTTCCCACGGTGTTAAGGTGCGGATTTTCTCTCCGTTACCATCTTCACCATCCACAAAACCTAATTGAGTACTGGCACCCCAATTTTCTGTAAATTGATGCGCAATCGAAGCCTCAATACCATATGTCTCGACTCCATTAATATTCTGAAACTGCTTAAAGTAGTTACCTGTATCCGTGTCAGGGTCGGACGTCACTTGTTTCACGCCAATAAAATTTTCAAACTTTTGATAGAACACCGCAGTGTAGAATTGAGTACGACCATTATCGTACTTACTACCTATTTCAAAGGTGTCACTGGTTTCCGCTTCTAAATTCATATTCGGAATAATTTGGAAAGGCGTGATGGGTACAAAATCATGATTTTGAAAACCGTAAATTTTGTCGTAAGTTGGCGCTCTAAAACCGTGGTTATATGAAATATATGAGTTCAAAGAATCGGTGATTTGATAACCTATAGACAAGCTAGGTGATAGCTCTGTGCTGTTTTTATCTTCAACGGTGTAACCATTGATAGTATTTCCTGACGCAGGAGTCAGGCGATGTAAATCGACACGAGCCCCAGCAGTGGCGGTCCAACGGTCAATTTCAATCACATCACGTACATAACCAGCAAATACATAAGCTCGCGTAGAGGCGAACGGTTTTGCATCTTTATTGTTCAAACCGTTCCAATCTAAGGTTGTTGCGCTACTTGGACGTTCGTAAAACGTTGTGTCAAAACTCAAACCATATGAGATAGTATGGTTCACATTTTTTTGTGCAAAAGAACTAATAAAATCGGCATCAGCACCTATCACTTCATCGGTAAAATGGCGATCGTCGATCAAGCGACGCTGCACCTTAATATTATTTTGCTCTTGTGATATCAATGCATTAACATTTTCATCAGCAACTGTACTACGCAAATAAACTTTTGTGTCTAGCTCTTCAAACCAAGAATCGATAGGGAAATATTCTGCCCCAACATAAACAGTAAATGACTCCGTGTATGCTTGCTGATCGAAATCATCAGTTTCCCACTCGCCGTCTTTCTGAATCTTAGCAATACCTTCTTGTCTACTTAGGTTTTCTTTATAATATTCAACGTTACCCTTCAGCATCAGAGCATCGCTTGCCCAATAATTCAGCGTGTAAGCACCACTAATCCCATCGACAGAGCGGTTATATAAATCTTCATTGTAGTTGCGCGTTTCTTCGCCATCCCAATATGCAAGGCTAATTAGGCTTTCTACATTTCCTGAACGGAATGCAAGGTTAGTGGCGCCTTTATATTTATTACTAATGCCCGTATAGGTTCCTGAAACATCGCTATAAAAGTCGTTACCTTTTAAGTAGTCCCCAGGCTGCATCGATTTAACAACCACAACACCACCAATAGCACCGGAGCCGTAAACTGAAGAACTTGCCCCTTTGATAACCTCAATGCTTTTCACATTCGACATATCAAATGAGTTTCTTCCAACCTTGTCATTCAGATCTTCTGCGCCAAAGCCATCCGACGACTTAACCCCATCTTTCACAATAGCAATTCGATTGCCCGACATACCACGAATCGTAATATTCTGAGCGCGACCAGCACCACCAGAAACGCTAACACCAGGTTCGCTATTCAATGCATCGTACAGTTCTGTTGCCCCTTTCTTTTCTAGTTCTTCGCCATTAATAACCGCGACAGAACCAGCAACTTCAGATAAGGGCTGCTCTATTTTATTTGCGGTAACAACCACTTCTTCAAACTGGTAAACCTCAGATTCGGCGTGCACGATGTTGGCAGCAAGTACGCTAAGTACTGCCGCTGAGATAGGTGAAAGCTTCATTTACTGCTCCGCTTTATTATCTTGTTGCTGTGTAATGGATAGGAAAAATGCGTATTCGAACGCTTGCTGTGATAAGGCTTGGCGTCGATCCGTCGAGTGACCTTGATTAAAGTTCGTCGACAAAAGATAAGGTCCTTGACCTGAACTTATTGAACGTAGTTTTTCAAAATATTTCGCCCCTTCCCAATAGGGTACTCGCCTATCGTGCAGCCCCACCTGAACCAGAACGGGTGGGTAATCTTGAGAAGAAATATTCAAATAAGGGTCGTAGCCATGCATAACGACAAGCTCTTCCGTTAAGTTGGGGTCCCCCCACTCACCGTATTGTTGAGCGGTTAATGGCAGGCTTTCATCAGACATGCTGTTAACTACATCAACGAAAGGTACTTTCAATATGGCGGCGTCGAACGCACTTGCATCTTGGTTCAATGCCGCAGACACAAGAGTGCCACCAGCACTTGCCCCCATCGCATAAATTGGTCGAGCACCGCTCTTGTAATGCTTCAATGATTTGGCTGAAGCAACAAAATCTGAAATAGAATTCGGTTTATTGATGCCTTTGCCCATTTCGTACCAAGCCTTTCCGTTAAATCCACTCCCACGAACATGAGCGATCGCGTAAATCATGCCTTTGTCTAATAGGCTGATAATTTGAGGCATATAATACGGTTTCATAGTCACGCCATAGGCGCCATAGCCGTAAAGTAGAATCGGAGACTTTTCTGTAAGTCGGTCTTTACGGTACGCTAAAGTAACAGGCACCCATTCATCATCATTTTTTATTAAGACTTGTTCAGTTTTATATTCAGTAGGCTGGTAGTTTGGATACACATCTTGTGAGAACACCTCTCGCTGTAAAGACTGAGTGTCTAACTTTTCCCATTTAGCCGGTTGGACCATAGACATGCTGCGAATGTGTAGCTTATTACTATTAAAGTCACCCACTTGACTCACCCAAGCAACTTGGCCAGATTGGGCTAACTTCTGAGTCTCCGTAAGTTCACCCTTGTTATTGATGAAGTTAAGGTATTGTGCAGACCCACTTTCTGTCATCGCAACAACACCAGAAGCGAACCAGTAGAAATTGCTAACATGAGTATCACCTCTTGCTTTCAGTAAAGGCTGCCATTGTGAAAGCTGAGCTATTGACGCGGTGTTAGCTGAGTACAGTTCAAACCCTGAGCGGTCATGGTTGCTGTTTATATAGAATTGGTTTTCAAGTTTATCAGCGTAGTACTCGACTCCCGCTTGTCGTGCTCTTAACGGTTGCGAAATCTCTCCTGTCGCAAGGTTAAGTAAACGCTGTTCACTACTGCTGTCACTGTTGGACTGAACGAGAGAAAACTTCTTGTCACTGGTTACGTATGACGAGACCAACCAAGCTTTATCGAGCTCTTGATAAATGACCTTTTCCGATGCACTTTTCAGCTCATACTCAATCACAGCAAAAGGACGAGTTGTCTGTGTTTCTTGCTTGATAAAAAATAGGCTTTGCTCATCCAGAGCCCAAGTAATTGATGCTTCGACCTTAGTAGCCACTTCGGTGATAGCGCCAGAATCTAGATCAACAATACTGATGACGTATTGCTCAGAACCATCGATGTCTTCCGCAACCGCCAATTGAGTGCGAGATGGGCTAAGTGCCCAATCACCTAATTGGTAGTAGTCAAACTCATTTGCACGCTTGGCAAGATCAAACAATTCTGTTTGATGTGGATTAGTTTCACTTTCTGAACTGACAGGTCGAGACAAGAGCTTGCGAGACTGTACTGCATATTCAAAGCCATCGATTTCTAACCAAGGCTTATTTGAACGAACAGGTGTATTTTTTCGCCATTCATTAAGTAACTCATCGCTGGTAGATTGAATTTGAGCTTTATACTGCTGTGTTAATTCGTTCTCTTTTTTCAAGTAATTCAATACTTCAGAATTTGCACGGCTGTCATCTCTCAACCATGCAAGATTATCTTCAGATGAAACACTTCCTGAAAAAACAACAGTTACTAACAGCGCTCTAATGAGTTTCATAAATACAACAAATCCATACGTCAATTTCATAAATCGAGCGTATACTGCACTTAAATAGTAATGAGATCAATTATCATTTTCATCAGCAGGTGATTTGCGTCGCGGTTTTTATCTCATTTATGATCGATATAACAGTTTTTTATCTTGGATAACCACCTATAACTCTTACTGTTCATTTCTCAATCATTACATAAAAACACAAAACAACCATTAAATATCAATAACTTAATTAACTTCATAAAAAATAGACTCTCTATTCCCACAACTTTACGCTGCTGTTTTAAGCATTCACTGTTACATCAAACGCCTCTACAAACTTTGAATAAAAACTCTAAAGACACGGTCATTTTTCGATCATATTTTCGTTGAAACTAAGACGTTAGTACCAGTAAACACATTGATAAATTTGAATGTGTTGACAGAATTTATTGATGAAAGATATAGGTCATACCAGTTTGAGTTAATTGTTTATAACGACCAACGAGCTATACCAATACCGACAACAGCAACGATCTATACCAACCACTACGACCTATATCCAAAACAAGAAGAATGACTAATATGATGAAACTGACAACGTTAGCCGCGACATTGGGAATGACTTTTGGAGCGTTTGCGACTGAAGAAATTCCAGTAACACCCGAAAGTATTACTGCTGCACAAGTGATGAATACTCAAGCTTCTGAAACTTATACTTACGTACGCTGCTGGTATAGAACCGATGCTACACACGACTCTCCGGGCACCGATTGGGAGTGGGCTGAAGATAAAAATGGTGATTATTACACCGTCGATGGTTATTGGTGGTCATCAGTTTCATTCAAAAATATGTTTTTCAGTGACACACCACAAAGTGAAATCAAGCAACGCTGTGAAGAAACACTCGACTTACAGCACGATACTGCCGACATCACGTATTTTGCCGCAGATAACCGTTTCTCTTATAACCATTCAATTTGGACAAACGATAACGTTTTTCAAGCCAATACTATTAACCGCATTGTCGCTTTTGGGGACAGTTTATCTGACACTGGAAACTTATTTAACGGTTCTCAATGGATATTTCCCAATCCAAACTCATGGTTCTTAGGTCACTTCTCAAATGGTTTAGTTTGGACTGAATACTTAGCCAAAGACAAGAATATTCCCTTGTATAACTGGGCTGTCGGCGGAGCGGCAGGAACGAACCAATACGTTGCTTTAACAGGGATCTACGACCAAGTGACTTCTTATCTCACTTACATGAAAATGGCGAAAAACTACCGCCCAGAGAACTCGCTTTTTACACTTGAGTTCGGCTTAAATGACTTCATGAATTACAACCGAGAAGTCTCTGACGTCAAAGCTGATTTCAGTAGTGCCCTGATTCGTTTAACCGATTCTGGCGCAAAAAACATTCTTCTATTTACGCTACCAGATGCGACCAATGCACCACAGTTTAAGTACTCAACCCAAGAAGAAATTGTGAAAGTAAGAGCGAAGATTAATGAGTTTAATTTATTCATTAAAGAACAGGCGGCGTACTACCAATCTAAAGGTGAGAACATCGTTCTTTTTGACGCTAATGCGCTCTTTACCAGTATGACAAAAAACCCAGAATCACATGGGTTTAGAAATTCGAGCGATGCTTGTTTAAATATACAACGCAGCTCTTCAGTGGATTACTTACAAAGCCATAGCTTGACGAATGACTGTGCCGCTTATGGCTCAGATAGCTATGTTTTCTGGGGGGTTACTCATCCTACAACGGCAACTCATAAGTACATTGCGGACAACATTTTAAAAAGTTCGTTTTCAACTTTTCACTTCGAATAACTTGTTAGCTTGTTAGCACGGTAATGTGAGATCAAGCTTGATTTACCTAGTTTAGAAAAATGGCTTTTTGGAACAAAGAAAGAGACTCTGGGTAAGCGAAATCATCAACGCCAATAAGCTAGTGTGACAACAAAAGTTCCCCTTAGCAAAAATGTTTAAGGGGAGCTTTGACTATTAGTAAGAATAGCCGCTGACTTACTTCACTTCACTTCACTTCACTTCACTTCACTTCACTTCACTTCACCATTATTAAATGCTGGCTCCCTGTGAATCTAAAGTAACATTAATAATTGTTAATCTAAGCACAACCCTTTGTTAATCCTCACCCAAGTAAGCTCTTTGATAACAATTAAAATCCAAAGAGGACTGACGGTGAATATACTAGGATACTTACAAAAAATTGGTAAGGCGCTAATGGTGCCAATTGCGGTGCTGCCTGCTGGCGGATTAATGCTTGGTTTAGGCTACGCGATCGACCCAACTGGCTGGGGTGCCAACAGCGCCCTTGCGACTATTTTGGTTTATGGTGGCAAGGGCATCATGGACAATCAAGCTTGGTTATTTGCGGTGGGGGTTGCATACGGGCTTGCCAAAGACAGCAACGGTGCAGCAGCCCTTTCTGGTTTGCTTGGTTTATTGATCGTTGAGATGATCGTCGGCGACATTGCGGTGATCTCGCAGATAACGGGCGTCCCCGTTGATCAAATGAGCAGCTCGGAAGTGATCGCTTCCAAAGCATCTGTCAGTGCCTTTACTGGGATTGTGATGGGCTTGGTGGCCGCTTCTCTTTACAACAGGTTCCACACCATTAAGCTCCCTGCTGTGCTCGGCTTCTTTGGTGGCAAACGTTTTGTGCCTATTGTGACTTCTCTAGCAGCTATCACTATCAGTTTGATCATGGTTTATGTTTGGCCTGTCGTGTACGGCGCGTTGGTTGATTTCGGCATCGCGATTTCAGACATGGGTGCGGTCGGCGCTGGTATCTATGGCTTCTTTAACCGCTTATTGATTCCAGTTGGCCTTCACCATGCACTTAACCAAGTATTCCTATTCGACCTTGTTGGTATAAACGATATCTCAAAATTTTGGTCTAGCACTGGTGAGTTAGGCGTTACCGGGATCTACCAAGGTGGTTTCTTCCCTGTAATGGGGTACGGGCTTCCTGCTGCGTGTTTAGCGATGTACCACTGCGCACTTCCTGAAAACAAGAAGAAGATCGGTGGCATTCTTGGTGCCTCTGCACTGACTGCGATTTTAACTGGTGTAACAGAGCCGATTGAGTTTGCTTTCATGTTCGTGGCACCTGTTTTGTACTTGATTCATGCATTCTTAGCCGCGATCTCGCTATACATTGCTGCAAGCATGCAATGGATTGCTGGCTTTACCTTTAGTGGTGGTCTCATTGACTTTGTGCTGTCATACAACCTGCCACTGGCAATGAAACCGTACATGCTGATTGTGCAAGGTTTGTGTTTCTCTGCAATCTACTACTCTGTATTCCGCTTTGCGATTGTGAAGTTCGACCTTAAAACGCCAGGTCGTGAAGTTGAAGAAAAGGTTCAGGTTAATGCTGTTAACACCAACGAAAAGGCCGCGCAATATCTTAAAGCTTTGGGTGGGCATGCAAATCTAACCAGTATCGACTCATGCATTACGCGCTTACGCCTTACGCTAAAAGATGCAACTCTAGCCAATGAGACGACACTAAAAGCAATTGGAGCAATGGGCGTTGTTAAAATGGGAGCCAATAACTTGCAAGTCATTGTTGGTACTGAAGCTGAAGAAATTGCCCATGCAATGAAACAGATCCCTGAAAGCCAAGATTTAACAGCGATTGCATTACCAAACTAGCGACCTAGCGACCTAGCGACCTAGCGACCTAGCGAAATGCTATTTCAATATTAAGGCTCAGCAGAATTTATTTGCTGAGCCTTTTGAGCATGGGCTACGAGCCATAAGCGATATATGGGATTAACCCGCTAACGTTCAAAGTAGATCCTTGCTCTCAAACCGCAGTTACCCTCACACAAGCTATCATCATATAAACGACTACCGCTTAGTTGATTAGCGCCTGAGTTATTATCGCGTAGAATCAAGTAAGCATTATGTCGTTTAACCACCGCATCGACTAAAGACAAGCCCAACCCATTCCCTTGTTCTGTACGGCTTTTATCCGCACGAAACATTGGTCGACACACACTCATTTTGTCGCTCTCAGAGATCCCTATGCCATTGTCTGCGACCACAACGCCAAAATGATCAATTATCACCTCAATATCTCCATGATCAGGAGTGTATTTCACTGCATTCTCAATCAAATTAAACACCGCGCGAAATAGTAAGCTTTTATCTCCCTGAACCTCACAAAGCTGATCTTGACGGCAAATTAAACGTTGCTGCTTCATTTCTGCAATAGGGCTAATAAACTCAATGGCGTCATGGGCAACTCGGCCTATATCAACCGCTTCAGTCGCCAACTTTGTCTGTCCACTGTTCAACTTTGCGATTTCTAACATGCTATTGAACAGCGACAAAATAAGTTCAAGCTCATCATGGCAAGCTGAGAGCTGATCACTTTGTTTAACAGTCAGCTTCTCATCAGACAGTATCTCTTCTAGGCGTAGTTTTAAACGAGCCATCGGCGTTCGCATATCGTGAGCCATGCCCACCGTCAGTGACTTAAGTGACGCTTCATTCTTTGCCATTTGTTCAATCATAAAGTTGAGGTGAATCGCCAATATATCGAACTCATCATCTTGTTTCGAAACCGCTATTTTCACATCTCGCTCTCCGCATAAGACACGATTCATAGCACGGTTCACTCGCTCTAAACGTTTTAAAATCAATATGGTAAAGAACAAAGCAGCTATAAGCATCACCGCCACAGGAAGGATAATTCCCGAAAAGACAATCGGAATAAGAGACTTTTGATAGGCTTCAACCGCGTGGTGATCTATGCCTATCACGAGCTGGTGCGTATCACCGACTAAAATATTTGCAACGCTAGAAGGTAACGTTCGAATGGGATAAGTAGGGGTATTTGACACAGGCTCTGAACGTTCAGTTAAGCGATAGTAAAAACTGGTTTCTGATGCTCTTTTTGTGGCGAGTAGCCTTTCAACATCTTCTTTGCTCTGCTTCGCCACAAAGCTAAATTCTGCTGACTCATCTTGGAGTTGTTTCACCAATTGCTCACGGTGAAATGCATCTGAATCTTTATAAACTTGCCGTATTACAATGATATTCACGACCGTGATTAACACAAAGACACCCACTAACGTCTTGAAGACCGATGAACGGGTCAGTGCATAATCATCGACGAAGGACATAGCCAGCCCCTCTCACTGTATGCAGCAGCCCAGAACACCCAGCCTCTTCTAACTTTCTTCTTAAGTTGGCGACATGAACGTCAATCACGTTGGTTTTAGGGTCAAAGTGGTAACTCCATATCGCTTCAAACAAGCGCATTCTCGATACTACCTGCTCACTGTGTTCTACAAAGTACTGAATGAGCTGAAACTCTTTCGGCTGCAAGATAAGTTCTTGTTTATTACATACGACACGGTGAGCACGTAGATCAACCTCTAAGCAGTCATAACTCAAAGCGTGCGTAGTCGCTGACTGCTTGTTGTGACGATGGATAATAATATCGACGCGGGCAAGCAATTCAGCCAAAGCGAATGGTTTTATTAAGTAGTCATCGCTACCGGCTTGAAGCCCGTCCACTCTGTCTTCCACACTATCCATCGCACTCAATATAAGAACCGGCAAATCTTCCTGCGTAGCTTTAATAGCTGAAAGCACTTTCATGCCATCTAAGTAAGGGAGCATTCTATCGAGGACAACCAATTGATATTCGGCGCTCAAAGCCATCATTAAACCTTTTTTACCATCTTCCGCTTGGTCAACTGCATAACCATGCTCTTGCAGCCCCTTTGCGACAAATTCTCTGGTGGTAGTGTCGTCTTCGATGATCAGTATTTTCACTGTACGCCCCCGTATTTAAAGGATAATTTTATCGTAAGGTGAGGTTTCGATAGAGGAAAAAAGAGAGGCTCGCGTGACTAATGCGAGCCAGTTACGGTTTAGGGGGTAAACCGTGTCTAAATAAAATAACGGAGCTTTATTGTATGGTTTAATTGAATTTTCATCACAAAAAAACAATAACACCTTATATTCACGGGCATTATGCAGTGCTTCTGATTTAGATTTCATTTACAGATGATTAACGATAATTAATCAACATTTATAAGGTAATTAAGCCTGTAAATAACTGTTTTATGATAACGAGTGTACTCCAATATACCTGCGACCTATCTACCTGTACTTTAGAAGTGGCGATGAATAAGCGATGGGAAGATGGGGAAAGTAAGCATGGAATATTGAAAGATAAGATATTACAGGAATAAAAAACGGCCCAAGATAGGACCGTTCAAATGAGTAGAATTCGCCACATAAAAACTGTAAGCGTCTTCCTATAGATTTAAACTGTTAACTAAGGAACCAGCCTAACCAATCACTAAATTTACTCGTCATCCACTTTTGGTGCGACTTTCTTCTTAGGAATAAATACCGTATCACCCACAGCCACATTATTGTGGAAGCTCTTATCGCGTTTAACCGGTTTCTTAGGTGTTTTCTTCGCTTGAACCTTAGCTTTACCCTTCACAGGACCGCCTTTCTGGAATGCAGGTTTGCGAGGCTTAATACCTTTAAATTTACCTTTCAAGCCTTCAAGAACTGAGAAGCTAAGATCTTGCTGTAGGTACATTTCTACACGTTTAAAGCTATCCCAGTCTTTTGGTCCAACAAGTGAAATCGCATCACCTTTGTTACCAGCACGACCTGTACGACCTACACGGTGCACATATTCTTCAGTATGCTTCGGCATATCAAAGTTGATTACGTGACTTACGTTTGGAATATCGATACCACGTGAAGCAACATCAGTCGTAACAAGAATCTTAAATACTGCTCGTTCAAACTGGCTCATGATCGCGTTACGTTGAGTTTGGTTTAAATTACCACTCAGAGCGACAGCTTTAAGCTTCTTCTCGTTTAGCTTTTCAGTTAGACGATCAGTATCCACACGAGTAGCTGTAAAAATCATTACCTGACGGTATTCAGCTTCTTCAATAATGCGGTCTAAGATTGCTTCTTTATGATCTAGGTGATCACATAGATAGAATTTTTGCGTAATGTCTCGGTGTTCTTCATTAGAAACACCAATTGAAATACGCTTTGGCGTATCTAACATTTCGCCAGCAATACCATTCACTTCAGCGTGATCTAACGTTGCAGAGAACATTAGCGTTTGGCGACGACGGTGCTTAGCTGCATTTGAGATACGACGCAGCTCAGGTGCAAAACCTAGGTCTAGCATACGGTCTGCTTCATCCAGAATCAGTGTATCGACACCATCGAGGAATAAAGAGCGGTGCTCAAGGTGATCCGCTAAACGCCCAGGCGTAGCGACAATAAAACGTGGATATTTACGTAATGCTTTAACTTGATCGTTAAAGTTCTCACCACCAAGAATAAGAGCAGCTTCATAAGACAAACCACCCAGCATGCTACGAAGTTCACCGTAAACTTGTTTAGCCAGTTCACGAGTTGGAGCCAAAATCACACCACGAGGATCACGAGCAGAAAAAGCTTTCGATTTTAATGCTTTATGTATCATAGGTAATACGAATGCTAACGTTTTACCTGATCCTGTTTTTGATGAAGCCAATAGATCCTTACCAGCAATAGCCACAGGGATCGCTTGTTGTTGGATCTCTGTCGCTTTCTTGAAGTCGTAATGTTTTAAGTTCTTCAGTAAGCGATTATCTAAGCCTAAATCTTTAAAGTGCAAAGGACTCTCCAGTCTTGGTGATTTGATACAAAATTATTTTAACGTGACATGATACCGCGAAAGTACTTCTAATGGATAGAGATCACATAAAATTTATCAGGTATCTTTCTCCAACCTTTCGTTTACAGCCTTGTGTTAATACTTAGCCAAGTCATCTGAAAAGAATAAAACCCTGCAAGCCTATCCAAAAACCTCGCCATAAAAATGTTAAGACTTAATAAGAAGCAAAGAGAGTAAGTACGCGTATTAACTCTCAAATATGAGACATCCACCACCATCTTGGATAAAAAGGAACAGATTTATCATTTTCCTACTTGTAAATTAGGTGCTTAAAATTTTTATCGCTACAATCATTAATGAAGCGACTGTATGGTTAGAAATGTATAGCGCATATTTTGATATTAATATAAACAAGGAGTTCTTATGAACAAGACGTTATTCGCAGCTGCAGCTTCCGTATTTATTCTTGCTGGTTGTTCTTCTGGTCCCGATGAATCGGCAATGGCAGGTATGGATGAGCTTAAAAACCAAGTTGCTCAACTGACTAGCGAAGTTAATGCACTTAAAAACGAACAATCAACAGCAGAAATGAAAGCGAAGCAAGCCGCAGATTCAGCAATGGCAGCGCAAGAAGAAGCTGCTCGTGCCAATGAGCGTATTGATAATATTGCTCAGTCATACACAAAATAGTTAAGTAAATCGATAATACATAACCGATTAATTTTACTGACTATCGCCGTTTACCCTTAGTAAGGATAAACGGCTTTTTTATGCGTGTTGATTGATGGAAGGCAAAGCTAAGGTGAAACAATTTCAACAGGTACACCATTTTGCGCAAAAATGACGGCTTTTGCTTTAGAGTCAGACAATTGAGCATCCTGTAGCCACCACTCTAATTCAACAGGTACATTTAGAGCTTTTTGTGATCCGTCACTACGTGTCAAAGGTTCATGCGCCTCAATAAACACACTTCTATCAGGCTCAAGAGCAATTTTTATCGGCTCATTAATAATCGTCACCTTCTCGCCTTTGTGCACTTTTTCAAATAACCATTCAATATCTTTCGGTTCCATCCTAATGCAACCAGAGCTGACCCTAAGTCCTATACCGAAATCTTTATTAGTACCATGGATAAGATAGTCACCTGCGCCATAGGCGAGTCGTAAAGCATATTGACCCAATGGGTTTTCAGGACCCGCAGGCACAACTGGTGGAAGTTCTATCCCTTTTTCTAAATATTCAGCTCGAATCGATTTAGGCGGCGTCCAGGTTGGGTTGGGTCTTTTTTGGCTTATTTTTGTTGTCATTTCAGGTGTATCACGCCCAACTCTTCCGATTCCGACCGGAAACACATGCACTTGATTTTTTTCAGGTTCAAAATAGTACAAACGAAGTTCGGCAAGGTTGATGACAATACCTTCACGGAGAGTGTTAGGCAGAATGAATCGAGTCGGGATACTTAGCACATATCCTTCATTTGGAAGAAAGGGATCAATGCCTTTATTCGCCGCCATTAACGATAAAAAACCGACGTCATACTTCTTAGCTATCTCTGCGAGCGTTTCACCTTTCACCACTTCATGTAGTTGAATCCGCCCGACAACGCGGCTTTCGTCTGTTGGCAATGGGAAAGTTGCTGCAAGTAAGTGAGAAGAACAGAGCCCTAAAGCGAGAGTCAGTACTTTCAATCTTCCTTTAATATTATTGAATATTGGTCGCTTAAACTCGCAAGGCATAGTATTTCCTAAATAACTCTATATTTAGAGTTTAGATTATCTATGTTTATAAGTATCAACAACCAGAATGATTGATATACATGCCCCATGCATAATTTCCGTTCAGTTTCGTATTTATTACAACTAAGAAATCACTTACTTCTTCTGACTTTCTTCTTCGAGATGGCTGTATTTAACTCGATAAGTGGTCTATATGAGTAATGGAAATGCAATCATATGCACCTATTCACATTGTAAAATAGAGAATATGGGTAACAAAAACGATTGCCCATAAAGTTTCAACATATTTGGTTATCAATAATCATAAAATTCAATAGCTGAACTCATTCTGTGACAAAGCTCTCAAGGAACCCTTATTTAACTCGCTAATATTGCTTCAACAGAACGAATTCAATTCAACAGAATTGGTAATTTACAAACCTGTTCCGTAAATTACCGTTTAACTTTGGAGAACGACAATGGCAACCCCTCACATTAATGCACAACTTGGTGATTTCGCTGAAACGGTTCTTATGCCTGGTGACCCGCTTCGCGCAAAATACATTGCAGAAACGTTCCTTGATGATGTAAAGCAAGTTTGTGATGTTCGTAACATGTTCGGTTACACCGGTACTTACAAAGGCAAAAAAGTTTCTGTTATGGGTCACGGCATGGGTATCCCATCATGCTGCATCTATGTACACGAGCTTATCGCTGAGTTTGGCGTTAAAAACGTTATTCGCGTAGGTAGCTGTGGTGCAGTACGTGACGACGTTAAATTAATGGACGTTGTTATCGGTATGGGTGCATCTACTGACTCTAAAGTAAACCGTATCCGTTTCAACAACCACGATTTCGCGGCAATTGCTGATTACGGTCTTCTTGAAGAAGCAGTAAAACAAGCTCGTTCACAAGAAGTTCCTGTAAAAATAGGTAACGTATTCTCTGCAGACCTTTTCTACACTCCTGAAGCTGATTTATTCGGCAAAATGGAAAAACTAGGCATCCTAGGTGTTGATATGGAAGCGGCTGGTATCTACGGTGTTGCTGCAGATCTAGGTGCTAAAGCACTGACTATCCTAACAGTTTCTGACCACATCATCCGTGGCGAAAAACTAAGCTCTGAAGAGCGTCAAAAGTCGTTCAACGACATGATGAAAGTTGCACTAGAAACTGCAATTAACATCTAATTAATTATTGATAGAAATAGTTAATTGAAAAGAAATACCCAGCAGCTAAGTTCGCTTAGCTGCCCAGATAATCCCGAGGGGGCGATCGTGTCTAACGGCGAGCTGCCAAAAGATGCGGATGGTTTACAACTCAACTTTTGTAAAACATTGGCGTGTAACAACTTTGGCTTGAGCGATGCAAAACGTTATGTTTTGCAACATGCGAACCCTAAGCGTCCAGCGATGGTTTGTCGTGAATGTGGTGCGTTCCCCCCCTTACTTAACAATCGTGAAGTTCTAAACGAATTACATCGTTTACGTCAGCTTCATAGTGATGGACTCCCTGCTTGTCGCAATAATGATTGTGAAAGCTTTGGTCTTTCAGTACACACCCATAAACACCTATACCATGCCTTTGGTTATAGCGGTGACCGCCAGCGATACCGCTGCAAATGCTGCCAATCAACGTTTGTTGATAAATGGTCAGGTTCCAATAAAAAGCTTCTATTTCAAGAAAATCTTATGGGCTTATTGTTCATGGGTTATTCCGTACGTGAAATTTGCCGAAAATTAGAAATTAACCCAAAAACCTTCTATGACCATGTGGATCATATTGCGAGCCGTTGCCGTCGTAAGCTGGCAATGATCGATGCTCGTTGGGTTAACCATGCAAAAGATTATCAATTTGCTTCGCATTACCAACGTTTACAACCAAACAGCAATAATGGCGTTGTGTGGATCGCGACGGGAGAAGCGCATTCTGGATACATTTTATGCCAGCATGTGAACTACTCACACTCAGAAGAGCCTATGGGCGGAGTTGATCATAACCCGTATGACACTGCGTCACGATTTGTCTCTCGTGATCACTCTTCAGAAGCAAATATAGAAACACCCAAACCTTCAGAAAACTTGCGTGAGCGTATCGAGCAGAAGTATCAAACTATTCTTGCCCGTGGCAATGTTGAAGACCCTATGGGAAATTTAACAACATTCTCTTACCCATCTAAAGGTGCATTAATCCGTCCACCTTATACATCTTACGCACACTTTTTACATGTGCTTGATATGTGTAAAGCAGACAAACACGTTTCAATCTATTTACCTCAAGATCCCCTACTAAGATCTGCCGCTCTTAGCGTGTGCTTGCCGCGTATACAAAGCCAAAATATTGACTTAATGTATGTGGAAGAAGATCTATCATGGGATGAAAGTGCTGGTTTTGAAAAGATTGATATTGTGCATATGAGTTGGTGGCGAGATCGCTGGGCAATTGCAAACCAAGAATCAAGCCAAAAAGGCATTTGCTACCTAGCAGGAAAAAATTCAGAACCTAAACAATGGTTTAATGAAGCCTCTATCAAGCATACCGAATTTTATCAGCAACGTTTTCAATTGCTATTCGACAGCTTCATTAATGAACCAAGACGTAAACTGAGACCGGGTGGCATCCTTCCCCTTCTAGACATATTCAGAGCTTGGCACAATCTGTGCTACCAAGATAAGCATGGGGCAACAGCAGCCCAGCGTCTTGGTGTGACCGATCACCCTCTGACGCTAAAGCAGTTACTCTCATAACGCTTTGCATTTATAAGATGTGTTAGATAAATAACCATATTAATTAATCACTAGAACATGAGCTAACGCGAATTAATTATAAAGATATTCGCCTCATAAACTTTCTACTGAAGATAATTCGTGCTTATCCTATATCATGCTCTTATAATGATCGTGTTATCAATACGTTCGGTAATTATGGATATACGCCTTGGACAAACACCAGTACCTTCTTGAAACAGAATTAGAGCAGCTCAAGAGTCGTGCAGATTCTGAGCCTCAAGTCATCTTAGAACTCTCACAACAATGCTTAGTGAGAGCTGAACAGATGCTGTTTGAAAAAGGGGCGATACAGGCATTGATGATCATGTCTCGCTGTCACTGGAACTTGATGGATTATCGAAAAGGCTTAAAAGATATTAAAGAAGCTTATTCTCGCCAAAACCGACTTGATACTGACATATTCCTTCCTGAAATCCTCCATCTTCATGCTCTCCAATTTTGGGGACAAGCCAAATACTACTCTGCCCAGCAATACTGGATAAATGCATTAGAGCAATCTGCACTCGTTGATGAAATAGAAATTCAAATAGAGTGTTTAATTGGTCTTGGTAACATTTGGCGTATTACCCATGAATATAAGTTGGCTTGTTCAACCCACCAGCTCGCAGTTAAGGTTGCAAACAGTAGCAGAATTGGCTGGCTTGAAGGGAAAGCAAGAATACTACTCGCATGGGATTACTACCTTCTTAGCAATTATGTTGAAATGCTTTCTGTACTTGATGGCGCTGAAGAAGCACTACAAGATCACCACGACAATACATGGCATGCAGAAGTTTGGGATTTCAGAGGATTAGCACTTTTAGGCTTAGAGCGCCTAGACGACGCTGAAAAAGCTACGGAAAAAGCACACGGTCTTGCGATAAAGCACAACCTAACATGGATGAAAGCTCACTCGTATATTAGCCGAGCAAGGTTGCAATTACTCAGAAAGAAACCTGAAGAAGCCGCCGAATTATTAGTATTAGCCGAACAATCGGCAGGCTCATTCGATAATGGTGAACTACTCAGTCAAATTTGTTTTCAGCAATCTTTGGTTTCAGAAGAAAACGGCGATTATGAAGCCTCTCTCATCGCCTTTAAGAAGTACCGCCAACACTCTATTGACATGCTCAGAGAGCAAACCACGCGAGTAGGTTTAGATAAAGCTCGTAATTCTAAGCGTCAACTGGAGCAGAGGGCGAGAAAACTCATTAATCGTATTCGTGGTCAACATGAATATGATCCAGAAAAACATTTCTCACATGTGGTTTCAGAAACTTACTGGTGGGAAAAGCTGGTTTTATACAAGACAGAGCTCAAAAGTTCTAAGCATGCCGTTATCATGTTCCAGCATGTTGATCCTGATTACCTCGAAGTTTGTACAGAGCTCGCTCATGCGATATGCAATCAAAATGACCTTATCTCTCGTTTGAGCACAGAGCGTGTCGCGCTTATGCTTTCTGAAAAAGGGGACGAGGCAGAGAAAGTTTTCAATACCTTGAAAGCCATGCTTGATATGTACCCATGGCATAGACGCGGATTAAAGGGTAAGAAACCCACCATTAGTCTCAATGACATTTTAACGTTCCCGTTCACTCTTGAACAATTAGAAGAAACCCCAGAAAAGGTAGAGACTGATGGAAACGCTACTAAGTAAAATCACGGATGCAGGACTTGATCCTTCATCAGTTTCTGGTGAAGAAGCCATTATATTCTGGAACCATATCCGGCTGCATATTTCAACGACACCTCAAGAGCGTGCCCACTGCTATATCATCAGCTCGGAATATAGAGCGGAATTAAAGCAAAACCAAATTAGTATTGATGAACTGCGCCTCGCACTCGACCTGCTTTCTTTACCTCGTGATGTTGAAGATATTTTAACGGTCAAGTCCAGCTTGAGTGAGCGTTTAGTTGAAATCGGCGATTACACTGCAGCGCTCAATGAATTTGTCAGCTCTTCTACAATTTCAGTCGAACATGGATATATCGATGAGTACGTTATGGCTATCATCGGAATGGGTAATTTATGCGATGCCTATGGCGACCATAACCGTGCATTACGCTATTACCAAAAAATCGAAAGTATCGACCACGCCATTAGCAGCCGCTCATTAAGACTTCGCTTTAAATTGCATATGGTTGCAAGTCTAATTTTGCTCAACCGAATTACTGCCGCAAATGACCTTTTACGTGAATGTGAAGAGCTAAGTATCTTAGTCAGTGATAAACGACTCACAGCTCAGATATTGCTGTATTGCGCTAAAATTTTACGAGCCAAGAAAGAGTATAACGAAGCTCTTCTGTGCCTTTCAAAAGTTCAGTACTCTTCAACCAATATTCAAGCCAGCTGGTTAGCCACTATGATCCGTTTAGAAGTGGCTCATAACTTAAATGCGGTAGGTAAAGAGCACATCGCAAGTATGATTCTTGCGAACACACATAAGCGAATTAAACACTATTCTTCACCAGTTCTAGCAAAACGATTTTATGACTCTTTAAGTTCAGTATGCATGACTCAAGGTCGATTCAAAGAAGCACTGGCATACGAGAAAAAAGGTTACCGCATTGAAACTGATTTAATGAAGCAGATTCCGATTAGTGAATTAGGAGCCAGCCAGTTACGTCGTTTATCCCGCTTTGAATTGCAGTTGAAACTGATACTTTCAGAACAAGAAAATAAAGAATTAAAAGAAACGACAGAGCAACATAAGAATACCGTAGCTCAGCTGCAACAGGATGTATTTACTGACCCACTCACCAGCTTACATAACCGACGCTGGCTAGATGTGAAACTGAAAGACTTACTGCTGCATGAGACGCCATTCGCTCTGTTAGTTGTCGACATCGACCACTTCAAATCAATTAACGATGAGTTAAGCCATTTAGTTGGTGATAAAGCAATTGTGAGCGTTTCACATGAACTTGCCTCTTACTTCAAATTTAGAGGGGCATCTTGTGTCCGTTTCGGTGGTGAAGAATTCTTGGTCATTTTAGAAAATTCAGACTTAGCGAAAGCTGAACTTCATGCTGAAAATTATCGAGAGCGTATATTCCAGTATGGCTGGAGAGAGATACTCGGAGAGCGTGGGTTAACAGTTAGTATTGGTATTACGCTGCACCGTGATGGAGAAAATACTCAACGTACTTTCTACCGAGCAGATAAGGCTTTATACCGAGCAAAAGCCAATGGTCGGAACCAAGTCTGCACTGAATAGTAAACCTAGTATATCTTCAGAACAAACGCACCACACAATAAAGAGCTCATATTGATGGGCTCTTTACTTCTGTGCTCTTCTACTTCTACTTCTACTTCTACTTCTAGAATGATTTACACCTAAAACATAAAAGTAAACTCACATACACCCTCAAAGTTAAAACAAAATACTCTATAAAGGTTTTATTTTTCATAACAAATACTTACAGCCTAGTGTAAGATAAATTCAGACCTCTTAAAATTAACAAGGACCCGTTATGTTTTTAGACTATTTTGCCCTTGGCCTCCTCATATTTGTCGCATTAGTCATCTTTTATGGAATCATTGTCATTCATGATATCCCCTATGAAATTGCCAAAGAGCGTGATCACCCGCATCAAGATGCGATTCATGTTTCCGGCTGGGTGAGTCTTTTCACTTTACATGCTATTTGGCCATTCTTATGGATATGGGCAACACTGTGGCGTAAAGACAGAGGCTGGGGATTCGCAAAACTTGCAGAAGAGCAACACGATATCCACCATCGCGTCGATACTCTGATTGATCAAGTAGCCGCGCTTCAGCAAGAAGTTGCGCAATTAAAGCAACCGACTACACAAACTAACTCAACGCCAAAGCAACAGACAACATCGAACAACTCAACTGATGCTCAAAATCAGGAGGTGAAGTAATGGATTTACTGCTGATAATGACCTATGCAGCACTTTGTATCACTATTTTCAAAGTGTTTAAGATTCCCCTAAACAAGTGGACAGTCCCAACAGCGGTACTTGGCGGAGTTGTTTTGATTGGTACTCTCATTTTATTGATGAACTACAATCACCCGTTCACGCAAATTGGTAACCAAGTCTATTCCACTACCCCTATTGTTTCTGGTGTTCGAGGCAAAGTTATTGAGGTTCCGGTAGAAGCGAACAAACCTTTGAAACAAGGTGACGTTCTATTCCGTATTGACCCTATCCCATTTGAAGCTGAAGTTGCGAAATTACAAGCGAAAGTAAAAGAAGCCAGCCAAGGTGCATTAGGGCTTGAATCAATAGTCAATGAAGCCGAAGCAGCCAAAATCAAAGCCATTGCGGAAAGAGATAAGGCACAACGTGAATTTTCTCGTTACGAAAGAGGCTTTAAAAGTGGTGCTTTCACAGAGCAACAACTTGATACCAAGAAACAAGCATATAAAGCAGCAGAAGCCGCTTTAAAAGTCGCAGAAGCAAACCAACAACAAGCTCAAATTGCACTCAACTCAGAGATTGGTGGTGAGAACACCGCTGTTGCGGGATTACTTGCAGACTTACGTATTGCTGAGTTTAACCTTGATCAAACCGTAGTTAAAGCGCCAACTGATGGCTACGTTACACAGTTAGCTCTACGACCTGGTGTCATGGCTGTACCTCTACCGCTTGCACCTGTCATGACTTTTGTTCATACAGAAGCTCAGTTCTATACTGCTGCATTTAGACAAAATTCACTGCAACGTTTACAACCTGGGTTTGAAGCTGAATTTTTATTCCGCGCCTTACCTGGTAAAGTATTTAAAGGTCGTATCGATGAAGTAATACCTGCAATCGGCGAAAGCCAATTTCAAGCTAGAGGTGCCCTGTTAGGTACTGATGCATTAAGAACCAATGGTCGTGTATTTGCAAAGCTCACGATTACTGATGATTTATCGGAGTATCATTTACCTCTAGGTACTGCTGTTGAGGTTGCCGTTTATTCCGACAGTTTTACTCACGTTTCAATAATGCGTAAAGTTCTTATTCGAATGAAGAGCTGGCAAAACTTCCTATACTTAGATCATTAATTCATTTAAAAATATAAAGAAAAACTAAGCCAGAGCACTCATGCTCTGGCTTTTTCATTCTTCCCCAAAATCATCTATCCATTCGCTGAATGATTTTTAGACATCTAGACACTTGGCTTTCCTAACTAGCAGATTCTCCTGTATACTGCGCGCCTTATTTTTAATATTTGCCTAAAAAACAATCTTGTTTAAAGATTTACCAATAGCGGCAATTATTAGGCTCTTTAAAGCATTTATCTTTCTGTATTTGAGGTTATCCATGAACTTTTCAGCTAAAACTGTCGTCGTGATTGCGATCGGCGCTGCTCTATATGGCATTGGTGGTTTACCAATGTTTGGCGTGCCTGTTTTTGCCAATACTACACTTAAGCCAGCAATGGCTGTATTAGCACTATTCTCAGTACTATTTGGTCCAATCGTTGGTTTCTTAGTAGGTTTTATTGGTCATTGGGTAACAGACTTGTTCGCGGGCTGGGGCGTTTGGCTTACTTGGGTTTTAGGTTCAGGCATTGTTGGTTTGGTCATTGGTTTGTTTCCGATAATGACTAAGAACCGCTTGCAACAAGGTGAACTTCCGATGAAAGATTTTGTTCTTTTTGTTTTGCTCGCTCTTGCAGGCAATGTAGTCGGTTACGGCTGCTCTGCATTCTTAGATACTATCCTGTACGCAGAACCTTTCACAAAAGTCTTCACTCAATTAACAATTATTGCCGCTGGTAACACGGTATTGATCGCTGTTGTTGGTTACTTGATTTTGAAATCAGTGGCTAAACGTAATAAACAAAGCCGTAACCTTACTGAGGCATAAGCGATAATGACTATAGCATTTTCGAACTTCTCTTTTAGATATGAGTCGCTGGATAAACCGACGCTAAACAATATCAATCTAAGGATAGAGAAAGGAGAGAAAATCGTCATTATAGGTCCTAGTGGTAGTGGTAAATCTACCCTAGGGCAGTGCCTAAATGGTCTGGTTCCTCATGCGATTAAAGGTGAAACCTCTGGATCACTACAGATAAATGGGCAGGATACGTCTACCTTCGACATGCACGATTATACCGAGCAAGTAGGCACTGTATTACAAGACACTGACAGCCAGTTTGTAGGGTTGAGTATCGGTGAAGACATTGCGTTTGCATTAGAAAACCAGCAAATGTCTAACATTGATATGTACCCGTTAGTGAAGTCGACGGCAAAAATGGTCGACCTTGAAACCATGTTAGATCGTTCACCTCATGATTTATCTGGTGGACAAAAGCAACGCGTATCTTTAGCTGGAATCTTAGTTGATGATGTCGATGTTCTGTTGTTTGATGAACCTCTCGCGAGTTTGGATCCTAAAACGAGCAAAGCAACAATCGAGATCATCGATCAACTCCATCAAGAAACGAATAAGACCATCATTATTATTGAGCACCGTCTTGAAGATGTTTTACATAAGCATATAGACCGTGTGATTTTAATGGAGCGTGGCGAAATCATCGCAGACACGACACCTGATGAAATCCTTGCTTCTGGTTTACTTGATGTACACGGGATCCGTGAACCGCTGTATCTTTCTACGCTTAAAGCCGCAAAAGCACCTTTAACTGAAGAAGATAAACTGTCGGTATTCGAACAACTTGATTTCAAAAAATTCCGACCAAGTATCCAAACATGGTTTGAACAAAGACCAAGCGTCGCCCCTGCTCAGAACTTTCCGACTCTTCTTGAAGTTCATGGCTTAACTTATTCATATGATGGCGAAAAGAATGCGCTTGAAGATGTGAGCTTCAAAGTTGGCAAAGGTGAATTTGTCTCTATCTTAGGCAAGAATGGATCGGGTAAATCTACGATTACTAAGATTATCATGGGCGTTATCGAGCCTGACTCTGGCTCTGCTTACTTAAATGGTGAAGAACTTTCTCAAATGTCTATTTTTGAAAGAAGCCAAAAAGTAGGTGTGGTTATGCAGAACCCAAACCATATGATCTCACACCACATGATTTTTGATGAGGTAGCATTTGGTTTACGCAACCGTGGCGTAGAAGAATCAGTAGTTAAAAGTAAAGTAGAGTCTGTTCTTGAACTTTGTGGGCTGAGTAAATTTAGAAAATGGCCAATTGAAGCTTTGAGTTATGGACAAAAAAAACGAGTCACTATTGCTTCTATTTTAGTACTTGAACCCGAACTTCTCATTCTCGATGAACCAACTTCAGGGCAAGATTACCGTAACTACACATCTATGTTGAATTTCATCCAGAAATTGAATAATGAGCTTGGGATTACTGTCGTCATTATCTCTCATGACATGCATTTGGTCCTTGAATACACAACTCGATCAATTGTTATTGCCGATAGCAAACTGATTGCTAACGCCCCAATGACTGAAGTATTTAGCCAACCATCTTTGCTGGAAAGGGCTAATCTGAGCACCACAAGTATTTATGAACTTGCAAGTAAGATGAAAATTGAAGAGACCAACGCATTCATGCAGCATTTTATTGATTATGAGCGAGGTTCATTATGAATGCATCAAAAGTGAAATTTGGTATCAATTACATCGATACTCAATCACCACTGCACGCACTTAATGGTATTACCAAGTTCGCCCTTTTTCTTGCATGGGTAACCGTCGTCTTAACCACGTTTGATATTAGACTCATCCTGACTCTGATATTTACTGGTTTAGTTCTGCTTAAGATGACAAAAGTACCAGTGCGTGTTTATAAGCCGCTGCTTATAGGTACTGCAAGTGTATTGCTGCTAAATGCACTTTTCATGTATTTACTTGCTCCTCAGCAAGGACCCGAGTTAATTGGCAGTGAGCACATTCTATTTGCTTTACCGGGAAATTATTCATTAAGCCAAGAGACTCTGTTTTATCTGATAACTGTGACGTTGAAGTACATGAGCATGTTCCCTATCGCGCTCATTTTTGTATTCACAACACATCCTACTGAGTTTTCAGCGAGCCTGAACCGCATAGGTGTGCCTTACAAAGTTGCTTATGCTGTAAGCCTTACACTGCGTTATCTGCCTGAAGTGAAAAAAGACTTTGTAAATATTATGCATGCACAGCAAGCACGAGGCGTAGAGTTGTCTAAAAAAGCATCTCTAATTACCCGAATTAAAAACGTGGCGAAGATACTTGGACCGTTGATCTTTTCGAGTTTAGATAGGGCAGATGAAATATCTAATGCGATGACATTACGTGGATTTGGCAGGCATAAATCTCGTACTTGGTACAGCTACTCACCTTTAAAGCGAATCGACTTTGCCGTACTTAGCTTTATTTCTATCATCGTTGTTCTAGCAGTTACAAAGCGAGTATTCGAAGAGCAACTATTCTGGTATCCGTTTTAAGATTAGTGGCTGGTGAGTTACACATAAATCGCATTACTTAAAACAGCTTTAATCAAAAAAATACCGCTCAACTTTGAGCGGTATTTTTATATTAGTAACTTGAATCAACTCTGCCGTACAAGAAGTACAAAATAGCTAACTCAAAGCACATTTATTAAAAGTAAGCGAACTCACCTTTAATTAAGTTTATAGAAAACTGTAGACAGTGGCGGTAACCTCAACTCAATAGATTGAGCTAAACCTTCACTTTGAATATCTTCAATTTCAACAGTCTCTTTTACTTCATATTCACTACCATCGAACTCTTTTGAGTCCGTGTTTAATAGCAATGAATAGCGACCTGAGCTTGGTACGCCTAAACGGAAACGTTCATGAGGAACAGGTGTAAAGTTAGAAACAACCAACACACGCTCACCCGACTCACTGATACGCTCGTGTGCTAACACACTCGCTTCAGCCGAATCTTGTAGGCGCCACTCAAACCCTTTAGGGTCAGAATCCAGTTCGTGCATCGCTCGCTCTGAACGGTATAAATTATTCAGATCTTTTGTTAGCTGCTGCAAACCTTGGTGACGTTCGTAATCTAGCAAGAACCACTGCAGTTGATCGTCATGATTCCATTCAGCCGTTTGACCGAATTCAGCACCCATGAAATTCAACTTCTTACCAGGTTGAGCATACATGTAACCCATGTAAGCACGTAAGTTCGCAGTTTGCTGCCACTCATCACCTGGCATCTTGTCATGGATAGAACCTTTACCGTAAACCACTTCATCGTGAGAAAGAGACAATACGTAATTCTCGCTGTGTGCATACACTAGCGGGAAAGTAATAGTGTCGTGGTGGTATTTACGGTTAATCGGGTCTTCTTGAATGTAAGATAAGCTATCGTGCATCCACCCCATATTCCATTTAAAGCCAAAGCCTAAGCCCCCCATAAATGTTGGTGCAGATACACCAGGGAAAGCCGTAGATTCTTCAGCAATGGTCATGGCATTAGGGAAATGTTTATACACTTCCTCATTCATCCATTTCAACGTCGCAATAGCATCGTAATTTTCGTTGCCACCATCGACATTAGGTATCCACTGGTCATGACTGCGTGAGTAATCAAGGTATAGCATTGAAGCAACAGCATCCACACGGATACCATCAATATGGAACTGTTCAAACCAATACAAGGCATTTGAAACTAAGAAGCGGCGAACATGTTCACGACCTAAATCGTAAATGTATGAATTCCAATCTTGGTGCCAGCCTCTACGTGGATCCGGATCATGGAACAAAGGCGTTCCATCAAAATCAGCCAACCCGTGGTCATCGGAAGGGAAATGCGCTGGAACCCAATCCAGAACAACACCTAGACCGGCTTGGTGGCACTGATCAACAAAGTATTTAAAGTCATCAGGTGAGCCAAAACGACTAGTCGGAGCGAATAAACCAATTGGTTGGTAACCCCAAGAGCCGTAGAAAGGATGCTCAGATACAGGCATCAGTTCAACGTGTGTGTACCCTAAATCTGTTAGGTACGGTATTAGCTCAGCAGCGAGTTCTCGGTAATTTAAAAATTCACCTTCCGCGTTACGTTTCCAAGAACCTGCATGAAGTTCATAAAACGATAAAGCTTCTTTACGTTTCTCTGTCACTGGGCGGTTTTGCCATTGAGTGTCTTGCCACTCGTAACGATTGTGATCATACGTAATTGATGAGAAAGAAGGGTACTGCTCAGAGTAGAAACCCCAAGGATCCGCTTTATGAGGTAAGCCTTCCCCATTTGGTCCTTTCAATTCAAATTTATACTGAGCGCCTTCTTCCAAGTTAGGAATGAATAGCCCCCAAAGACCATAATCCAAACGTTGCATTGGATGACGGCGACCATCCCACTCATTAAAATTACCAACTAAACTTGCTGCCGTGGCATGCGGGGCATACACAAGAAATCGTGTACCCGAAATAGTCTGTCCATCACGTTCTAGAGTCACAAATTGCGAACCCATGTGCTTGTACATTTCTTTCGGTGTATGCAGCTCTTCGTAACCTGCATATAAGCCATGATATTGATATGGGTCATCAATGATCTGTTCAACACCCGACCAATTAATCGCAAGTTGGTAATGTGTAAAACGTAAGTCGCGCTTTTGCTCTAGAAGAAATCCACTTTCATTCTCTCGCTTTAACTCTACGCGTGGTTCATCTCCAACAATCAACTCTACTTTATCTGCCCCAGGGATCCATACTCGCAACGCACCTTCGGCTGCCGGTAAGTATGGGCCCAAAAATGAAAATGGGTCAGCATATGAAGCCTGTGATAGTTGGGTATATATTTGTTTTTGCTTTGAAATGACGCTTTTTTCCAAAACTTATCTCCCTAACCAAACATCAAAAATTACTATACAAAAATGCCCGCTAATAGTGCGGGCAATATAACGACGATTCAGTTTACCTGACGAAGGCCTGTGATTGAGTGACCAAGGTTGTAGTTTCGTATTCGACTGCAATAAAGTGCACTACATTCCCGCTCACTCATTAGATTACTCACCGGCTTTGCTACGTACTTCTGTTAGGCGCGATGCCACTCTATTTACACCTTCGTGTGCAAAGATTTCGTCTAAATTCATCGATAACTTACGGCGCCAGTTTGGATACTCATCAACAGTTCCTGGAATATTCACTGGCTGATCCATTTCTAACCAATCTTCTAACTGAACACTAAGTAAGGTTGATGAACCTGCCGCGACATGAAGCTGCAGCGCTTCTGCCAAGTATGAATCCATTGGCACTTGGCTTGCGTCACGTCCCACACCTTCTGGTAGGTAACCATGCCAAGCCACTGAGTCTAAGATGCCTTGCTTGCACTCTAAACGATTAACGAATAACGTTTCTAGTTGAGCCGCATCAGGGTATAGACCAATTTCTTCACCCATTTTTAAATCATCACAGTGCCAGAATCCACGAAGTGTTGGCATATCATGCGTACATAATGCAGACATCGATTGACCAGCATAGTGTTTAGGTGAAATGAAACCACCATCATCTTCTGATGTTTCGAAGAAGAATACTTTGTATGAGTGCACGCCTGCATCCGCAAGAATATCAACGATTTCGTCAGGAACAGTCCCTAAATCTTCACCAATCACACTACACTGATGACGATGAGATTCAAGCGCAAGAATTGAAAGCATGTCTTGCACTGGGTAGTAAACGTATGCACCTTTGGTTGCATCTTCACCACGTGGAATCCACCATAGACGTAGTAGACCTAAAACATGGTCAATGCGTAAAGCACCACAATGTTTCATGTTAGCTTGTAGCAATTTCACAAACGCATCATAACCGGTTGCTTGTAGCACCTCTGGGTTTAGCGGTGGTAAGCCCCAGTTTTGACCAAGAGGACCAAGAATATCTGGTGGAGCACCGATGCTCGCATCCATCACTAGGTTGCCTTCATCAGCCCATGTCTCGCTTCCTGAATCAGCAACACCTACGGCTAAATCACGGTACAGACCAACCGCCATGCCCTTCTCTTCAGCTAAACGCTGAGCATCATCAATCTGGCAATCAGCAATCCACTGTAAGTACATGTAAAGTTGTACTTTCTCTTGGTTGTCTTTGATGTATTTTTGAGTCGCTGGGCTATCAAATGTACGGTATTTTTCTGGGAAAACCGGCCAACCCCACATACCACTATCTTCCGAGTGAAGATCAGCATGCAGTGCGTCAAATGCAGCTTGTTGAGTTAAGCTATCACCACCTTTCTCAGCAAACGCTAAAAACTCTTGGGCACGATCACTTGTGTTATCTAAGTGGCGTTTTTTGAATTCCGTGAAAAGAAGAGGAAGAATGCTCATCTTCAGATCTGAAACTTCTGTGTAATTTACCCAATGTGATTCACGCGCTTTTTGTAGACGTTGCTGGAACTCAGTACTGCCAACAGTTTGCTGCGCTTCTGCACTTAGAGAGAACTCAGGAACTGAACTCACATCAATGTAAAGAATATTCAACCAACGACGTGAAGACGGGCTGTACGGGCTTGCCCCTTCAGGGTTCGCAGGGAATAGAGAATGAATCGGGTTTAAACCGACAAAGTCGCCGCCACGTGATGAGATATCTGCAACCAATTGTTTTAGATCGCCAAAATCACCAATACCCCAGTTGTGCTGAGTTCTCAATGTGTAAAGCTGAACGCTTGGGCCCCAAAGCTTTTTACCATCATCAATGGCATCTTGTTTGAAACATGCTTTTGGTGTGATGATAAGTGCCATTTCATAAGGTGTTTTACGACGCTTACGGCTCACTATCAATTTGTGGTAACCCCATGCCAAATCACTTGGCAATGCAAACACTAAAGGGCCACCCTCTGCACGCTCATCACGAACGACTTGAGATTGAAGATAGCCTTCAAGTACCTCTCCCTGCTCGGTTTCTAAGCGCCAGCTAAACTCACTTTCACGGGCACTTGCACCTAGGTTAAGCGCCACTTCTACGGGCTCACCATCACGCAAAACAAGAACTGGGTCTAATACGTCTTTCTTGTGTTTCTTTTCTGCTGACTTCAATAATGCAGCATCATTACTTGTGTCATAGCCAAGTGAAGCCAATAGATGTGTAATTGTCTCATCTGAAACTTTAGCTTCATCGCCCCATGCACTAACGTAGCTATCTGCAATGTTTGCCATTTCTGCGACTTGTTTTAATACGTTTTGTTCTTTCATCGCTCTCTCCGAAGGCACTGCTTTTACGCCTTCCAAATCTGTAGGGGTTCTATCAATTAAAAGGCCAAGGCAGCGTACTGCCTTGGCGTTGTTCAAACTCTTAGCGTTTTACTGCTTCAAGTTTCCAAATGTTGTTCACGTAGTCGCGTATTGAGCGGTCTGATGTGAATTTACCAACCAATGCGGTGTTAAGAATCGCTTTCTTAGCCCAGCCAGCTTGGTCTTTGTACTGCTTGCCCATATCTTCATGTGCTTGAACATAAGAAGCAAAGTCTGCAAGACATAGGTAAGGGTCACCACCGTCTAGTAGGCTATCAAACGTTGCACGTAGAAGACCTGGTTGACCTGGAGAGAACTCATCACCTGTCAATAGGTCAAGAGATGCTTTCAGTAGTGGGTCTGCATTGTAGTAGTCGTATGGGTTGTAGCCCTGAGCTTTCAGTGCAACAACGCCGTCAACGTCTAGACCGAAGATGTAGATGTTTTCATCGCCAACTTCTTCACGAATCTCAACGTTCGCACCATCCATCGTACCGATGGTTAACGCGCCGTTTAGAGCCATCTTCATGTTACCCGTACCAGAAGCTTCTTTACCTGCAAGTGAAATTTGCTGAGAAACGTCTGCTGCTGGAATAATGATTTCAGCCATGCTTACACGGTAGTCAGGGATGAATACCACTTTAAGCTTGTTACCGATGCGAGGATCGTTGTTGATCTTCTCTGCAATCTTGTTAACCGCGAAGATGATTTCTTTTGCTAGGTGGTAACCAGGTGCTGCTTTAGCTGCGAAGAAACATACGCGTGGCTCACACTCGAAACCAGGTTCGTTAAGAATGCGGTGGTACAGAGATAGAATGTGTAGCAAATCTAGGTGCTGACGCTTGTATTCGTGAAGACGTTTGATTTGAACGTCGAAGATAGCGTTAGTATCTAGCTCGATACCCATGTTCTCTTGAACCCAATCAGCAAGGCGCTGTTTGTTTTCTTTCTTAACAGCCATGAATTCTTTTTGGAATTTCGCGTCTGTTGCAAACTTAGCGATGCCTTCAAGCTGCTCAAGTTTTGCTGGCCATTCAGTGCCGATCTTACCTGTGATTAGTGTAGATAGACCTGGGTTACAGAACTTCAACCAACGACGTGGCGTGATGCCGTTCGTTACGTTAGTCAGTTTGCCTGGGAAGATTTCGTTGAACTCAGGGAACAAGTCTTTCTTAACCAGTTGAGAGTGAAGTGCAGCTACACCGTTTACTTTGTAAGAACCAATCACACATAGGTTTGCCATGCGAACCATACGGTGGAAACCTTCTTGGATGATAGAAAGCTTCGCTTGTTTCTCACCGTCACCAGGCCACATCTTGCGAACTTCTTGCATGAAGCGGTGGTTGATTTCAAAAATGATTTCCATGTGACGTGGAAGAAGACGGTTAATCAAAGATTCAGACCAAGTCTCTAGCGCTTCAGGAAGTAGTGTGTGGTTCGTGTAAGCGAACGTATGAGCACTGATTTCCCATGCTTGATCCCAAGATAGACCTTTCTCGTCAATCAAGATGCGCATTAGCTCAGGAATCGCAATCGTTGGGTGCGTATCGTTAAGCTGAATCGTTTCTTGTTTAGGCAAATCTTCTAGAGAGAAACCTGCTGCTTCATGACGACGTAGAATATCGCGAACAGACGCTGCTGAGTGGAAGTACTGCTGCATTAGGCGCAGAGTCTTACCTTTCTCGTGGTTGTCGTTCGGGTAAAGTACTTTAGTGATGTTACCTGCATCGATTAGCGAGTGTTGCGCTTCGAAGTAATCACCGTTGTTGAAGCTTGCTAGTGAGAATGGTGCGATTGCCTGACATTCCCAAAGACGCAGCGGGTAAACCGTGTTTGACTCGTAACCTACGATAGGTAGATCCCAAGGCATTGCTTTTACTTCCATACCTGGAACCCAAGTACGAACTTCTTTACCGTCGATGTATTCAACTTCTACATGACCGTAAAAACCAATGTGTTGTGCTAGTTCTGGACGAGCAACTTCCCACGGGTAACCTTCAACACCACGCCATGCGTCTGGTGCTTCTTGTTGACGACCATCTTGGAAAGATTGTTTGAATAGACCGTACTCGTAGTGAAGACCGTAGCCTACTGTTGGGTATTCTTGAGCGGCACAAGAGTCCATGAAACAAGCAGCAAGACGACCAAGACCACCATTACCTAGTGATGGGTCGCGTTCTTCTTCTAGTAGGTCAGTTAGGTTTTGACCTAGCTCTTCCATTGCATGAGTGATCTGCTCGTACAGACCCATGCTGATTAAGTTGTTACCAGTAAGGCGACCAATCAAAAACTCTAGTGAAAGGTAGTTAACGCTCTTCGCGTTTTTGATTTTTTCATCATTTTCAGTTTCTAGCAGATCAAATGTTGTCAATTCTGCTAGCGCACGCCCCATTGCTAGGTACCATGCGCGGCTATCTGCTGTTTCAATCGTTGTTGCGTAAGTTGCAGATAAATGCTTTTTAACGCTTTCTTGGAACGACACTTTATCGAAAGTTTTTTGCTGAGTTGGTTTCATTTCAGAAATCTCGCTTTTAATAGTTCTAATTCATCTGTGACATATCGTGCATGGTCACCATTAACTAAACATCATCCCGAAACTACACCCTATAAGGAGTAGATCAGAGGGAGTAGAGGGCGTACCCGTAATCACTTAGTGATCTGAATCTCATCATCTGACGCATAATAAAATTTTCGAGTGACTACGATCACAAGCCTCTATTCGATAACCTAACCTCAATTAGGAATATTTCTGTTTACAGAAACCTAATCACTTATCAATTTTGATGTTCAGATCACGAAAAATTTTCAATATCTTTCATAAGTTGCATAATTTTCCGTACAGATAGGAACCACTTCACAATCAAAAACCCAAGCAATAAGTGATAAACATCACAAAAAAGGGGCGTAGATTAGTCAAAACAAGCAGAAGAGCAAGATTTAAGAAGTCGATCATAGTTTGTTGCATTCCGCTTCACGTAACATGCCCCCATAATTCAAACGATAATTGGTACTGCTACCCTTTAACCATGGCATTTCGCAACCAAGGTTCATATGCAGCTTATACCAACCACTTAAAAGGTTAGACTCGATATGTGGATCCCATCAAAACTGACTCGTCCTGGTCGCTTACATAATGCAATCGTAAGACCCCGAGTATTGGAGCTATTACAGCAAGCACCATTTTATAAGCTTGTATTATTTCGCTCCCCAGCAGGCTATGGCAAAACGACCATGGCGGCCCAATGGCTCGCAGATAAACCAAACGTGGGTTGGTACAGTATTGATGACAGCGACAATGATGCTTTCAGGTTCATTAACTACCTGCTTCAGTCGCTAAATAAAGCCACACAAAACGCATGTCCAAACTCTCAAAAACTTGCGGAAAAAAGACAATTTTCATCACTTCACTCTTTGCTAAGTGAAATATTTGCAGAAATGTCTAATTTTCATCAGGAGTGTTTTCTAGTTCTGGATGACTACCATCTGATCGCTAATGACGATATTCATGAAGCCATGCGTTTCTTCTTGAAGCACATGCCAGACAACCTAACGCTAGTGGCAACAAGCCGCGCGACACCACCTTTAGGCACCGCAAACCTTCGTGTCCGTGACTTGATGATTGAAATTGGTAATGAGTCTCTAGCCTTTGATACAGAAGAAACCACTCGGTTCTTTAACTTAAGAGTCGCGAATGGAATAGATGACTCCACGGCAGGCAGCCTATGTAGCTATGTTGAGGGCTGGCCTTCTGCCCTACAATTAATTGCTTTACAGGCGCAACACCAAAAGCGCACTCTAGTTCAAGCAGCTGAATCAGTTTCTCACTTCAACCATGCGCACCTTTGGGATTACCTTGTCGAAGAAGTGTTTGACTTGCTGGATAAGGAAACAAGACATTTCTTAATGCAATGTTCCGTTCTTGATCACTTTAATGATGAACTCGTATGCGCGCTCACCGAACGTGAGGACGCTTTAGGTATGATCGAGTCATTAAATCGATATGGACTATTTATCTATCCGCTGGAAGGTGAACATAAAGGCGAGCATAACTGGTACCGTTTCCACAATTTATTTGCAGAGTTTTTAGCTCATGAGCGCCAAGCAAGAATCCCTCAACAAGAAGAAGAGCTCCATCGTTCTGCTGCAAAAGCCTGGCTGAAACAAGATACACCTCACCAAGCATTACGACATGCTCAAAGAGCACAAGACGGTGAATTGATTGTCCAAATCTTAAATGACACTGGCTGGAAGATGTTTAACCAGGGTGAACTTTCATCTTTGGAAATGGCAGTTAAACAACTGACACGAGACCAGTTATTTGGCAACCCGAAGCTTTCAATGTTAAGAGCATGGCTTGCACAAAGCCAACATAGATATGACCAAGTAGGTACGCTTTTAGAAGAAGCCGAAAAGGAATATAAAGAGCGCAACATTGTGTTAGATACTCAACATAAAGGGCAATACAATGCACTCAGAGCTCAAGTTGCGATCAACAGTAGTGATCCAGAAAACGCTCTAGAACTTGCTGAATTAGCACTAAGCCAACTCAATACCAATGTCTATCGTAGCCGCATTGTAGCGACATCTGTAGTAGGCGAAGTTAATCACGTTATGGGTAATTTAAGCCGTGCACTACCCATGATGCAGCAAACAGAGAAACTGGCTCGTCAGTATCAAGTTTATCATCAAGCTTTATGGGCTATTCTCCAGCAAAGTGAAATATTGATTGCTCAAGGGTATGTTCAAGCTGCATTTGAGCTGCAAGACAGTGCATTCAAGTTAATTGAAGAACACCAACTGCAATACGTCCCTCTGCATGAGTTCTTACTGCGTGTTCGCGCTCAAATCTTCTGGTGTTGGAACCGATTAGACGAGGCGGAAGAGTGTTGCTATAAGGGCTTAGATATTCTTGGTCACCACTCACCAAGCAAGCATCTTCACAGCTACTCAATGCTGGCGCGTATTTCTCTTAGCCGCGGTGAAATAGATAAAGCCGCAAAGTTTATTGATCAAATCCAGCATTTACTGCGCCAGTCTACTTACCATGTAGATTGGACAGCTAATGCGTCCTTGTCACTTATCTTATTCTGGCAAGTCAAAGGTAACAAAGAAGCGATCCAAGATTGGCTAAACGCAGCTGCACGCCCTGAAACGGCGAGCAACCATTTCTGCCAACTTCAATGGCGCAATATAGTGCGAGCGCATATTTATTTGGATCAATTTGAAGAGGCAGAAACCGCTTTAAATTTCTTAAAAAGTGAAGCGGCTAAATCTCATTTGATTACTGATACGAACCGAAACCTCATTGTTGAGTCGGTGTACCATATTCAAACTCAAAATGAAGACCATGCACGAACTCTTCTGGAAGAAGCGCTGCAAATGACCAACCAAACCGGCATGGTGGGTAACTTCTTGGTTGATGGCAGTACAATCGGGCACATTCTCGATAAATTAAGTAGCAAACCTGGTCTTGGAGATTTAGAGCGCCACCGAGCGCAACAAATCATGAAAGACATTTCTACAACACAACGCAGCCGCTCAATTCATTTTGATGAAGACTTTGTCGAAAACTTAGTGAACCACCCGAACATCCCAGAGCTAGTGCGCACCAGCCCACTGACTCAACGAGAGTGGCAAGTACTAGGATTAATTTATTCTGGGTTTAGTAATGAACAAATCGCCCAAGAACTCGATGTTGCAGGGACAACCATCAAGACTCACATTCGAAACCTTTATCAGAAACTGAATATTGCGAATAGAAAGGAAGCAATCAGTACTGCTGAGAACTTATTACAGTTGATGGGATACTAATACCCCAATCAATGACTAGCGCTGTTCACACATAGAACCCCAGCTAGAATAAACATAAAGCCAGCCTGAATCGAAACGATTCTGGGTTGGCTTTTTTGCATAATAAGCTTATGACTGAGTAAAACCTAACTAGTAAGATTATATAAATAGTGTGCGATGGTAGAGCTTTGAGTTCCGCTTTAGCTTATCTTGGGTCTTGGGAAGGAGAATACGCTGGATGACGGGTTATTCACTCATAAGCCAAGTAAGTGAAGAAGAGTGGCACAAATGACAGACAAAAAAATAGCCAATCGCAATAAGCGCGATTGGCTCTATATATATCGTGAACAAATTGGTTCACTAACAACGTCAGTTGGCTAGGTGACCCTCGGCTTAAGAAGGGTCGATTTATATAATGCAGGTAGCGTGCCAACTTTAAACTAGGTTATTTTGGGTCAAATGTCGCATAAAACTCCTAATTTTCAATCTGAATTTGCATTATGCAATTGCACTTTGCATTTGCATGCAAAATAGATATGAATACTGTTGCTATCAAAGGGTGAGCAAATCCCAGTTTGATTAGTTTTACGATCCGTCGAACGTAATCGCATAAGACATCGAGTTGCACATCCAGAATTGATATTTTTTCTACACTATTCTTTGTATACTGCGGGCAATTATCATTAACTATATGCAGCAATGAATTACTTAAGCACTTTTTTTAAAGGTATGGCAATGGGCGCAGCAGATGTTGTACCTGGCGTATCGGGCGGTACCATCGCTTTTATTACTGGAATTTACGATACTCTTCTTGAGAGTATTAGACGCATCAACCCAAGCCTATTCGGCATATGGAAGCGTGAAGGTTTTAAAGCCGCATTTAACCACATCAACGGCTTTTTCTTAATCTCATTGTTTGGTGGTATTTTTACCAGCATAGCAACATTAGCCAAATTGATTTCATGGCTACTGGTCACTCACCCTATCCCACTGTGGTCATTTTTCTTTGGACTGATCCTAGTCTCTATTTACCATATTCTTAAACAGGTCGAAAAAAGAGACGCTTTGCGTTTTGTGTTTCTACTGTTAGGGGTAGCATTCGCTTACAGTATTACCATACTGAAGCCTCTGCAGATGGAGCCTACTAGCATCAACATTTTAATCGCAGGCGGAATTGCTATTTGTGCGATGATCTTACCGGGAATCTCTGGCAGCTTTATCTTACTTCTCATTGGCATGTATACACCGGTATTAGCGGCGGTTAAAGGCTTTCAAGTTGATGTATTAGCCTTATTCCTTGGCGGGTGTGTTATTGGTCTTTTAACCTTTTCACATGTGCTTTCTTGGTTGCTTCGTTCATTCAGAGATTTCACTCTGATTTTTTTAACCGGCTTAATGATTGGTACACTTCCAAAAATCTGGCCTTGGAAAGAAACCATCAGCTGGCGCACCAACTCAAAAGGTGAGCAAGTTCCTTTAATTCAAGAAAACCTATCGCCATTTGAATTTGAGTCCCTCACATCACAACCGTCACAGTTAGTATTGGCAGTTGCCATGATGCTTGTTGCAATCACTTTTGTTCTTGCTCTAGAGAAGTTTGCAGGCGACGGCAGTAAAGAGAAATAATCGCTTTATCTAACGTATTTACTTCTTTATTTGAATACACATAGCTTCATTACAAACGCCGCCTTTTATAGGCGGCTTTTTATTCAAGACTACACATTACCTCTTTTCAACTTCCCTCATTTAGCGCTTACTTTCTGCCTTTCTCCATAAATATCATGATAATAAGCAATGAGAAAAACCCTGTGGAAAATACTAGCATCAGCACATAATTTCCTTTTGATACAAATACGTATTGGCGATTGTGATAATATCGCGACTTTATAGAATCAAATGGATATGACTGATGCATTCTGCATTTAAAGTTGTTGCGGTGATTACTGCCCTTGCCGCTGGTTTTTATGGACCTCAAGCTATCAATAAGGTCCAAGAGTCACTTGGGTCAGATATGGAAAATGTCGACCTCGCGGACTATTGCATGCTGTCAACAGACTCATGTGTACAAGACTCCATTTCAATGTCACTTGATAAAAATACAGCCCAACCCCTGATTCCTTCTACAATTCGAGTTATCTGGCCCAATGCTAAGCAAGACACACTACTGTTATCGCTAAAAGGGCTAGAAATGGAGATGGGCACCGCGCTTTATCAGTTAAAATCGATAGGCGGGGATGAATATGAGGGCGAAATTATTCTTCCTGTATGTACACTTGAAAAAATGACTTGGGTTGGAGAGTTAACCGACGGCACAACCACGATTCACCCAGCAATAAGGATGGCAAGATGAGTAAAAATTGGTCTTTAGCGCTAATCGTAGCGTTTGTTTTAGGTTTTGGCGTAAAAGTCTATTTAGACGAGCAAGCGACTACTCAAGCCAAACAAGAAAAAGCTCAACAGCTTTCTGAAACTACTTTGTATGGAAAAGGTGGTCAGCCAGCAACCATATTTGATGAAAGCGACCCACGAATTCGGGTTGTCTACTTTGGTTTCACACGTTGCCCTGACGTATGCCCAACGTCATTAGCCATGCTAGCTGGCGCGCTGAATCAAATTACCGATGAAGATAAAGCTAAGCTTCGTCCTATGTTCATATCTTTAGACCCTGAACGTGATGCTGCAGATGCGTCTTCTCAATACGCGCAATATTTCCACCCTATGATTGAAGGGCTTTCTGGCTCGTTAGAGGCAACTACGTCTTTAGCTCATAACTATGGTGTCATTTTTAGAAAAACAGTGCTTGAAGATTCTGAGCTGGAATACACGTTAGACCACAGCTCTTATTTTTATTTTTTGAAGCCAGACGGTACGCTAATTACGAAAGTGCCACACACATTAACCCCTGCTCCCATCGTAAATGCGATTAAAGAGCTTGCGGTTAACTAGTTAGATTCAAACGATTTAGGCTGATAAGTGGCTTAAGTAGATAAATCGCTAGGTTTAATAATTTGACCAAGAAAGGGTCACGAAATGACCCAATAAAATTAAAGTGCTCAATACTAAAAGCACGATAACACTATAATAAAACCATTAAGGACAATAACATGAAGTTAAAAGCTCTCGCCCTTGCGGGGTTGCTCCTCACTCCTTTTGCTCAAGCTAAATCCGACATCATGGCGCATGACTTATACGCCCGCGCTATGGCACCATCATCAGTAACAAGTGCTGTTTTCACTACGCTTATGAACCATGGTGATAATGAACGTACCCTTATTTCAGCATCAACACCCGCAGCTGGAAAAGTCGAACTTCATGATGTGATTAAAGATGGCGATGTAATGAAAATGCGCCAAGTACAAAGCATTGCAATACCAGCAAACGGCCACGCAGTACTCAAGCCAGGTAGCTTACACATCATGTTATTTGATTTAGATAAACGTTTAGCAGAAGGGGAAGAAATTGAAATGACGCTTACCTTTGCAAACGGTGAAACCCAAACGCTGCAAGTACCTGTGAAAAAGGTTATGAGCGGCATGAAGAAGATGGACCACTCCCATCATTAAGCTTCTTTAAAACAAGCGGCGAGTACTTTTACCACTCGCCGTTTTCTGTTACGCTTAGCGCGTATTTAACCCAATGGAGGACACAAGATGATTGTAATGACGAACCTAAACACGACTGTAAAAGTATCGCGCGTATAACTTGGTAGAAACTCCTAAAGACAACTAATTTCCTACCAATTTAATTACTCAATTTCACAGCTAGCCAGTTTCAACACTAGCCAATAGCTAAATTTGAGTTATTACCCCCGCTACCTTTACCCGTGTAATTAATTACCGGGGTCTACATCAATTCCATTTGACCCTAACTCAAACGTTTTTATGACGTCTCGAGCGCATTACTGTACAGCAAGCTAAATAGCTCGCAAATAAACGAAATTTTTCATGCAGTTCGCACGTCTAGGGTAAACAAATAATGAATTCACAAACTGCATTTTCTCATCCAATGACACTTCAACAACTTGGATGGCAACCTGTATTCCAACAACAACTAACACTTGAAGACTACGACCAATCTATCATTGCTCGCGTTGTTGCTCATCATAGAAGTGGCTATACTCTAGCAAGTGAACAAGGTGAAATAACCTTACCTATTCACCATAGCCAACCAGCTATGACGGTCGGTGATTGGGTGATCTTAACGCTAGAACAACAGTTTGACCGCTTGCTAGAAAGGCAATCTCTATTTAGTCGAAAAGCCGCAGGCAGTAAAGTGTCTGAGCAGTATATTTCCGCTAACATTGACACTGTTTTTATCGTAGTTTCACTCAATAATGACTTTAACTTAAGCAGAATTGAACGTTACTTAGCGCTTGCCAATGAAGCACAAGTAGAACCCGTTATTGTTCTAACCAAAAAAGACTTATGTGACGATGTAGAAGACAAAATCATGCAAGTTCAACAACTCGACCCAATGCTAATGGTTGAGTCAGTGAACAGTTTAGATATCGATTCTACTCAGGTATTGGCACATTTTTGCAAAGTTGGTAAAACCGTCGCGCTCATGGGGTCATCTGGTGTTGGGAAGTCAACATTAGTTAACTCATTAATAGGCAGTGAAGAGCAAGAAACTGGGGGAATTAGAGAAGACGACAGTAAAGGTCGTCATACTACGACATCTCGATCACTTCATTCTCTTAGAAGTGGCGGTTTGCTTCTGGATACTCCAGGGATGCGTGAGCTTCAATTAGCCGACTGTGCTGATGGTGTAAGTGAAACCTTTTCTGATATCGAAGAGCTCGCTCTACGCTGTCGCTTCTCAGACTGCCACCACGAATCAGAGCCTGGTTGTAAAATCACGGCTGCGATTGAAAGTGGAGACCTGACAGAAAGGCGCTTTAAGAATTACCAAAAGTTGCTGAGAGAACAAGCTCGAAATGGCGCTACTCTGGCCGAGCAACGTTCGCACTACAAACAGCTTTCTAAAATGTACCGAAACGTACAATCGGAAAGCCGTAACATCAAACAAGGTGGCTCTTAGGCTTAAATCTAGAAACCTAGAAACCTAGAAACCTAGAAACCTAGAAACCTAGAAACAGAATAAATCATTGAAATCACCTTACCATGCCCCTTTTTAAGGGGCGTTTTATTTCCTGCAATGCTGTCTTGAATCTGCTCTTTTTTAATCGAGTAAGCCCCACAGTAACTATAGGTACGAATACCGGCTTAAATACCAGCCTAAGACACCTATCTCATATAGCACTTTCTATTCACTCACTGAATATCAAATCCTGACTAAAACGGTTAAAAAACACCAACAAAAAAGTTAAGTAAAATAGTTAATAACACCAATAATTAACATAAAATAAACATTAGAACTTAAATTAAGCACATAGAGCAAACAATTACCCTAAAAACAAACTAATCCTAGACACAAAATATTATGTAGTTACCATAACGACTATTCGGCTAATGAATAGACGAAATGATCGTGCTTTTATAAAACACGACAAACTATAACAACTAAATAATTGCAGGTATTTTATGCAAAATAACAACATCGTCGCTCGCATTGCTCGTGGGAACTTAGTTCTCCAGATCCTTGCGGGTATTGTTTTTGGTGTCATTCTAGCAATGGTGTCACCATCAGCAGCCCAAGATGCAGGTCTACTTGGTAGCCTGTTTGTTGGTGCATTAAAAGCGGTAGCCCCAATTTTGGTATTCATTCTTGTTGCTGCTTCTATTGCAAACCAGAAAAAAGGTCAGCATACCCACATGCGACCAATCATCGTACTTTACCTTTTTGGTACATTTTCAGCAGCTCTAACCGCTGTTGTATTAAGCTTCATGTTCCCAACCACTTTGACACTGGTTGCTGGCGCTGAAGGTGCGAACCCTCCTCAAGGTATTGCGGAAGTCCTAAACACATTATTATTCAAGCTTGTTGATAATCCAGTAAGTGCATTAATGAACGCTAACTACATTGGCATTCTTGCTTGGGCTATTGGTCTTGGTCTTGCACTTCACCACGCATCATCAACAACGAAAGCGGTATTTGAAGATTTAAGTAACAGCGTGTCTCACATTGTTCGCTTTATTATTCGCCTTGCTCCTTTTGGTATCTTCGGTCTTGTTTCTGCAACGTTCGCAACAACAGGCTTTGATGCTCTAGCAAGCTATGGTCAACTTCTAGCAGTACTTCTAAGCTCAATGCTTATTATTGCTCTTGTCGTTAACCCAATAATCGTATTCGTGAAAACCAAGCAAAACCCTTACCCGCTTGTGCTGCAATGTATTCGCGAGTCAGGCGTGACGGCATTCTTTACTCGTTCAAGTGCTGCTAACATCCCAGTAAACATGAACTTATGTAAGAAGCTTGAACTTGATGAAGACACTTACTCAGTTTCTATTCCACTAGGCGCAACCATTAACATGGCTGGTGCTGCAATTACGATTACAGTATTAACGCTAGCAGCGGTTCATACTATGGGTATTGAAATTGATATCTTCACAGCAATCTTACTTAGCCTTGTTGCTGCGGTTTCAGCATGTGGTGCTTCTGGTGTAGCGGGTGGTTCATTACTGCTGATCCCACTTGCATGTGGTCTGTTTGGTATTTCTAATGATGTGGCAATGCAGGTTGTTGCGGTTGGTTTCATTATTGGTGTGATTCAAGATTCTGCAGAAACAGCACTGAACAGCTCAACTGATGTTGTGTTCACAGCGGCCGTTTGTAAAGCTGAGCAACAAAAAGCACAGTAATACATTCTGAGCGACAGAGCTAAATTGGATTAAGTTCCAACAAAAAACGGGGAAGCTAATGCTTCCCCGTTTCTTTTTATCTGTTTTATCTATATTTCGTTGCGACAAGCTTTAGATAAGCGACCGCTGAACTGAAGGGCTTAAACTAAGTCGTTTACAGCTAATTAATTTAAATCTAATCGGTTAAATCTTGGGCGGCTTAAGTGGCTGAGAAAAATCCAGTGCCGTAGTAGGTATCGAAGGTTCGACAGCAACTGGCGCTTTTGCTTGCTCACCTGCTTTTTGGTCGACATCATTTAGGCTTTGTTCTCGTTGTAAGCTTTCCTGTTGCTGCGTATCAACTTGTATCTCGTCTGAATCATCTTCCACTTCAACGACTTTTTTAGGAATCGGCACTCCACGTTTGTATAGCTTATTTAACGCTCGGATAATTGAATGTTTAGCTACTGATTTTTGGGTTAACTTCGCAATAAGTGGTTTCGTTAAGGACTGCAAACCTACAACTGAATCAACCCCTAAATTTGACCCTACAATATCTCTAATGGGTCTTGCAGGTTCATAACCAAAGTGGGCCGCCATAAACAACCAAATATAAGAAATCGCATTTCCGTGCTCACCTTGATCTCTCCATGCTTCACCCGCACGGCACATCGCTTCAGGGTGGCTTTTTTCAGCAGCACTCTCTAACCAATAACATGCCATTCCATGGTTCTTAGGAACACCTACACCATTTAAATAACTTGCACCCAGCTTAAGGCTCCCTTCAATTTTCCCTTTATCTGCTGCGCCTTTATACCATTTTACAGAAGCTTCGGCTGAGGCTTCAGGATTAGTTTTATCAACATTCCAATCACCCATGAAAATCATGGCTTCTGGGTTGCCTGCTGATGCTGATTCTTCAATTAATGAGTAGCCTTTAGGGATATTTTTGGTTGTCCCTCTTCCGAAAATTAGCGCTTTACCCATCTCAAACTTAGCATTCAAATCCCCTTCTAAACCAGCAATCGCTAGCTGCCAGAAATTCGCTTGCTCTTTTAGAATCAGATCTTCTCTTTTACGCATGCTGATACGCACAATGCCATACATGCCATTCATGTCATCCAACTGCGCGGCTTTTTCATACCAATATAGAGCCTCTTTCAAATTCGTTCTTTCCGCTTCTTTTGCTAGAAAGAGAATAGAGGGAAGATGCCCAGTTTCAGCTTTAAAAAGACGTTCTTGCTTCTCTTGTTTTCGTGCTTTTTCAATCGCTTTTCGGTAAGCCACTTCACGCGCTTTTCTTTCTTCCTCGATGCGCTGCTTTCTTAAAGACAGCGACATAAGCCAGATGAACACAAGCAAAAGTGATAGAGCTGTCGCACCAATTGCGATTCCCATAGTACTCATAAAAATTCTTAATGTTGGTAAGCTGATTTCAAATACCGAAGTGGAAAATACAATCAGCTTTAGATGATATCTATTTTAGCGGCTATTCATGGAAAACCTGAAGAAGACGCATGAATTAATAAGCATATTCCCGGAAAAAATGACATAAGTGAGCAACTTTTGATGATAATGCCACTATACAGCCATTGGCACATGAGATTTCATTTGGAGTTGACCATTGTGATCTTCAATCATACATTTTCAATTGGTGGGTCTATATTGGATTCTAGGAGTAACCAATAAGGCAGAACTGCCTAAAAGGATATTTGAAGTATAAGCAAACATATCATGAGGTTTAAATAGTCCATGAACCTTTGTATTTGTTAGAGTTTACATTGTAAATTCAACTTATAAATACTTATTAGTTTACGGTGTTATTAAGCATTAATACTGACGAATACAACAAAGGCGCGCTCATTTAAGCACGCCCTTTATTATGCGGTAGATTCTTTGTTCAGTAATTTATTGCTTTTTTAGTCGGTTCTTTTCCCACATAGGGGGACTACCAATATAGTCTTGCACACTCTGGATAAATTCTTTGACTAGCTTAGTCTGCTTTCTGTGCGGGTATATTGCGTAAATAGCGGTATCTAACCTCGAAATATGATAATCAGGCAATAAAGTGACTAAGCCCAATTCTTCCATTGAGTAATGAAGGTTAGACAAGTCAAGCAAGGTATAGCCGAGCCCATCACTGACCCCAGCAACGATCGTTCGAACATCACTAACAACAAAATTGCCTTTCATTTTCCAACTATGGTACAGGTCACTTCCCGGACTTTCATTAATGCGAAGGTGGTCTAACCTAATATCTCTATTGCTGTAAATTATTGCAGGAAGCTTAATCAAATCTTGCGGAGTTTCAGGCATACCGTGCTGCTCAACAAACTCTTTAGAAGCCACCAGCAAAAAGTGAGTGTCTGCAATTTTTCGAGCAATTAGATTAGACTCTGCAAGCTTGCCAATTCGAAAAGCAATATCGTACTGATCAGCAATGATATCGGCTTTTTTATCATTTAAAGACAAGGTGATCTGCACATCAGGGTAGCGCTTCATAAAATCAGATACTATCGGCTGCAGGTATTGTTGACCAAAATAGATGGGAGTCGTAATTCGTAACATACCTTTAGGTTCAGACTGATACGAATCAGCAATACCTTGAATTTGGTCAAGCGTATCTTGAAGAACATGGGTTTGAGCAAGAATGTCTTCACCGGCAGAGGTCAAAGAAAAGGACCGAGTAGAGCGGTTCAAAAGCTGCACACCAAGATCAGCTTCCAACTTCTTAATTTGTTTTGAAAGTGAAGAGTTATCCATATTGTGTAAAGCCGCAGCTTTGGTAAAAGACCCTTGCTGAACAACATCAAGAAACAATAATAACTGGTTAGTATTTGGCACTCTCTTTCCTTAATCAATAACCCAACATTTCATACAACTTTAGCGCTAATTAAAATCATTAAACTTCATAACCTTAACTAAGATTTTCATTGAATAGTTATGGCTAGCGTTCGTCTTTTGGCGTATCCATCACTACCATCGTTGAAATGGATTGAACTTGCGCGCATTCACCTAAAACATCAGCGTGAAACTTTTTATAACTTGGTAAATCACGGGTTTCTACTCGTAATAAATATTCATTTGCACCCGTAATATTGTGGCATTCAACTACTTCACTTTCTAAGCTGACATGCTGTTCGAATTCAAGTTGAGCCGCTTTGCTGTGGCTAGATAAACCAATCGATACGTAAGCAATAAAACCAACGCCCATTTGCACATTATCTAATACCGCGCGATAGCCTTGAATCACCCCTTTTTTCTCTAAATCTTGCACTCGCCTTAGGGTTGCTGATGGAGATAACCCTACCCTTTCAGAAAGGTCTACATTGGAGATTCTGCCGTCAGCTTTTAGCTCATGCAATATTCTTTCGTCAAATCTATCCATAGCCGTTGTTTATTGCTCAAAAATCCTTAATGAGATGAATATAAACACAAAATTGCGGTGCTTTCCACCTAGTATGAAGCTTGACCGGTCAGACAAGATTCTCATGCCTATATTTCAATGCTCGTTGGTTTACCACTTCTGCATTCGCACTATTTGCATTCACTCATATTTTAAGCTCGTACATCACATGCATACGGTGCTTACTCAGCATAAATAAAAATGGAGAAAACTATGCCATTAGAACAACTCAGTGCATTGGCGTTATTTGCGTTTGTCTCGACCTTTACTCCAGGGCCAAACAACATCATGTTAATGACTTCAGGAGCTAATGTCGGCTTTGCTCGAACCATCCCACACATGTTGGGTATCGCACTCGGTTTCGCCGTAATGTTGCTATTAGTTGGGTTCGGTTTAATGGGCGTATTTAATGCTTACCCAGTCACGCACCAAGTTTTAAAGTACCTGAGTTTGGCTTACTTGGTGTACCTTGCAATCAAGATTGCTACCAGTGGCAAAGCTAAAAATTCAGACACATTCAAACCCATGACTTTTCTAGGTGCGGCGAGTTTTCAATGGGTGAATCCAAAGGGATGGTCAATGGCATTAACAGCGGTTTCGGTCTATAGCTCTGGAAGCTCTTGGTGGGAATTAGCCATCATTGCAGGGATTTTCACCTTGGCCAATTTACCTTCTGTGACTTTTTGGACTGCAGCGGGTAAACAATTACAGCACTGGCTAACGACCCCAATGCGCATTAAGAGCTTCAACTATGGGATGGCTGGTTTACTGCTCGCGTCGACAATTCCAATGCTCTAATTTCTAGTCATTGACTCACCTAACTTCTAGGCCTTGAGTCAAAACGTTATCTAGTTATCTAACGCTTTAACACGGCTGAAAACTCAGTTCATTTTAAATGCTCAATTGCTTAGATACATAGCTGCTCAATAATTTAGTTAGCCAATAGTTTAGTTAACCAATAAGTTCGCAAGGATAGGTTGTAACACGGCTTGTCCTTGCGCCGTCAAAGCCCACAAAAATGCACTGATATTCCCGATAATCGACATCCATAAAATAGCTTTAAATGGCTGCTTTTGAGTTTTATGGCGTAATTTCGCTTGCGCCAGTAACGCACCAGGCCAACCTCCCAACAAAGAAAACAGGTGTAACGTACTTTCCTTGGTTCGCCACTTACCTTTTATTGCCGCTCGTTTATCTTTCGCATAAAGCGCGAAGGTTAAAATGCTCATCACAATGTAGGCGACGAACAGCGCCTGAGAAGAAGTAAAAAGCAGCATACTCACTGCGACAATGCTTAAATAAATACAGCTAAAAATGATAGTGAGAGACAAAAAGACTCCTTAGATTTAAATTTTATTAAACTGACTGAATGTTCAATGCGCGAAGTATTCACTGACGCGCCTAGATTAGCGATTCAAGCCTTCAAAGAAAACTCAGCTACGCCCTTAAATCTTTTATAAAGGATGAGTAAGCTTTTTTACAAATACGTTAGCCTAAATGCCTTATCCATCCCTACATAACATGATGGAATATAAAGGAATTATAACAATGAATAATAATAAACATGCTATCTATCAAGTTTTTACACGTTTGTTTGGCAACAAAAATACCACCAATACTCCATGGGGTACGATGGAAGAAAATGGAGTAGGAAAATTCAGTGATTTCACGCATCACGCTCTGGCTGAAATAAAAGATCTTGGTATAACCCATATTTGGTATACCGGCATCCCGCATCATGCTGTCATCAAGGATTACAACGACATTGGTATTACCAATGATCACCCAAGTGTCGTCAAAGGGCGTGCTGGCTCTCCTTATGCAGTCAAAGATTACTACTCAGTAAACCCTGATTTAGCTAATGAGCCAACCTCTCGCCTTGAAGAGTTCGAAGCGCTAATACAAAGAAGCCATGAAAACGGCTTAAAAGTCATTATCGACATCGTACCCAATCATGTTGCACGCCAATACAAAGGGGAAAACAACCCGCCTGGTATCAAAGATTTCGGTAGCCAAGACGATACCAGCGTAGAGTACCATCGCGATAATAACTTCTATTATATCCCTAACGCTGCATTTGAATTGCCAGATATTATCTCTGAGTTCATGCCTCTTGGTGGAGAAAATCATCCGAGCCTAGCGACTCCATTTATTGAAAACCCAGCAAAATGGACAGGTAATGGATCTCGCCTTTCCAAGCCAAACTTCGACGACTGGTACGAAACCGTAAAAGTGAACTATGGCATTAAGCCTGATGGCACCAAAGATTTCCCAGAGTTACCTCGTGACTTTGAACACCGCGATTACATGGATCATTATCACTTTTGGCTTGAATTTGAAGTCCCTGACTCTTGGGTTAAATTCCGAGATATAGCTCTATACTGGCTATCTAAAGGCGTGGATGGTTTCCGCTATGATATGGCGGAAATGGTGCCAGTTGAATTTTGGAGCTACCTCAACTCTTCAATCAAAATGAAGAATGCAGAAGCGTTTTTAATGGCCGAAGTGTATCAACCTCATCTTTACCGAGATTACATCAAGCTAGGCAAGATGGATTACTTATACGATAAGGTCGATCTCTATGATGGTTTGAAAGCCATCATGCAGGGCAAAGCATCAACCGCTATCATTCCGGAAATTCAGCATCAACTTCAAGACATTGAACACCATATGATGCACTTCCTTGATAACCATGATGAACAAAGAATTGCTTCACCAGAATTTGTCGGTGATCCCAATATTGCTAAGCCTGCAATGCTAGTCAGTGCTTTATTAAGTAGCTCACCTACCATGTTGTATTTTGGTCAAGAAGTCGGTGAATCTGGGGCTGAAAATGCAGGATTTGGGCAACCTTCTCGTACCTCTATCTTTGATTACATTGGCGTACCTCAACACCAAAAGTGGATGAATAACGGGAAGTTCGACGGCGGGCAGCTCAATGATGATGAGAAGCAACTTCGCGCCTTCTATAAAACAGTGATGAATTTCACCCTTAAGCATTCATCCATGACAGGTGCTTATGTCGACTTACATCAATCGAACCATTTAAGTGATTCCTGCTACGCGTTTATTCGCCATGATCAAAATGAACTGGTGATTGCTTCAGCAAACTTCCACCAGCATAACTCGGAGTTCATAGATCTAGTGATTCCACAAAGCACTCTTCAAGCCATTGATTTAAAAGAAGGGGTTTATGATATGAGTGAATGTATTGGCAACCATTCAAAGGCTACATTAAAAGTGAACAACCACGGAGAAGGCTTCATCAGCTTGCAATTAGAACCATTAGCAACATCGGCATTAGTATTATCTCTACCATTTTAATTCGGAAAATTTAGTGCATAAAAAACAGACTTTAAAGCCCAATTTAATAGGTTTTTAACTATCAAGAGAACAAATAAAGGGTGAATTGCTCACCCTTTATTTTTTGTGAAAAACAAGTTCGTTCAATATCGGCATTAAGCTCACACTTCTTAGGAGTAGAGCTCATCCTCTCCTCCTACTCCCATGCTCTACGCCTTTACCTCATGAATAGATAATTTGTGAGTGATTGATCAAAGGTAATATTAGTTTTCATTATACAAAGCGTGACGACCTCACTGTATTTTCTAAATTTCCATATCCAAAATAACTTTGGCTATACCGCTCACACACCGTTCGACCTATTAAACACTACGATATTCAACTGAAATAAAAACTATATGGATATCAAACGTGAATACAAAAACCTTTAAGCTATCGACCTTATCCAAGGCTATGCTGCCAATCCTAACAGCAACAGTAATCTCGGGTTGTAGCGACGATGACTCAACTTATGTCGCACCAACACCCTCAACCTCTGTACCTTCAGAAGTGGAACTTGCACCGAATGTAGTCTTACCTTCTGCTGCTGCAGCTCCTTCTGCTACTGAAATTTCTGTCAGCTACATTGCAGATACGACATCCACAGTTTCTCGTATGGCAAATGTCACCACCGACTTTAGCCAGTGGGTACTAGAGTGTGGTGACAAATCATTTACGGCAACATCGTCTGATAATTTTGGTCCTACTTGGTTAGTTACTGCAACAGAAGCACAAGGCGCGTGCAATATTTCAGATGGTACAACTCAGCAAGCAGCCGTGACCTTAGACAGTAATGATGCTGGTAAGTCACTAGGTGTGACTCATACTGGCGACAAAGTTGAAGGTTCTCGCCAAGACACTATGATGATGGCTCACGGGCTTGATCAAACCGGTACTGACGTAAAATTACCAGAAGTATCAGCACCTGGTGAATTACCCGCTCCACCGTCTGGTCACTTTGCATTACACTTATACGATGCACTAGGTGATTACAAAGAAGACGGTGCTGATAAAAACGGCTACGCAAACTTAAACCTGCATATCTGGAATAACGCCAGTTGTGCCGCTGCGGGTGAAGACTACCTAAATGGTGGATGGGACGACGTAAGCGTAACACCAGATGCCTCTGATGAGTTTGGTCCAGTTTGGTATGTACCGGTTACTGATGATGCCACTCAATGTTTCAACGTAATTTTCCGTAACGCCAACAAAGATAAGCTTATTGGTAACGACCTTGTGATTGATATTTCAGGTCAAGCAGATAACCCAGGCGTCACTTATATTCCTGGCAGCGGAACGTCTTACCCAACCCGAGATGACGCGTTTGCAGTAGGCGGTCCATCTTCAGAGTTCACTATTGATACCGTTGGGGCGATTTTACTTGATGACAACACCATGGTGTGGCGCGCAGGCAACGGTGCTGACCTTGTGCAAATCATGTTCAGCTCAAACGGTAAGTACGATGTATCAGAAAACGGTGTCGTCACCGGCGCATCGATCAAACTAACTGGTGCAACGCTCACTGACACACAGAAAAAACAATTCCCTCACCTTGCTGATTACCCGGCATTTGAAGTGCCAGATCTACCAAGTGAGTTATCACTTGCGTCTTTGATGAAAGGCAGCTTAATTGCCATTGCTTCTTCAAATGGTGCTGCAAATGAACCATCAGCACTGCGTTCTTCAACTGCCATTCAATTTGCTGGTGCGATTGATGCTATTTTCGCTGAAGATGCTGCCGATCTAGAATACGGTCCAATTTATGGTGATGACGGCGTGACTTTCCGTCTGTGGGCTCCAACAGCTTCTGAAGTTGAATTGGTGGTTTACAACAGCGACAAGTCTGAAGCTTCACGTCACGCAATGACTGAAGATACTGCTTCTGGTAGCTGGAGTGTTGAACTAGAAACTGACGCGGTAGACAACAAATTCTACCGTTACGCAATGAAAGTGTTCCAACCAAGAGAGCAAAAAGGTTACGGCTACGAAGTAACTGACCCGTACTCAGTGAGCCTTTCAACAAACTCTCTATACAGCCAAGCCATCGATTTAGATTCAGATGATTTGAAACCAGCTGGTTGGGATGGTTTAGACGCACCACACTCTCAAAATCCTGAAAATGGTGATTTGTCTAACATGGTGATTTACGAATCTCATGTCCGTGACTTCTCAGCTCAAGATGCAAGTACAGACAACAAAGGTAAGTACCTAGCCTTCACCGAACAAAACTCAGTTCCAGTAAACCACCTGAAAGAGCTAAGTGAAGCAGGTATGACTCACCTGCACTTAATGCCTGTATTTGATATCGCGACGATCAACGAAGATCCCGATAAAGTTGCCAATATCGACGAACCGTTTAGTAAACTTTGTTCACTGAATGCATCTGTTGAAAAAGATGACCGATTCAGTGGCTACTGTACAAGTGGTGGCACGATTGCTGATGCATTTGAAGAGCTAAAAGCAAGCGATTCGAAAGAAAACCCAGTGATTGAAGGACTTAACGAATACGTTCGTTCAGTCGACTCATACAACTGGGGCTATGACCCATTCCATTACACGGTTCCTGAAGGTTCATACTCTAGCGATGCAGAAGGTACAGCGCGTATCCTAGAATTCCGTGAAATGGTGAAGTCAGTTAAAGAAGATATCGGCATGAACGTCGTTGTGGATGTGGTGTACAACCATACCAACGCTTCAGGCATGAACGACAAGTCGGTACTGGATAAAGTCGTTCCACTTTACTACCAACGTTTAGTTCCGGATACAGGTCTAGTAGAAACATCAACCTGTTGTGAAAACACAGCGCCTGAAAATGCTATGTTTGCCAAGCTGATTGATGACTCTATCCAAACTTGGGTTGAAGCTTACAAAATTGATGCTTTCCGTTGGGACTTAATGGGTCACCATCCACTTTCACAAATGGAGCAAACATTAGCCGCAGCGCGTGAAGTCAATTCTGAAGTTTACTTCTACGGTGAAGGCTGGAACTTTGGTGAAGTTGAGAACAACAAACGTTTTGTACAAGCAACTCAACCGAACCTTGGTGGCACTGGTATTGGCTCATTCTCAGATAGATTGAGAGATGCAGTACGTGGCGGTAGCCCATTTGATGAAGCTAACGGCATCCGTGAAACTCAAGGTTTTGCTACTGGTGCAGCAGTATTACCTAATGAGCTAAGCCGAGATGCAGAAGGCAATGTGTCTGATACAGAATTAGCTCGCGCCCTTCACCAAACTGACTTAACTCGCTTAGGTATGGCTGGCAACTTGAAGAAATTCAAGATGGTCGATTACGAAGGGACAACTCAAGTAGGTTCAAGCATTGACTATAACGGCCAGCAAGCCGGTTACGCAGAACAACCTTGGGAAGTTCAAAACTACGTTTCTAAGCACGATAACCAAACGTTCTGGGACATCAACATGTACAAAGTGCCTTCAGAGGCATCAGTTGAAGTTCGCGTTCAAATGCAGTCTGTTGGTATGGCGACCGTTCTACTAGGTCAAGCAATGCCGTTCAACCATATGGGTGGTGAACTGCTACGTTCTAAATCAATGCAGCGTGACTCTTACGACTACGGCGATTGGTACAACCTTGTCGACTTTACTCTTGCAGACAACAACTGGAACAAAGGCTTACCAGCAAAAGATAAAGACTTCGCTAACTATGATTTGATCAGTCAAGTAACGGCCGACGTTAATGCTCAGCCACAAGCTAAAGACTTGGAATTGATGTACTCAAATTACAAAGAAATGCTACGCATCCGTAGTGCTTCTGATTTGATGACACTGCCAAGTGCTGAAGAAATCATGAAACGTGTCGACTTCCGTAATTCAGGCAAAGGTCAAACTCCAGGTTTGATTGTAATGAGCATTGATAACGGTTCAACACAAACGACTGACCTAGATGCAAATCTTGATTCAATCGTAGTGGTTATCAACGCATCACCAGAAACTCAAGTTATTGGTGATTTTGTTGACCACGAAAGCAAAGCCATCGAACTTGCTGGTTTTGCATTAAGTGAAGAACATGTGGATGGCGGCGTAGCCGGTGCTTCACAGTTTGCAGAAGGTAAGTTCTCGGTTCCTGCTTGGTCTAGCGCAGTGTTTGTACAAGCTCGTAACGGCGAACGTGGGCTAGGTTTGCCAGTGAGCGAAAAACTTGATGATTTACCTCCATTTGGTAACACCAAGATCTACATTGCTGGTGACTTCCCTGCTGCATCTTGGGATCCATCAACTATCGAAGTACCTTACGCTAATGGCGGTTTGTATACAGTTCAACTAGGTCTTGCTAAAGATACTGGCTACAAATTTACTAAAGGCTCATGGGATACAGAAATTAGCTGTGGTGGTGATAACTGCCCAAGTAACTTCTCTGAAATGGGCATGTACGAGTTCACACTTGATGCAACCAATACTGAGACGCCTGTTGTGGTTGATGCTGTACTAAGCGAAAGCTATGTGGGTAAAACGTGGTTCATCCCAGGCACAATTTCTGGCGATTGGGCGCACGGTGATGCTCAGAAAATGACATCAGATGCTGATAAGCCTGAAATGATTTCATTTACAACAGCGGAGCTGACTGCCGGTGAAACAACTCAGTTTAAAATGACTTGTGGTAACTGGGGCGAATGTGAACATGCATTTAATGATGTGGTTCAGGGGTCTGAATCTCTAGAGATTACTGACTCAAGCGGCAATATTGCTTTTACTCCTGCAACAGCAGGTAGCTACCAAGTGGCATTCAACATTCTAAACAAAGAGCTAACGATTACTGCTAAGTAATTTTAGTAAATGTAATATGAAAGCATAAAGCTTGGCTGCTCTAAAACAGCGCCAACTAAAAGCAAGCGCCAACCTATAGTAGGTTGGCGCTTTTTCGTTTCTAGAGATTTGCTTTCTAAAGCATTATTTTCTATAAGCTTAGCTTCAATAGCCTCAAGCAAGTTACAGTATACAAATCAGGTTTTGGTTCAGCTTAAAGCTAGGTTTGGCATAGCTTGAATCTAGGTTTGGTAGCGGGCTTACATAACTACCTTAAATCGATTTTTGCAAAATCTGGACAAATCGTTGGATCTTTTGATCATCAATCCCCTGCTTAGTATAAATCCCGACATTGCCTAACCTTTCTTCATTCACCAGTAAGGTTTCAATCTCTCGCTCTTTCATCCAAGCGCACATTTTCTGACTATATGGCATCACCGCATCAGTCATTTTTAACATATCAATGCTGGCGAAAAGTGAGTCCACATCATACACATCACGCCCAACCAACTGGCTTTCCATTGCATCTTCTTGGGAATTAACATGATCAGAGAGAACCGAATTGTGCCTTGAATGCTCAGGCGTCACTCGTAATAACGGGTACTGTTCTTGACTCTTCAATTGATCACCCATGCCCAATTTTTTCTTAGTCAGCAGCGGGTGATCTTTTCGAACAAAAATGGCTTCTTTATCTTGAAACAAAGGATGAAACGTCACTTTACAACGCTCATGTAAACCCGTGACTTCATGCCCCACAAACAAGTCGATATCACCTTGGACAAGGTGGTGCATCAAAGACAAATTATTTCCAAATTCCAAATGCAATGAGCAAGCTGGCTCTATTAATTTGTATTCTTTAACGGAGTGGCAAACGAATTGTTCCCACCACGCTTCACCCGTTCCTATTTTTAACTTACCCAATTGGCGTTGCTGCATATCGGTAAAGCGGTGCATTAAGCTCAAATGTTTTTCTTGTTGCTCTTGCACATACTCTCGGAATAAACGCCCATACTCCGTTAATTCCACACCTTTGGATTTACGAATAAAAATAGGCACACCAACATCGGCTTCTAACTTTTTAATGGCAGCAGTCAAAGAAGGTTGGCTGATATTGAGCTTATCAGCGGCACCTTTTATGCTGCCAGTATGGGCAACCATCAAAAAATATCGGTATGGCTTATTCATATTGCTTTCTCTTTATTTGCATAACATCACAAAATGCGCGGTTGGTTTTTCAACGATTTATAGCGTTATGTAAAACATACATCAAACAACAGCCATGATATAGCTTTTTCCTATAGAGAAATGAGTCTAACGCTATTTCCCCACCTCGCATAAAATCACTATAGTAAGCCCAATCGTTTTATTGAGTGGAATTGAATAATGGAACAAAAATGGTGGCATGACGCCGTGGTGTATCAAATTTACCCACGTAGCTTCTTAGATTCAGATAATGATGGCATTGGTGACCTAAATGGCATCATCAGCAAGTTAGACTATTTGAAAAATCTTGGTATTAATGTGCTTTGGTTGTCTCCTGTTTATCAATCTCCAATGGATGACAACGGGTACGACATTTCTGACTATCAAGCCATCGCCAAAGAGTTCGGTAGCATGGAAGACATGCAGCGCTTACTTGATGAAGCGAACAAACGTGACATAAAAATAGTGATGGATCTTGTCGTGAACCACACATCTGATGAACATACTTGGTTCGAACAAGCGCGCTCTTCTAGAGACAACCCATACCGTGATTACTACATTTGGCGTGATGCTAAACCAGACGGCAGTGCTCCAGATGATCAAGAGTCAATTTTCGGTGGCAGTGCTTGGCATTGGGATGAACATACTCAGCAGTACTTCTTCCATCTATTCTCAAAAAGACAGCCAGATTTGAACTGGGAAAATACCAAAGTTCAAGATGAAGTTCACGCCATGATGAATTGGTGGATTGACCTAGGCATAGGTGGTTTCCGCCTAGATGTGATTGACCTTATCGGTAAAGAAATCGACAAAGGCATCACAGGAAACGGTCCTCGTTTACATAGCCTACTGCAGGAAATGAACCAAAAAACTTTTGGTGAAAAAGACCTATTAACGGTTGGGGAAACTTGGGGCGCAACACCTGAAATTGCCAAACTATACAGCGCACAAGACAGAAATGAACTGTCGATGGTTTTCCAATTTGAGCACATTACCCTGACTTGGGAAAACGGTGACAAGTGGAACCCAATCCCGCTCGATTTGAAAGAATTCAAGCAAGTACTAACTAAGTGGCAAGTAGAGTTGGCTGATGGTGGCTGGAACTCTCTGTTCTGGAACAACCACGATTTACCAAGACTGGTTTCCAAATATGGTAACGATAAAGAGTACCGCGTGGAGTCTGCGAAAATGCTGGCAACCTGCCTACACTTCTTAAAAGGCACGCCTTACATTTTCCAAGGTGAAGAAATCGGTATGACCAATGTTGCTTTTGAAAACCTTGAGCAATATAAGGATATTGAAACCCAGAACTTTTACAAAGTACGCACAGAATCGGGCGTGACTCATGAACACATGATGGATGCGATTCACGAAAATAGCCGTGATAATGCTCGTACGCCGATGCATTGGGACAACAGTGAAAATGCTGGTTTTTCCAAGGGAACTCCATGGATTGAACTGAATCCGAACTTCCCAGAAATCAATGTGGAAGAGGCGTTAGCCAACCCAAATTCTATTTACTATCACTACCAAGATTTAATCAAACTACGTAAGGCGCATCCTGCCATTGTTCATGGGTCATTCACTCCTGTGTTTGAAGACCACGACAAAGTATTTGCCTACGTAAGAGAGCTTAACGAAGAGAAACTATTCGTTATCTGTAACTTCTCAGATGAAGCTTTAACGCTAGATGTACCAACTGAGTACCAAAAACAAGATCTAACTTGCTTGATTAACAACTACCAAGCTGTCACTGCAATATCAGAAACACTGAACTTGAAGCCATACGAGTCTTTTGCTGTGAAGCTTTAAACTGATTCATAAGGTTTTATAGCAAATTAAATCAAAGAAAATACGTAGCAACCCAAAGAGGCAAGTCTCATATCCTTGCCTCTTTTTTTATTCAAAAAACACATTTATTTGCTAAGCAACTGAGTACGTAAAAACATTCCTCTTCCTTTACCAAAAAGAGTTTGAGCGATTCTTCACACTTATGAAAACGCTCTATATCACAAAAAATTCCAATAGCCTTTATTTAAGGTGACTTTCACCAAAGGTATAGATTAAAGCTATATCTAGCACTCATAATCCTATTTCTCCTTCTTCCCCTGCATCGCTATAATTCACCCAAGATAATAAGAACTAGTAGAAGCTCTTATCACTTATGGATAACCTTCTGAAAATGGAACTGAACTATGAAACATGTATTAAAAACTCTGTCTATTTGTACCCTTGCTGCTTTATGTAATGCTCCTGCTGTCGCGATGGAAGAAGGTGAAATCACCATCTGGATCAATGGCGATAAAAGCTATGACGGTCTTGCTCAAATTGGTAAACAATTTGAAGAAGATACAGGCGTTAAAATCATTGTTCAGCACCCTGAATCTCTAGAAGCTAAATTCCAACAGCACGCGGCTACTGGCGGCGGTCCTGATATCATTTTCTGGGCACACGACCGCTTCGGTGGTTATGCAGAATCTGGTCTTCTACATGAAATCAAACCAAGTAAAGAATTCAAAAACAAGATTGTTGACTTCAGTTGGGACGCAGTAACGGTTGAAGGCAAGATTGTCGGCTACCCTGTTTCTATTGAAGCCCCTTCTCTTATCTACAACAAAGACCTACTGCCAAACCCACCAAAAACATGGGAAGAGCTAGCTGATATCCAAAAAGATATGCAGAAGCAAAACAAGCAAGCAATCATGTGGGATATTAAGAATGCTTACTTCACATGGCCGGTTATTTCTTCTGGCGGCGCATTTGCTTTTGAGAAAACAGCAGATGGCTACGATGAGAAAAGCACTGGCGTAAACAACGCTGCTGGTGTTCGCGGTCTTCAATTCTTAGTAGATATGGTTAACGAGGGCGTACTAAACCCTAATATGGATTACTCAGTAGCTGAAGCGGCGTTCACTAAAGGTGATGCAGCAATGACTATCAATGGTCCTTGGGCTTGGGGCAACTTAGATAAAATGGGCGTTAACTATGGCGTTGCGGTTCTACCAACTTTAAATGGTGGTAAAGGTAACCCATTCGTTGGCATCCTAAGTGCGGGTATTAACTCAGCAAGTCCAAACACAGACCTAGCAGTAGAATTTTTAGAGAACTACCTATTCTTAGATGAGTCTCTAAAAATCATGAATGATGACAAACCACTAGGTGCCGTTACACTGAAATCATTCCAAAAAATCCTAGAGAGCGATGAGCGCATTAAGTCAACAATGACCAATGCAGAAAACGGTGAAGTAATGCCTAACATCCCTCAAATGACCGCTTACTGGTTTGCTGAAGGCGCTGCAATTGATAACGCAATGCAAGGTAAGCAAACAGTAAGAGAAGCGCTAGATATGGCTGCTAAACAAATTACTAAATAATTCCAAGTCCTATATTTCAAGTACTGTATTCCAAGTACTAATTGTCCGTAAGTTTGGCACAGTTCGCTGTGCCTTTTTTCATTTCTGGAAATTACATCGCTATGCAAATCCCTACTCTCTATCTTAAAGGCACTTTTAATGGTTGGGGGTTAGATACCCCTTTCGTCTCGCTTTCCGAACACTGCCTACAAACAACTGTCTGTTTATCTACGGATCAATATCGCTTCAAGATATCCGACTTAGACGGTACAGAGAATTGGACCTTATCGGGCCATGCCAATAATCCTACCGTGTGCAAAACGGATACACTGACTCAGCTTGTCACCACTCAGGGAATTGGAAACGACCTTCTGTTTTCACCTTCAGCTCCAGGTTTATTTACGTTAGAGCTCAATTTCCAAGGTGATGTTCCTACCATTATCTTTGCTGAAGGCGAGCCTCAAAACCACCGCCCAACAAGACAGCTCACGGATACAATCCTAATTACGGACACTGCAACACAATCAAAAATAGACTGGCACAAACCTGACTTTGCGCTCCCACACTATGAATTATTCCAACAGCTCGCGATAACCGAAATGGAAAGTTTTCCGTTTGTATTCGGTGATAACGTAGATGGTTACTATCACGGAACTACGCATAGCTTTGTGAACAGCGGTAAGTATCGCCACCACCAAGGTTGGGTTTTAGGCGGTTTTGCCAGCTTCGTAGATCATAAAATTAATGACAAAGAATCCGCTAATCGTGCCAGTTTGATGCCTTATGGCATTGAGCATCACTATTCCAATCAAAAGAGAAACATCTCAAACCCTACTTCTTCAGACTGCTTGAGCATCATTCAAGGGTCAAGATTAGCTTGTTTACATGTGAACGCTGAAGACAAAGCCATATTAGCAATAGTCCCTGAACTGAACATTCCGACCACACACTCAAGCATTCACACTAAGCAAAACTGCATAACCATAGAGCTTGACGACAGTATTTGCCCAGAAGGCAGCCCGCGTTTTATTTCAATTGCTGCGGATAAATCAATTTCAGCAAAAGAAATGACACTCGCCAATTCACCAGAACTCGACGCGGTGATGCACCTATCTGAAAATAATGTGAAACTAAAACTGGAAACTCAGCAACCAGAGCATTCATTGTGTGTGTACTTATCTTTTGGTGACACACTTGAAGAGACTCAAGCTCAAGCAGTAAAAGCCGTTGAAGAGTCCGCATTTATTTCTCATCAACAAAGCATCTACCAATTTTTACTTAAAAACTACTTGTGGACGAACGACACCCACTTCAATAAATCGGTGATGTGGGCTCGTCTATCTAGCCGAACCTTTATTAGTCATGAGTTTGGTACAGGTATTTGGGCTGGGCTACCTTGGTTTAAAGATTGCTGGGGCAGAGACACCTTTATTGCTCTATCTGGCACTAGCTTAGTCAATGGCTTATTTGATGAAGCCAAAGCAGTAATTCAAAACTTTGCCTCTATGCAAATGTTAGATAAAGAATCTAAAAACTTTGGTCGTATTCCTAACCGTGTCACCAGTAAATCCAATATTATTTACAACACCACCGATGGCACGCCGTGGATGATACGAGAAGCCTTAGAGTACATAAATTACTCGGGTGATACTGAGTTTGCTAAAGACATTTACCCAACAGTGAAACGCTTTATTGAGGGCGTTGAAAAAGAATACCTCGATTCAGACAATTTAATGTCACACCGCCATCCTGACACTTGGATGGACGCAAAAATCAATGGCATTACACCTTGGTCGCCAAGAGGACCAAAAGCTAATGACATTCAAGCATTGTGGTTTGAAAGTGTAAATTGTGCAATGCAATTGGCTGAGTTAGTGGATGACCAAGACGCTAAGTCAGAATGGCATAAGCTATCTTCTAGCATCAAAGAGAGCTTCAACAATAAATTCTGGGATGCAGACAAACAGCAATTAGCGGATCACTTATCTAATGAAGATAAGCCTGATTACAGCATTCGACCGAACCAATTAATGGTGTTGTCGATCCCACAAGATAGCGCTTTGGCAGATGATGGCATTGAACAGCATATAGTGAAAAATGCGGTTGAAACTTTACTGTTCCCTTGGGGTATTTGCTCGCTTCAGCAAGAACATATTGATTTTCACCCTTACCATGACAACCAGGTTCAATACCACAAAGACGCGGCCTACCATAACGGTACAATTTGGGGGTGGAACGCTGGTTTCACTGTAAGTGCGCTTAACCGATTAAACCAACAAGAGTTAAGCTACGAGCTCTCTAGGAATCTAGGTCAGCAGATCTTAAAGCAAGGCTGCCGTGGTGCAATGAGTGAAAACTTAGATGCTTACCAGACGATTACTGATGGTTCTTCTTTATCAAACCAACTGCTTGAAAGCCCGTTAGTTGAATCTGGAACATTTGCCCAAGCTTGGTCTGTCTCTGAATACGCTCGTAATGCTCAGCAAGACTACTTAGGCTACCGCCCACAGTTGTTGGCTAATCGTATTCATTTGAACCCAAGGCTACCAAGTGCATGGACGGAGCTAAGTGCAACTCTTCCTTATGGAGAGAGTAGCTTGCTTAAGGTTCAGTTTAACAAGCAAAATGATACTAGCCATTACGTGATCAGCGCGGCACAAACATCAGTACATAAACAAGAGTCCAACAAGCTACACAGCAACAAACTACAGCTATGCATTACTTTGAAGGTAAGTAATGAAACAGACGTAAAAATTGAATGCCCAGCAAATGTGGATTTAGACATCGTCATTAATCATAAAACAGGTGAAGTAACCACAAGCACCGAGCCAAACAGTGTGAGTATTATTCCGAGCAAACAATACCCATCTTTGGATAATTTGCACTTTGCTAAACCAGACTTCACGCTCCAGCACCAAAGTGTGTTAACCAAAGATTATCTTTTAAATAAAAGAACAGAAGAGAACTTAGAAGTTGCCAAGGACTAACGTTTAACACTCTCTTCCCTTCATAGCACTCAATTAAAAGAGATAAATCGATCAAAAATGGCGTTTGAGTTTACCTCAAACGCCATTTTCTATTATTAAACGTATTTTTTGAAACTTGTGATATTCAGGATTGATGATCCAAAATGCTGCGAATAAATACAGGGAAACGCTCAGCCCACGCTATTTCATTATGTTCATGCCCTTCACCTTCAACATAGAACAACGAAACATTGCCTTTATCTTCTAACAAGGTTTTCATATCCCGCGAACCTGATAGATAAACCTCAGCAAAATCGACCTTTGAGCCATCTCTTTTTTCATTGGTTCCCATGTCCATATAAATAGTCATGGGTAATCCAAACTCAGCTTCAGACGCTAACTTAAAAAACGCAGAGTAATTAAACCAAAATGCAGGGGAAAACACCCCGATACTAGAAAATACCTGCTGATACTTAATCCCACTATAAAGGCTGATTAAACCGCCCATTGAACTTCCAGCCAAATAAGTAGATTCACGTTGCGGGTTGGTTCGGTAATGACCATCAATATATGGTTTTAAGGTCTCACATATAAAGGCAAGGTACTCATTTCCCTCTCCCCCATGCTTTAGCAGCACTTCTTCAATACCTAGCTTAAGCACTTCCTCGCTGGCTTTATATGGTGAATACTCATCGTAGCGGCTCATTTTATCTAGCTCTTCACTGCTATCCACCGCTACGACTATCATGCCATCCTGCTTTGAACTGTTTTGCATGGCATCTAGCGTGTCACGAACTTTCCAGCTCATTCCATAAGTGGCCGTTTTTTCTTCGAAAACATTTTGTCCGTCGTGCATGTAAAGCACAGGGTAGCGTTTTGAAGAAGCTTCATAGCCTATTGGTAAATAAATGCGAACCGTCCGGGAGCGGTTGAGTTGCGGGATAAAAAAATCAGAATGGATGACGAGTGTTGATTCCTCTGTATGCATGACATCTCCTTAAACCAACAAAGTTCGGCTCAAAAATATAATTGATAAATACATAAAATTAACGCCCCTTTCGGAGCGTTAATGAATAATAGATATATGCCTTAAATGGAACTATTTAGCGTTAACGGCTCGTACAAACGCTTCTTGAGCACCTTCAACATTCAACGCTTTTGCTTCATCAAGTAGGCCTAGAGCTTTAGGCACATCGCCTGATTTCACCGCTTTTTGAATAGCAGAAATATAGAAATCTTGAGTTTCTTGTTGAACCTTAATAGCGGTAGTCACTGCCGGTTCTGCAACAACAGGGGCAACGGCTACTGGTGCTACCGCCGCTGTCGCTCGGTATGGGCGAAGCTTCAGAGTTTCAATTTCAAGAGTAAGGCGACCACCCAAACGGTTGGTGTATACCGGGTCAATCACCATTGGCATCACTTCGCCATACTCTTTGGCGCGTACTTTGGCTGGGTGATCCACTTTAATTGTTTTACCAAGTTCATCCGCTGGAGTGTAGATGATCATATAAGGCGTTTTGGTTGCATCAACACGCAAACGTTCAGCATAGCTTGTTCGAGTAAAAGCATCAGATGCTTGTATTCTGAAATCATCGAACTTTAATGTTTTCACTGGCTGAAAGGCTTCATCTAGAAAAATGACTTCCGGGGCAAAAACCGAGTCATCAATCATCAAACTTGCTAAAGTGACGACCATTTCTCCTGAACGTTCACTAAACTTAAAGCCTGCAAAGTGGCTGTTACCCGTAGTGAAGTTACCTACCGGCGAGCCTAAATCAATATCAAATTTTAAATCTTCTTTGTCGTTTAGCTGCGCATAGGGGAATTGCGAAAAATCGCTGCAGCAAACTTCTGAATTGGTTGGGGGAGAAAGTTCAGTTTGAACCTGAGCGTCAGATGCACAACCGCCTAGCAAGGCACCTAGTACCACGGCTAAAATAGAGCTTTTATTTTTCATTGTAATCTCTCTTACTATTGGTTGTTGATTAGTTAAAACACAAAAAGGCAGCCAAAGGCTGCCTTAGTACTATAAATGGTTTAGAACCAGATTTCAGCGTGAACACCCACTACTGTTTCATCTTTAGAGCCATCAATACCTTTGTTACCAACGCCATCTTCTAGCGCAGTCATGTAAGCAACGTAAGGTTTGATTTGCGGACGACCAAAGTAGTCTGCGTTAACTGTAAATACTGGTGCCGCTTCAACGAATACCCAAGAACCGTCTTTAGCATGCCATTGTTCAGCTTTCTCGATTGAGTAAGATGCAGTAAGTTCAAAACGTAGGTTATCATTTACTTTGTAAGATGGACGAGCAGCAAACATAGTACGTGAACCACCTTCATCTAGACCCCAAGCACCAATCTCTAGCATTTCCCAGTGAGTAAACTCAGTACCTAGTTGAACTTTATCTGAAATGTTCAACACACCGTAAGAAGTAATAAATAGTGAATTATCATCTTCTAAGAATGTTTCATTCCACTCACCAAAGTTAACACCGCGGTTAGTCGCCATGCCTGTACCGTAAGCGATACCAGTTTGTGCCCAACCGTCTAAGCCGTAGTAGCTAGAGTTTAAAGTAACCGATAAGCCAACACCAGACTCAGCTTCGTCAGCATTGCTGCCTGTCACTCGGTCTTGTTTCATGATCTTCGCATCAAAGTCTAAACTACCAATTCCAGCATCAACGCCGTAGTAATAGAAATCCAAAGATGTACGAGTTTGGCGTTCTTTAGTTGTATCATTTACAGTAGCTTTTGGATCAGCAGACACAGCTGCAATACCAAACTTGTTGCCTGCTAATTTCGTTTCAAAACCTGCACCAACACCAGAAGATTGCTTCCAGAACTCTCCAGAAAGGATGCCAGCAGAACGGTTCAAGAAACGTTGACCAGCCCAAACTACCGAATCTTCACCAAGGTATGGAAGAGCACCGATTTCGATGAATGCTTCTTTAACTTCAAATTGTGAATCTGTGTTGTTTTTCTGGTTACCAGATGAAGAATAAGCGTATGAATTGCCGTTGCCGTATTCAGTTCTAACGTTGTAGTTAGCCCACACGCCATTACCGTATTCAGAATGCTTTTTAATTACAAATTCAACTTGGTTAGTACTTTCACTCGTTGCCGAAGAACCAGCTACATGGTAATCACCCTTGCTGAATGTTGTAGCATCAGTATTACCATCAATTAGTCGGTAGTTAGAAGACATGTAACCATGCACTTCCCAACCATCAGATAATACGTCAGTAGGGTTTTTAACCTCTACTTCCATTGCAGAGTCACCACTTGTCACATCTAATGCAACTTCACTTTCTGCGAACGCTGAACCAGCAATTAGTGCGGAAGCCACTGCAGCAGCAATCAAACTTACTTTTTTCATTCTTAACTCCATTAAGGACGATTCATTATTAATATTTTTATTTTTGCTCTCATGAAACAACCAAAGGCAGTAATGGCAACGTAACGTAGAGAGGTACTAGGGTTTCCCCTACAATTTGTTTCAACGGGGTCAATATTAAGAAAGGATGACAACTTTGACTTCCTCCACCCTAATCTAATTTAGGGGGGATGAGAAAGGCGTAGAAAATATACAGAACGGTGTTTAAGGGAGTTGGATCACTTAAATTAGGAGGAGTAGACCGCACCTAGATCGACTTATTCAGTATAAATGGGACGCACATCAAACATATACATTGAACGAATTAATAATAAAAAATTTTAATAAATAATTAATCTGTGAAGATGCTTGACCTTACTGTGACAAAGCTTTTTACTTATAGTTAACTAATGTTGTTTAACTGAACAAGAATAATAAGTAATGACTAAAACTCTCTCTCGCCCTTATCCACTAGGCGCTACGCTAAGTAATGCTGGTTGTAACTTTTCAATTTATTCACCTGAATGTAAATCTATCTCCCTAGCTTTATTTGACGATAAAGATGAATTCAAAACATATAAATTAGAGGGAGAGTACGCAGGAATTAAACATACATTCATTGAAGATATTAAAGCAGGGCAAAAATACGGATACATCGTTGAAAATTGCGATGGCTCTTTATTACTTTCAGACCCTTACGCTAAAGCACTAAGTGAACCTTTACATTACAGCACGCCTTACACGAATGATAAAAGCTTCTCCATGGCAAAGTGTGTAGTGACCGATGACAGCTTCGATTGGCAAGGTACCGAACACCCAAGAATTGACCGCGAAGATACCGTATTATTTGAAACCCATGTAAAAGGGCTGTCAAAACTTCATCCAGAAATTCCAACCAAAGACCAAGGTCGCTATTTAGGGTTAGTGAGCCCTGAAATGTTGGCTTTCTATAAGCAACAAAACATCAATTCTTTGCAGCTACTTCCCGTTGCAGCTTGTATGCATGAACCCCACCTTCTGGATATGGAAAAGGTCAACTACTGGGGCTATAACCCCTACCTTTTCATGGTTCCAGACCCTCGTTATGCAGATAAAGATGCAGTGACAGAACTGAAAACTGCGATTAGAGAACTTCACCGTAATGGTATTGAAGTCATTTTAGACGTGGTTTATAACCACACAGCGGAAGGTGGCGAAGGTGGCACAGTCTTTAATCTCAAAGCACTCGATCAACGCTTTTATATTAAACATGGACAACATTTCGCGAACTTCACAGGTTGCGGAAATACTGTCGATCTCACGTACCAGCCTGCTTTAAATTTAGTGATGGATACACTTCGCTATTGGGTTAGCGAATATAAAGTGGATGGCTTTCGCTTTGATTTAGCCGCAACACTTGGGCGACAAGGGGACGACTACAACCCTGAAGCTGCATTCTTCAAAGCCGTTGCTCAAGATCCGGTTCTTCGTGAAACCAAACTGATTGCAGAACCTTGGGATATCGGACCAAATGGCTACCAAGTTGGCAACTTTCCACTCGGTTGGAATGAATGTAACGACAAGTTAAGAGATATCACACGCAGCTTTTGGCGAGGTGACCAAGGTTATTTGAAAGAGTTTGCGACCCGTTTAATGGGCTCTAGAGACATTTATAGCGCTGCCCATTGGCCTTATAAATTGACGGTTAACTACATCACTTACCATGATGGGTTCACTATGCAGGATCTCGTTTCTTATAAGCATAAGCACAATGAAGATAATGGTGAACACAACCGAGATGGTCATGGTGATAACCGTTCTGAAAACTACGGAATAGAAGGCGAGACGGAAAACTTATTAGTTATCGCGACTCGTGAAAAACAAAAGCGCAACTTTATGGCAAGTTTGCTGTTTGCTTTTGGTATTCCGCACATTCTAACTGCAGATGTCCTTTCACATAGCCAAAAAGGCAACAACAATGCTTACTGCCAGGATGGCGAAACAAGTTGGTTGAATTGGGACATTTCTGAGCGTAAAGATTACTTCAAAAGCTGGCTTTCAGAAATGGTTGCCGCTCGCCAAGAGTTTATGGTGCCGTTCATCAAAGCCTTTAGTGGTGATAAGCGAAACTCAAACCGAATTTCTTGGAGCCGTGTAGATGGCACAATCATGGATCATGATGACTGGAACCGCTTAAGCTCTGTAGCGTTACACTTAGGAATTGGTAAAGATGGCAACGAACTCATTTATTTAATAAACCAAACAAATGCACCTGCTAGGTTTACTTTGCCAAGTGACCGAAATCAAAGCTGGGTAACCATCTGCGATACTAACTTACGGAACGTGAAAGCCTGTTCAGCAGAAGGTGAAATGTTGCTATCACCAACCTCAATGGCTATTTTGCATTACACGCCGAATGCTTAATGCTTAATGCTTAATGCTTAATGCTTAATGCTTAAAAAAGCATTACAAATTGATAAGAGCCAGCTAACTTTATAGCTGGCTTTTTTTTAAGCTAATCATCACAAAATTCCGAAAATTATATGGAATCATTTGCATTGATGTGAGTGTGAAAACTGTTTACTATGCTTCCACAATAAAAAACAGATTCACCACGTCTTTGGATATCATGGCTTTACCTAAAACACTCATTCGGCTAACAAGGCCGTACATTATATTATTAACTGGCTTTATGCTTTATTTAGCCGCGGTACAGTTGAAAGAAGCAGAAGATTCTGCTCATGAACAGTCTTCTTCAAATATTAGAATTGCCACTTCTCTAGTAAGATCAAATATCGAAGCCACTTTCGGTAAGCTTAATTTATTAGAGAAAGCCATACTCTCCACTCCCAATAAACAAGTCGCCCAGCAAAACTTCGATGAACTGGCAAATACTATACTCAAGCGGTCCTCATACTTTTCTGACATTGTTCGCTTTACACCAAGCTCTCAAATTTATTCTTCTTCGATAAACCAGCCTTTAAGTCACGACGTTATTAACAATATTCAGTGGCGATCAATCAATACTGTCTCTGGGGATTTTTTCATTTCCTCAGTTTACCAAAAGCCTAATCATCGATGGGTATTTGCAATTAAAAACAGCAAGTTAGACCAAGATGAAGAGATTTGGATCGAGTTTGATTTATTGCATACGACACAAGGGCTAAAAGATCTCAAAACACTCAATAAGGGCTATATTTTTGTCGTAGACCAAACCACAGAAAAATTGGTGTTTCATCCAGATCCAATTCGAATAGGTAGCCAGTCAATCAGCTACAATGCAGGGATCAAGTCTCTTTTAGATTCAGGCTTAACCAATGGGAAATACGAATATTATTACCGAGGAAACTTCAAAGTTTCCGTCTTTAATGCGGATAATGATTTAAACTGGGTATTCATCGCGGGAACAGACCGCCGTGAGATCTTATCTTCTTCTTACCAGTTCACTATTGCTGGCATTCTAATTGCCTCTATGTTGTTACTCTGGTTTGTGTTCAATTATCTTTCGCACCAATTGAATATATCACTGTCGACACTCAACCAAGTGAATGACTTAGCAAGCTTCAAGCATCAGCTAAAATCTATTTTTGATAAGTTCACTTACCACCGCGGTGTGCAATTTTGTTTATACGACCCAAACTCGCACAACTTCAGTACGCTTGATTACCATGGCAATAAAACCATCGTACATTCTGATGGTGATTTAGCATCTCGTTTTAAACCGGATACCCTCACTTATCAAGGAAGCCAATATACAGATCCTCTGGCTAAGAAACTAAAAATCCACCAACGCCACTACTGCATACCACTTTATTCAACAGAGCAGTTAATTGCCGTTATCTATGTAAATAGTTACTTTCCTATTAACAATAGTATTTTGCGACTAACTAGAAGTTACTCTGAAGTGTCTCTGGCTAATTTACTCCTTAATCATCAATTGAAGAGTAAAGACATTATGACTCAGCTAGAGAATAAGGCATTTTTTAACAGTACTTTAGAGCTCTACAAAAACACACCTGATACTTTTTTAGCTCGTCTAAGCATTGATAATTTTGAGTACATTAATCGTCATTATGGCGAGCAAATTGGTGACACCGCCATTATTAGCACAGCCGAGACTATTCGAGACCATTTCCCAAAACCAAAAGGGGTAAGTGTAGCTCGATTAAACGGCAATCAGTTTGGTATTTTGTTTCATGCGAATAACAATGAAGATGCAAAATACCAATTAGACCAATGTAGGATCGCCCTGTCAGAAAAAGTCATTGATACACCGTTAGATTCGCTAACACTGAGCGCAAGTATCGGTTATACCAAAATCATTGAGTCTCATGCATTCAGCCTAGCTCACGCTGAACATGCAAAAAAACAAGCAAGGCTGCTAGGAAGAAACCGAGTAGAAATGTATGTCTCCAACCAAGAGGTAGCCTCTTAGTTAATAATCAGGGTTAGCGCTGCTTTATTCTTCATTGAAACTTAGCTTTGTTCAAATCATTAGTCTTAATCAAAGCACCTTGTAAAACGGGTGCTTTTTTTTATGAAAAACCATTACAATGCGCCTCCTATTATTCCCTATGATTTCCAAATAACGGCTATAAAAGAATGAAACTGAGTAAGCGACTGCAAACCATTGAATCTCTCGTCGGTGACGAATACACCCATATATGGGATTGTTGTTGTGACCACGGTTTTCTTGGTACTCACTTACTGACCGCGAACAAAGCTCCCACTATTCATTTCATTGATATTGTGCCCCAGTTAATGGATGAATTAGAAATCAAACTTGCACGCTATTTCCCAAAATCTGAAGCAACTGAGTCAACTTGGGAAGTACATTGCGGCGATGTGGTTGATATTGCCTTTGATCAGTATGAAGGAAAACACCTAGTCATTATTGCGGGTGTGGGGGGCGATCTGACTCAACATTTTATCGAATCTATCCATGCACAGTATCTGACGTTAGCACTCGACTTTTTAATATGCCCGGTCCACCAGCAGTTTGAATTAAGACAGCAATTACAACAGCTCAATTTTCAGATGAAAGACGAATGCTTACTAGAAGAAAACCGCCGCTTCTACGAGATCATGTTGCTCAGCAATCAGCCCCAACAACAACCGAGTCAAAAAGTTCACCCTGTTGGCGAGAAAATATGGCAAGCCGATACCGAGCTTCAGCTCAAAACCGCGCTCAATTACCGCAGTAAAACCCTTCAACATTACCAGCGTTTACAGCTAGGAAAGCAAAATCAGGTAGAGCACATCATTGAAGCTTACAAAGCGATCCAATTACCCGAGCTATCTAGTTAATTACCTGAAGTTATCTAATAATGACCAACAGCTATCCAGTAAAATACCTATATAGAATTGCCTAGATCCAGATACAAAAATGCCAGCGACTATGCTGGCATTTTTATAGGATTATTCAGATGTTTTCATCGATAAGCTATTTACTGTACTTACGATAAACACCTTGTAGATATTCGTCTTTTTCTTGCCAGGTTTCATTCAACCAAGCATGGAAACGGCGTTTAAACGCTTTATCTTTGAAGTAATCACCATTTACGTTGTCATCCATAGGGTGCACTTTCACGCGTACCACAACAGAAGTTAGTTTGCCTTTTAGCATGTCCTCAAACGGAGAAACTTGGTTCTCTGGGTACGCTAACGTCACATCAACAATACCATCTAAAATCGGTCCCATTGCAGATAGAGCAAAAGCGACGCCACCAGTTTTAGGCTTTAACAAGTGTTGATAAGGCGTTCTAACTGTTGCTAGTTTTTCTTGATTAACGCGAGTACCTTCCACAAAGTTAACCAGAGTTGTTGGCGCTAGCTTAAATTTTTCACACGCTTTATTGATAGCATCAAAGTCATCATTACGTCTTTCTGGATGACGGAGTAGGTATTCACGAGAATGTCGCTTCATAAATGGCATATCCAGCCCCCAACATGCGAGCCCGACAAAGGGTACATACAACAGTTCATGTTTTAAGAAGAACTTAGGCATGGGTAATTTATCTTTCAAAATGGAAGACAAAATAACGATATCTGCCCAACTAAGGTGATTCGCCATCATCAAATACCATTGCTTTGTTGAAACGTCTTCCGCTCCCTCAACCTGCCACTTAATATTGTTATTAATATTTAGCATCCACAAGTTCAAAGACGCCCAGCACCAGAAGGTAAAGTTAGCCAAGCGTGTACACGACTTTTGAACGGTAGGGACAGGAAGAATCAACTTAATTAACCCAAAAAAACTCACTGTGAAGGCGGTCATTGCGGTATTTACAGTCACAAACAAGACGTTCAAGACCATGCGGAATTTATCAAACATAAACAAGGCTACATTAACAACGAAAAGCGCACATTATACTCATCTTATAAATAATCTCTCGACTAATTATATTGATGATTTGATCACTTGATTACCCCCTAAAGTGTACGCGAAAGCCTTGCGGTACAACCTTGGTGTTCATTATCTTCAATCTCAAACTTCCAGCCATAAGTAATGCATAAGCGCCGTACAATCAACAACCCAAGTCCATGCTCTGTTTCATTGGTTCCACATAACCCTGTACCACTGTCGCAAACTGTAATCTCATTAGAGGCAATGCTTATCGATATTTCGCCTTCCACTGTAAACCTAATCGAATTTTGCACTAGATTCTTCAAAATCATATTCAGTACAACAGGAGGGAAGTTTAGCTGACTATCCTTAGCTATGTTTAAGTTCAGTGCTACTGCTTCTGGGCGCTTTTTACTAAAGTCAGCTAAGGTAATATCGCTAGTCTGAATCAACCAAGGCTCTTGATTCAGGTTCGCATCTTCCTGTTTCACAATATTGAGCAGCACCTCCACTGTAGCGTGCATGTTTCCTGCTGCGGTCAAAATTCTTTCACGTTGTTTAGTCTGGAACTCAGGATCATCTTTCATCGCTTGTAAGTTCGCAGCACCCAATACAATCGCTATTGGTGTTTTCAATTCATGACTAGCATATTTTGCAAACATCATTTCCTGTTTAGCGACACGGTCTCTCATTTTCTGATAATGGTTTAATTCTCTTGTCAGCTGCTTTAATTCATCAACACCTTGTTCAGATACTGTAAAGTCCCCTTTCACGCCTGAATTTAACTGTTTGCTAAGCTCAGCTACAGGAGCCATCAACTCATCAAACGTTCTTTTCACTGAGAAGTTTAAAACTACGACTAAAAAAATGATTAGCAGCATAGATATACCCATCAATGTATCCCAGCTATCATCACCAAAATCTATCGACCTAGTGCCGATAGTCAAATAAAGCGGTAAACGCACTCCTTGGAAATCAAATTGCACGTGATAAATCATCATGCCTTGCTTGCTGTAAGTTCGGTACTGAGTGACTTTGTTTTCTTGAAAAGGCAGTTCTTTCTGTAAGTATTCAGGCAGATATTTTTCGTCAAAATACGCGGTAACTGACTGGCTTAACTGGGCTGTAGGCACTTGCTCCAGTTCATAATGTTTAGTCGCAATATTTTCGAAAGATTTAAGGTGAACTTCAAGTTGGTAATCCTCCCCTAAAATTAAGCGAAGAGAGAAAGCAAAGAAAACGACAAAGGATGTCGACAACGCAATTTTAGCAAAAGTCACAATCAAGCGTTTTTTAACTTGAGATATGTTGTGTACTTTTGGTTGACCAAACAACTGAAGCCTAAGTTTTGACCACCGACTCATACTCATAGCTCTAACCTGAAGCCACATTTAGGTACTGTTTTCAGCATGGGTGTGGCAAAAGGCTTATCCAGTATATTTCTGAGCAGATAAATATGACTACGTAACACGTCATTTTCGGGTGAGTCATCACCCCAAAGTTGTTGTATTAAAGACTCACGAGTTACGACTTCTCCTTGCGCTTTCACCAGCAAAAGCAAAATTTGGTACATAACTGGGGTAGTCACGAGGTTATGACCCGCTCGCTGAACAAGCCTGGTTTTTTCATTGATTACAAGCTCCCCAAAAGACAACTCAACCGCAGCGACATGCCCTCTAAATCGCTTAATCAACGCCGTAAGTCGCACTTCCAACTCTTCAAAGTCAAAAGGCTTACTCACAAAGTCGTCTACTCCATTTTCAAACCCTTTTAACACATCATCACGCCCATTCAATGCCGTTAGCATCAAAATAGGTGTGGTGCACCCTCTTTCCCGGAGTTCTTTCGCTACCTGCATGCCGTCTTTTCTCGGCATCATGACATCAAGGATAATGGCATCAAATTCATTGCTTAACGCAAGCTTAAGCCCTAAATCACCATTATCGGCAAAGTCTACTGTCGCTCCTTTCACTTCAAGGAAATCCGCCAAAATCCCCTGAAGTTCATCGTTATCTTCAACAATTAAAATTTGTTTACCTTTTAACATTATCTGCTCGCCTGTTTACCCTGATACCCAATTATTTACCGCAACACCCATTTACTACGATGCGAATGAAATAATAATGGCTCAATGTCGAATTAATGTCGAATTTCGTACACACATAATTCAACACCATGATTGATAAGAAAAAAACCGCGTTCACTCCAAGCCAAAAATACAATCATTCAAACATATAAGTATGTCATTCTATAAAATATACGAGTTTATATAATCCATATCGACAAAAACTCGACAAGAGAGAAGTAACACTAGACGTATCAAATTAAAGGGATACTCACATGAAACCACAACTACTGATCAGCCTGCTGTGCGGCTCTCTTCTTACCTCTTCTGTTTTTGCCGTTGACCTCATCGGTCAAACGATCAGCAAATCCCCGTTGAATGTGGTCGCAGAAATCAGCGGTGTTGTTGAGAGTGTCAACTTTGACTCTGGTGAAGCAATTCAACAAGGGCAAGTTATCGCTACGGTTAAAACACAAGACTTCGATTTTGCGGTAGCGAAACAAACCGCCAATCTACAACTTGCTAAAGCAGACTTGCAACTCAAGCGATCTGTCTATGAGCGTTATGTAGAACTGCGTAAGAAAAACAGCTTATCTCAAAACGAATTAGATATTGCGAATGCCGATTTCCTAAGTGCAAAAGCCAGCCTGACACTTGCAAGAATTGAGTTAGAGAATGCCCAACTTGACCTTAAAAACACAAAAATCACATCCAACATCTCAGGGTTTGTAGTCAATCGAAATACAGATAATGGCGCATGGGTTAATCAGGGGGATCTGCTTTATAAGATCGTCAATATCGACACATTAACAGTTCGGTTACTGGCAAGTGAATACGACATTAATTCACTCAATGTTGGTCAACCTATCGAGCTATGGGCTGAAGCCGATCCAGCTAAAAAGTTTCAAGCAACCATCAACCGCATTGGTGTCGAAGTAGACAGCCAAACTATGGCTTACCCCGTAGAAGTTGAGATTAACAATACCAACCAAAAGCTAAAGCCAGGCATGTCCATTCATGCCTCTACAACGCTTTCTAATATTGCTGTCATTCAATAGGTAAAAACCATGTCATCTCTTATCGCTTACTTTGCACAGAGAAGCTTCTTAGCTCGCATCATCACGATCATGGTACTGCTGCTCGGCGTCGCTTCTTTATATACTTTAAAGCTTCAAGAATATCCTGATGTTGCTTTTGAAACGGTTGAAATCGAAACTCTATACCCAGGCGCTACCGCTCAAGATATCGAACTGAATATCACTAACCCTATTGAAAAAGAGCTGCGCAGCGTCCAAGGCATCAATTACTTCTCCTCTCAATCAACTGATGGCATGTCTTTTATTGAAGCCGAGCTTTTACCCGGGGAAGATGCGGCTAGAGCATTACGAGACATTCAACAAGCAATCGACCGTGTGAACAACTTACCGGCAGATATCACGAATCCACCAGTCGTGACTCAAAAACAAACCTCATCTTTTGAGGTGCTGACTTTTGGTGTCAGCCTTGCAAACAGTGAACAAGTACACTCAGACTTATTGCAGCAATATGCTTACCAACTAGAGAAAAAAGTGAATGCGCTTTCAGGGGTCAGTAGCGTCAGCATGTCTGGTTACAACGAGCGCGAGTTCTGGGTAGAGATCGACCCTACAAAAATCAGCCGTTACCAATTAACGTTTGATGAAGTTGGGCAAGCCATTAACCAACGCAATTTATCTCAATCTGGTGGGGTGGTGGAATCTTGGGTGAGTGAGCAAAAAATTGTCACCATGACACAAGTTCATTCGGCAGAAGACATTGCGAATATCGTCATTAAATCACTGCCAAATGGTTCCGTCATACGAGTATCTGATGTAGCAAGCGTGGAAGATACCTTTGCTAAAGCGACACAAATGGGAGTAATTAACGGTCAAGAAGCGGTTCTATTTTCAGTGACGAATAGTGCCAGTTCAGACATCATCGCGACAGTGAACAGCATAAAAGCGTTAGTGGAAAAAGAACAAGCTCAATATAGTGACCAGTACCAGTTTCAGTATGGTTTAAACCTTGCTGATGACATGAATGATAAGTTCTCTATCGTGTCTACCAATGGCGGTATTGGTTTGGTATTAGTGCTGGCAGTCTTAAGCTTAATTCTTAAAAGACAAGTGGCTTTCTGGGTATCGGTTTCTATTCCATTTTGTATTTTAGGCGTGATGTTTATTCTACCTATGGTGGGCTTAAACTTAGACAGTATTACGCTTGCGGCTTTACTTTTGGTGATCGGTATTATTGTCGATGATTCAGTTATTGTGGCCGAGAGTATTTACCAAGAAAAAGAGAAAGGTAAAAGTGCATTAGAGGCGGCAATCACTGGGACGCAAAAAGTCATTAAGCCAATCATCGCCAGCTTAACGACCACCGCTCTTGTTTTCATTCCTATGTTTTTTATGCCCGGCACAATGGGTAAAGTGTTAATCGTTATTCCGATCACGGTGATCTCAGCCCTTCTATTTTCACTGGCTGAATGTACTTTCACTTTGCCCGCTCACTTAGCAAGTGCGTTAAACACCAAAGGAAAAGACAACCAACAAACACAAAAAGACCGCTTTGAAGGCATTATCAACGCCTACAAAAAAATGCTGACATTCAGCCTTCAATACAAGAAGTCAGTTATCGCTTCAGCACTGGTCATTAGCGCCCTTTCGACCAGCATGGTCATGGCATTAAAATTGGATATATTTCCATCTGAAGCGGCTAAATACGTAGAGATTTACACGGAAGTTAAACCAGGGACCCCATTAGAGAAAATACGTGACGTTCATAATGATATTGAACAGGCGATCGCAGCTTTACCCGATAACGAACGTGTCTCTTACAACATGACTTACTCATCACCTGTAAGTACTGGTTTGCTGATTTTGACCAGCTATGAATTACGTGATCGCACCGCTGACCAAATTATTGCTCAGTTAAACGAGAAAGTGGCTAACAATGACCACGGGATTTTTGTGAAGTTCTCGGTTGATGCTGGAGGTCCACCTCCGGGAGAGCCGATTGAAATGCGCGTTCTTGGGGGCACAACAGATGAGCGTAACCTCGCAGTAACGGCGGTGAGTAATTGGCTGAATCAACAGAGTGGTATAAGTGGCGTTACCAACAATGAAGCGTTGAAAGACCCTCAGTTGAGCATTGTTCCTCAATATGAGTGGTTAGCGAAATACAACTTAACCGTATCTGATTTAGCAACCACACTTCGCCTTGCGTTTGAAGGCGACTCAGTCACATCGACTTGGCTTGGTGATCAAGAAGTAGATATTCGTGTCATTTTGAAAGACGAATACAGAGACATTAAGCGCTTAGCAACCACCAAAATATTTACGCCAGATGGAGTCCAAGTACCACTGAGCCGTTTAGCAAAAGTAGAGAACATTGAAGCACCACGTTTAATCAAACACTACAACGCAGAAAGAGAAGTCACCGTTACGGCGCAGATTACGGATGACACACTCAGCTCTGTCGCACTTTCAGAGAAAATGCTCACCGAGCTGCAAGGTCATTATTCGAGTAACGTGACGCTAGATGTGGGCGGAGAAGCAGAAAGTACCAATGAAACCATGAGTGGCTTTGTATTAGCGTTCCCTGCTGCCATGATCGCTATCTACTTTGTTCTAGCAGTGATGTTTAATTCATTGATACAGCCGTTACTCGTTATGGCTGTGATCCCGTTTGCAGTTGTGGCGGCATTAATGGCACTAGTCGTTCATATGCAAGCTTTATCTATGTTTGCCTTGATTGGCGTGCTTGGTATGACAGGCGTCGTGGTGAACAACTCTTTGGTACTGATAAACCGCATTAACGAGATTCGAGCAGAAGGTAAAGACACTTTGGAAGCGGTGATTGAGGCATCTGCTAGCCGCTTAAGACCGATACTATTAACCTCTATAACCACTGTCGTGGGTCTACTGCCTCTCGCTTATGGTTTAGGCGGAACCGATGTGTTTATGGGACCTATGTCTTTAACGCTAGGCTATGGTTTATTGTTCTCATTGCCAATTGTCTTATTCGTCATCCCTAGCCTATACGCGCTTTGTTTTGGGCGAACCAAACGTAAATAGCCCATCCATATCCTTCATCTGAAGCCTTTTGTTTTCGCCTTTAAGCTATCACTCCAAGTGGTGTAAAGGTGGAATAAGAGGCTTCTTCTTTCTTTCTTTCTTTCTTTCTTTCTTTCTTCAGGAAAACACATGCACGTCATAATGACATCAAATTTATGGGTCTTTATGACTCAAATAAATTCATGATGTTTGCTGAAGACCCATTTGATAACAATTCTCATTATCGGCATGGTTAATGCACTATGATTAGTACAGGCTTCTGGTGTACCGAATGTAATAGGCATCACCAGTGGATAACCCAATCGATAAGGTGGCTCTATGGACAATGTTTCTCAAGGTATCCCTCACGGTTTAGTTCAAGGAAAAGTAACCAAGAAAATAGAATGGAACGACCAACTATTCAGCCTACATGTGCACGCCCCTGTTTCACCTTACCTTGCGGGGCAGTTTACTAAACTGGCTTTGCCACTTGTTAATGAGCCGCTAAGACTTACTGAACCGGCAATAGCGACTGAATCAACAGCCTTTCCAGAGAACAGTAACCCTGAAAGACAAGAGTATGTGCGCCGAGCTTACTCCATGGTGAACTCACCAAGCCATGCACTAGGGCACCAGCACCTAGAGTTTTTAATTGTTAAAGACGCCTCCGGTCAACTGTCACCAAAACTTCATGAATTAAATACTCACGATGCGATTTTTGTAGGGAAAGAGCCCAGCGGTTTCATGACGTTAGAAGAAATACCGCCAGCCGCTAAAGATTTGTGGATGTTAGCCACAGGTACCGCGATTGGTCCTTTTATTGCCATGCTTGAAACACCTCACATGGCAGATAAATTTGCCAACATCATATTGGTTCACGCCGTCAGAACTCAGCAAGATCTCACTTATCAGTCGCGCATCGCGCAGCTTGTTCACCAATTTCAAGGAAAACTACGTTATGTGCCAATTATTTCTAGAGAATCAATCACCGGAACATTGCGCGGACGAATCCCAACGTTGTTACTTCGAGGCGAACTCGAACACGCTTCCTCCATCGCCATCGATCAGCAACATAGTTTCTTCTATCTTTGTGGAAATCCCGCCATGGTTCGCGACACAAGTGAAGCGCTTAAAAAAATCGGATTAACCAAACACTTACGCCGTCAAGCGGGGCAATTCAGTAGCGATAATTACTGGTAATCGTTCCGAGCCCGCCCTTCGATTCAATCGCTACGGGCAGTTATTCATTAACAGTAATTCTAAGTTCCATGCTTCTAATTATCACAAGCTTCATGTTTGTCATTATCAAAAAATCCATATTTCTATTTATCAGAGGTTCATTATGAGTCATTTACGAATTCCATCTCACTGGACAATTCAACGCTCAACGCCATTTTTCTCAAAGGACAACATACCTGCGGCATTACTTAACCATCACAATACTGCTGAAGGAGTGTTTGGCCAGATTTGCGTGATGGAAGGAACGGTAACTTTCTATGGTTTTGCTAACGCTGACGCAACCGAACCAGAAAGCGTCGTGGTGATTAATGCAGGTCAATTTGCAACAAGCCCTCCTCAATATTGGCACCGAGTTGAGCTCAGCGAAGATGCTCAATTCAATATCAATTTCTGGTCAGAAAAAGAAACCAAAAAAATGTTCAATACCCGAAAAGATAAGTGATCGATTTATTCATCTCACTCGTTGTGAAATTCATTGATGATTCAATTAAACGCGATAAATACGGTAAAACCAAAACAAGCCATTTAGCTAAGTGAAGATAATTCCAAAATAAGCACAGCTAGAATTAAATATAATAACCTTAATAATTACAATGACTAATGATGATAGACAAGATAATAAATCTCTAGCAAACTGCCCTAATTATTAGCCTGAATACACGATATTCGCATCTTTCGTACAGAGAGGAAGTTATGCTCAACATTGCTTTTTTTAGCTCAAAATCATACGACGAAAAATCATTCAATCTTGCTAAAGGGGATCTCAACGCTGAATTTCACTTTCACGATTTTCGCCTCACCAGAAAAACAGCAAAAATGGCTTATCAAAGCGAAATAGTTTGTGCTTTTGTAAACGATGACCTGTCTCGTCCCGTTCTTGAAAAATTGGCGAAAGGCGGTACAAAACTCATCGCAATGCGCTGTGCTGGATTTGACAAAGTCGATTTAGAAGCCGCAAAAGAATTCGGTTTACAAGTAGTTCGCGTGCCAGCTTATTCGCCAGAATCAGTTGCCGAGCACACTGTCGGCATGATGATGTGTTTAAACCGCAAGCTACACAAAGCCTACCAACGAACTCGTGATGCTAACTTCTCTCTTGAAGGGCTGGTTGGTTTCAACTTCCACGGTAAAACTGTGGGTGTGATTGGTTCGGGGAAAATTGGCTTAGCAACAATGCGTATTTTGAAAGGTCTAGGCATGAACATTCTATGCTATGACCCGTATCCAAACCCACTAGCTGAAGAGCTTGGCGCAAAATATGTGGAGCTCGATGAGCTATACCAAGAGTCTGACGTAATTACGCTGCACTGCCCAATGAGTAAAGAAAATTACCACCTTCTAGATGCAACAGCGTTTGGCAAAATGAAAGACGGTGTGATGATAGTGAACACCAGCCGTGGTGAACTACTGGATTCAACCGCTGCTATTGAAGCCTTAAAACAAAGCCGAATTGGCGCACTAGGTCTAGACGTATACGACAACGAAAAAGAGTTGTTTTTCCAAGACAAATCTAACGATGTGATTGTTGATGACGTGTTCCGACGCCTATCCGCTTGTCATAACGTGTTATTTACAGGGCACCAAGCATTCTTAACCAAAGATGCTTTATTCAACATTGCCAACACTACACTCACCAGCGTTGAAGCATTTTTCAGTGATAAAAAAAGTGGCAATGAATTGATCTAGCTTGGCTAGAATCATGAAGCCTCGACTTAATGTAATCGCTGATTAACAGATAAATCAAACCACTAAAGCCACGCTTGCTACAGCAGTAAGCGTGGCTTTTTGATCGTTTCAATTTAATAGTTTCAATTTGATCGTATGAATCGCTAGTCTAAATGAAACTACTGTTTATAAACTATTATTTCTAAACAATTGCTCATAAACTACTGCACATAAGGTTGCCTAAGCATCAGGTCTTTAACTGGCTATCCATAAACATTAGATACAGAAATGGCAATTTTCAGTATCTAGCCCGTGTACCCCTTGTCGAATTGCTAGGTGCTCTTCACCTGCTTGAACGCCCATCTCATAACCTGCGTTTAGAATCCCTTGATCCATCGTTAACCGTTTAACCGCGAACGCTTCTGGTGGAGCAATAACTTTAATGATCGCATCTTTAGGTGGATTTCGGATGAACTCCAAAGATTGATTGTAATTCTCAGCGCGTACAGCCATGGACTTTGCAATATTTGGATACTTAGACAGCAGCTTTTTTAGCATCCATTGATACTTTTGAGGTTTCATTTGATAGCTCAGAGGGTGAGACAAAATCACGGTAATGTCACGAGCACCACGGCGGTATGCTTCACGAACTGGAATCGAGTCCGCCACGCCACCATCTGTGTAACAACCACCTGAAAAACATGGCGTTTCACGATAAGCAATGGGCAGAGCAGTGGTTGCTTCCACAACATTCGATAAGTTTTCAGGCTTAATACGATAATAATCCGCACTACCAGTATCGATATTTGTAACAGCAGCAAGCAACGGAACACTTGAGAATAATTGCTCACAGTTAAGCGGGAAACGGTTATTGGATTCATCCCATAACCACTTAACATCCACCAAGTTACCGCCTTTAGCAAAGCGAGTTGGGTTAAAGAAAACTTTGTCAGTCGCCATGGTCGTTATCACGTTATAACTGCGCTTTGGTGCTTGAGATAAGTAACCAACAAGGTTAGACACACCAGCAGAGACGCCAATGGCAAAATCATAAGGTCGGAATCCTTCCTCCATAAAAGCATCCAATACTCCGGCGGCGAAGATGCCTCTCATTGCTCCACCTTCTACAATTAATGCGCTTTTACTCATCTCAAACTCTACTGCTGTATCAACTAATGAGAATAGGATAATCACATTTAGAACGTGAAGATAATGGGTTGAATTTATCATTTTGATAGGTAAAAACTATTAGCTATAAAACTTCAATAATTCATAATATTAGGCAAAAAATTGTTGAATACGCGATCAAAAAAGGCCGCTGATCGAGTAACTCACAGCCTTTTGATTAACAAGTCTAGTTCGCGATTACGATTTAAATTCGCTCACATCGATTGCAAGCAATTTACCGATGCCTTCGCCATATGCTGGATCAGCCTTGTAGCAGTGTTTAAGGTGACGAAGTTGAATTTCTTTAGGCACACCACCTAAGTTACGCGCTGTGTTATCAAACAAAATACCTTGCTGCTCTGGCGTCATTAAACGGAACAAGTCACCCGGTTGTGAGAAATAATCTTCATCTTCACGGTGGTTCCAATGATCAGCCGCGCCTTCTAGATTCAGTGGTGGCTCTGCAAAATCGGGTTGCTCCGCCCATTGCCCTTGATCGTTTGGCTCATAACCCAAGGTGCCACCGTGATTACCATCAATACGCATTGCACCATCACGATGATAACTGTGTACTGGGCAACGTGGCGCATTCACTGGAATATGGTGGTGGTTTACTCCCAAACGGTAACGCTGGGCATCACCATAAGCGAACAAGCGCCCTTGCAGCATTTTGTCTGGAGAGAAGCTAATACCCGGAACCACACTTGCTGGATTGAATGCAGATTGCTCTACTTCTGCGAAGAAGTTTTCTGGATTACGATTTAGTTCAAGCTCACCCACTTCAATTAATGGGTAATCAGCGTGTGGCCAGATCTTCGTTAAATCGAATGGGTTGTACGACACTTTTGAAGCGTCCGCTTCTGGCATGACTTGAACTTTAAGAGTCCATTTCGGGAAGTCTTGATTGTCGATGCTTTCTAGCAAATCACGTTGGTGACTTTCGCGATCATCACCAATTAATTTCCCAGCTTCAGCATCAGATAAATTTTTAATACCTTGCTGAGATTTGAAGTGGAATTTAACCCAGAAGCGTTCGTTGTCAGTATTGATGAAGCTGAATGTATGGCTACCAAAACCATGCATGTGGCGATAAGTTGCTGGGATACCACGGTCACTCATTACGATAGTAATTTGATGAAGCGCTTCAGGTAGCGACGTCCAGAAATCCCAGTTATTTTTCGCGCTGCGCATGTTAGTTCGTGGGTCACGCTTCACAGCGTGGTTTAGATCTGGGAATTTCAAAGGATCGCGTAAGAAGAACACTGGCGTATTGTTACCCACCATGTCCCAGTTGCCTTCTTCAGTATAAAACTTCACAGCAAAACCACGGATATCACGTTCGGCATCCGCCGCACCACGCTCACCTGCAACCGTTGTAAAACGGGCAAATAAGTCGGTTTTTTTGCCCACTTCAGAGAACAGTTTTGCTTTAGTGTATTTGGTAATATCGTGCGTAACGGTGAATGTGCCATATGCACCAGACCCTTTCGCGTGCATACGACGTTCTGGAATCACTTCACGGTCAAAATGCGCCAGTTTCTCTAAGAACCAAACATCTTGAAGCAGTTGTGGACCGCGTTTACCCGCAGTTTGAACATTCTGGTTATATGCAACAGGGCAACCCGCTGCTGTGGTCAGTTTCTTACTCATGGTCTATTCCTTACGGTTAAAGATGTCACAGCCTCTGTCACACCTTAGGTTCAAGTGAATTCACTTTTTAAATAAACCACTTGATTAGTATGGATAAAGAATAGACCTGAGTAAGCAGAAAATATAATTGTTTATATTTATCGTTGCTATCTATAAAACCTATCAAACTTAAGCTGGAAAACTTAAGCTATAAAGCTAAAAGCTAAAAGCTCAGGCAGCCTTTAGCCACCATGAACCCCATAAATATGAATCGAGCATATAAGAACCTTAAGCATAAACTTCTTAGGTTATCTTCTGACCTAACTGTAATGTCGCGGCAATATTTCTTGCTGTTCTCGTTAAGTTTTTTTCTGCTTCTTGTAGCACCTGATTGAGGGATTGAGGAGAGCGCACCGTTCCAAATAGGCTACTCATTTCACCATACAAAGCTTCAACTTCAGTTCCTAATGACCCTGCAATTCCTATGGTTGGAATACCTTGCAAACTCGCGCGTTTGGCGATGCCGTAAGGTGTTTTCCCTTGCAAAGTTTGATTATCCATCTGCCCTTCCCCTGTTATCACAAGGTCAGCACCTTTTAATACTTCATCGGCTTGCAATACATCCAATACCATTTCAATACCGGGTTTGATTTGCATATTAAATAGTAAACTTAGCCCCAGAGGTGCACCACCAGCAGCGCCATAACCCGCGCGCTTCTTAATGGGTTCATCACCAAGACAATCTTGTGCCTCTACTACCTTAGAAAAATGTGCGAGTGCACAGTCAAGCTTCAATACTTGATCTAAATTCGCCCCTTTTTGCGGTCCGAATATATGGCTTGCACCGTTATCACCGCACAATGGATTATCAACATCGCACGCGACAACCAGCTTTATGTCTGCACAGCTCGCATGGACACTAGACAAGTCGATGGCTGATAATTCGGCTAGGGCAGCGCCACCGCGGCTAAGCTCTTGTCCATTACTATCTAATAGACGACCACCTAATGCCTGAACGATACCGGCACCTCCATCATTTGTAGCGCTTCCACCTAACCCTAAAATAATGGTTTTCGCACCTTGCGCGGCGGCTTCTAAAATCAGTTGACCAGTACCAAAAGAGGAAGCCATTAACGGATTTCGCTGTTCAGGAGAAAGTAAGTCCAAGCCGGATGCTGCCGCAATTTCAATAAGTGCCGTTTTATTAGGGTTCAGTTCTGAAGGCTCTAGCATTGCCCATTCAGCATGAACTTTATCGCCTAATGGTCCTTCAACCTGAAGCGTTCGCTTTTGCCCTGGTAACCCTTGAAACAACACGTCAACCGTGCCCTCACCACCGTCAGCTAAGGGCAGAGTCACGTAATCAGCATCTGGGAATATTTCGCGAAATCCTTCCTCAATACACTCTGCCACCGAAACTGCGGTTAATGATTCTTTAAATGAGTCTGGTGCAATAACAATTTTCATACTGATAGATCCAAAGGAATATAAATTTTGATAAGTCGTGGGAAGCAAAATTATTGGAAACCATAAGCAGTTGAAACAAAAAGCCGTGGAAACCAAAATGCCCTTACCACTGATTAGCTGATAGCCAATCAAATCATAAGGGCAGTATAAGAGAGATAGCAGGTTAGTTAGCGATTGCTGGTTTTACTTGTGATTTCTCTTTGCTTTTTAGCCATACAAACAAAGCGCCTAACACTGCAAGTGGAATTAATGGGTCAATCAACGTACCACCTTTACCAAACACTAGGTTAAGAATCATGATGATGCTTGCACCAATAGCCCATGCGATGGTTGAAGACACTGACCAGATTTTAATTTGGTCTGCAAGTTCAGTAATGCCTAACGTACGATTGATGATGTGGAAATATGAATCGTTCAAGTGAGAGAAGCCTACAGGACCTACCGCACAAGCTAATGCTACAAATACAGGGTCTAGACCTAGCGTTTCAACTAGAGGTAGTGTCATGGTTGCCGCTACCATCATAGATGCAGTTGCTGAACCTTGAATTAGACGCAGCATAGAGGCAATAGCTAATGGTACAAGTAGTGGTGGAATACCGCTGCTTGCAATCGCTTCTGCAACTTGGGGACCCGCACCAGATGCTTTTAGTACAGCACCCATTGCGCCACCACAACCCGTTACGACAAGAATTAGACCAGTTGTAGACAATGCATCATCCATTGAACTAACCATATCTTTACGCTCAATATGGCGAGTAAGACCGTATAGCGCCATCAGCACACCGATACCTACTGCAACGACTGGGTTACCAATCAACGAAATAGCCATGTGTACTGCGCTATCACCTTGACCAACAAGTGTATTGATTAGGATAAATGCAATTGGAAGAAGAATCGGACCAAAAGATAAGAAGTTACTTGGCAGTTCTTTGTCGTCCGTTTCTTTAACTTTCTCTAGGTTTGCCCAATCAGCTTGGTTTGTAATCCATGTTTCACCATTTGGCACACGGTAATATTCATTACCTACTCGGCGGATGTAAATCATAGAAAGCAACATCATAGGGATAGAAACCATCAAGCCCCACAGCATGTATTCACCTAGGTCTACACCTAGAATACCTGCCACTGCCACTGGACCCGGCGTTGGCGGCACAAGTGCGTGAGTAATAAGTAGACCAAGCGCTAAAGTCACACCTAAACCCACCGCTGATTTACCTGTATCTCGTGAAATTGCGCGAACAAGAGAATGCAAAATGATGTACGCAGAATCACAAAAAACTGGAATAGCGACTAATACGCCAGTAAAACCCAGAGCTAAGTCTTCACGACCTTTACCACACAGTTTTACAAACGTTTTTGCCATTCTTACCGCGGCACCAGAACGCTCAAAACATGCGCCCATGATTACGCCAAATGCGATAATTAGACCAATGCCACCAAGCACACCACCAAAGCCTGCTTTGATCGCATTAATTAAATCTGTCGGTGCCATACCAGCAAATAAACCCATGATAATACTGGCAATAATCATAGCAAGTGCAACTGGGATTCTCGTTTTAATAATCATCCCCATCATGGCTAAAATGCCAATTACAATGCCTATCAGTGCTCCATCCATTGTATATTCCTTTTTATATCTATTTTGTTGTGTAGGGTTTGCATGCGAGAGGCATAGCTACGCCTCCCGCTGCACTTTGTTATGCAGCGGCTTATTATTTAGCCACTTTTTATGTTGTAACGCGCTAAAGAGTCAGTATTAAAAGCTCGTGCTTAGTCACTATCTCTATAAGTAGGGTTTTACCCATCCCAAGCCTTCCTCGGTCGAGGCTCTCGGGTTGTATTCACATCCAATCCAACCTTGGTAACCCGTATCATCCAGCACATTAAATAGGTGCGGATAATGCAGCTCCCCTTCAGATGGTTCATGCCTTTCGGGTACAGATGCAATTTGAATATGACCGGTATACGGCGCCACTTCGCAGATTAAAGTGCTTAAGTCACCATCCATAATTTGAGCGTGATACAAATCAAGTTGGAGTTTCACATTTGGTCTGTCGACAAATTTAATTAGCTCGACAGCGTCACGCTGATGCGCCACAAAGTAATTAGGGACATCGCGACTATTAAGTGGTTCAATCAACAATTCGATGCCTTGCTCAGCAAATTTATCTGCGGCAAATCGAATATTTGATATAAAGGTTTCGACATGCTGCTGGTGAGTAAAATTGGCATCCATCAGACCAGACATCGCATGCACTTTTTTACAGTTCAGTGCGGTGGCATACATCAATGCAGTATCAACGCTTGCCTTAAACTCTTCTTCACGACCCGGAATCGCCGCAAAACCACGCTCACCCGCATCCCAATCACCAGGAGGCATGTTGAAAAGTGCTTGTTCAAAACCGAATTTTTGCACTTTCTCTGCTAACTCTTCAGCTTCAAAGGCATATGGGAATAGATATTCAACCGCTTTGAAGCCAGCTTGATGTGCTTTTTCAAAACGCTCCATAAATGGCACTTCTGTGAATAACATAGTTAGGTTTGCTGCGAACTTAGCCATTATTTGCCTCTCCCTTTTAAATCCATCACTTCTTCGTCAGTTAGGTAGCGGATATCTTTATCTTTTAGTAAGAACGCCAGTTTAGCGGTCTCTTCTAATTCTTCAGCATTATCTACCGCATCAACAAAGTCAGTGCCGGTTACTACCGGGCCGTGGTTTGCTAACAAGAATGCTCGATAATCACCTGCTCTTTTCGCCAGTTCTTCAGCGATTTGTGGATCGCCAGGACGCAGATAAGGAATGACTGGTAATTCACCAATTCGCATCACGAAATACGGTGTAAACGCCTTAATTGCATTGTTACGATCTAGCCCTTCAAGACATGAAAGTGCAGTTAGGTATGTAGAATGCAGGTGAACAATTGCATTGCATACAGGATTATTACGGTAAATCGCTAAGTGGAACGCCGCTTCCTTTGATGGCTTCTTACCTGAAATATGATTGCCATCGATATCGACGACTGACAATTCCTCAGCAACAAGACGACCAAAAGAAGACCCCGTTGGCGTTGCCAAAAAGTGACCGTTGGGTAATTTAATAGACAAGTTGCCAGCTCCGCCTGTCGCGTAGCCCCGTTCAAACATAGAACGAGCGAGCGTGACCATTTGATCTCTTAATTGCTGCTCGTTCATCAAAATCTCACTCATCTGAACCTCGCTTATGAAAAGAATGCTTGCGCTTTAGCAAAGAAGTTTTCGTCACCAAAATTGCCCGATTTAAGCGCCAATGAAAGATCACCTTCAACGGATTTCACCCAAGGCACACCTGGCGCAATTTGAGGACCAATATGGAAACCTTTTACCGCTAAACTTTGAGTCACAACGCCAGAGGTTTCACCACCAGCCACGATGAAATTTTTCACACCATTTTTTTGCAGTTTGATAGCTAATTGGCTAAAGAACTGCTCAACCGCATGGCTTGAAGCTTTCGCACCGTATTCTTCTTGAATCGTTTTAAGGGCAGCAGCATCGGCGGTTGCGTATACCAAAGGAGCAAATTCGCTTTGGCTATGAGTCATAACCCAATCGAAGACTTCATTTGTGTATTGAGCATTGGTTAAGCACGCTTTCACATCGATAGCAAAATGCGGCGCGAGTTGTTTATAAGCGGTCACTTGTTGATTCGTCATCACAGAGCAAGAACCAGAGAACACAACAGTTGGGGCTTTTACTGGGCTACCCGCAAGTTTTGCATCGCTTTGATCTACAAGATGCTCTGTCCAATTTTTTGCAATACCAGCAGCTAGCCCTGAACCACCAGTAATTAGCTTCAGAGATTTCGCAGCTTGTCCTAGTGTCACTAAGTGTTCGGAGTTAAAAGCATCAACCACCGCATAGCGATTTCCTTGGCTTTTTAATTCTTCAAAACGAGCAGTAACCGAATCAGAACCTTGCTCAATAGTTTGGAAATTCACCAAACCAGAAACACCTTCCGATTGCGCGTTCATCATGCGAACCACACTTGAATCTGTCATAGGCGTAACGGGGTGGTTACGCATTCCCGAATCACTTAATAGCTCACCAAAAACAAACAGATGACCGTTATAAACCGTGCGACCATTGACTGGTAATGCCGGACAAACCATAGTGAAAGACTCACCGAGCTCAGCCAAGAGTGCATCGGTAACAGGGCCAATATTCCCCTGTGCAGTACTGTCGAACGTAGAGCAATATTTAAAATAAAACTGTTGGCAACCTTGGGATTGCAGCCATTTAAGAGCAGTAACGGAATCAGTAATCGCTTCATCTACAGGACAAGAGCGAGATTTAAGGCTGATGACTACCGCGTCTGCCGATACATCAAAGTCACCTGCTGGAATGCCATTTAATTGAATGGTGCGCATACCGTTTTCAACTAGGAAACCAGCAATATCTGTTGCACCTGTAAAGTCGTCTGCAATAACACCTAACAACATGATTACTTCTCCACTTTCGGCGCATTCACACCTGGTAAGTCAATGCCTTGAAATACTTTAATCACAGCACTGTCGTCTTCTTGACCAAAGCCTGCATTACTTGCACTTACGAACATATTCAGTGCAGCACTTGATAGTGGAAGTGGGAATTTCAGGTCTTGAGCGGTATCCGATACCAAATTCAAATCCTTAACGAAGATATCGACCATAGATTTTGGAGAGTAGTCGCCATCAACCACATGTTTCATTCGATTCTCGAACATCCAAGAATTACCCGCAGCGTTTGTCACTACGTCGTACATAAGATCTAGAGGAATGTTTGCTCGTGCCGCTAATGCCATCGCTTCCGCGCCCGCAGCAATGTGAACACCAGCCAACAGTTGATGGATGATCTTCACTGTTGCGCCAAGACCAATCGCTTCACCGATGTTGTAAACTTTTGCCGCAGTAGCATCGAGTACCGGAGTCAATGCCTCGAAAGTACTCGTAGCACCAGAAGCCATAATTGTCATCTCTCCAGCTTCTGCTTTTACTGCACCACCGGAAACTGGCGCATCAAGCATCACAAGGTCGAATTCAGATAGCTGAGTTTCGATTTGTTTCGCATCTTCTGCAGAAATCGTAGCTGACACCATTACTGGAGTATTCGGTTTCAATGCTGCTGCCAACCCCGTCTTAAATAACACAGTGTTTACTTGCGCTGCATTCACAACCAATACCAAAACCGAATCAAGCTTGTCTGCAAACTCTAGCGCATTAGTCGATACCGCTTTTGCCCCATATTCACCCAAGGTTTCAAGTGCTTGCGGGTTCAGGTCGAAACCATATACATCAAGCCCAGCACGAACACATGACTTTGCCGCGCCCATCCCCATAGAACCTAAACCGATAACACCAACAGATTGAACTTCACTCATAACAGGATGCCTTTCACGTAATTATTAAATTCTAGATTTTGTTAATTCTTGTTTATGTTTGTGATTATATGTGAAGCAACCGAATGCGACTTAGTGACAAGTCACACTTTTAACAAAAATTAACATTTAAAGATGATTTACCCCTTTTTAGGCACTGAACAACCGTATTCACAGCCGCTATCACAGTTCGAGTGACTATTTCACAACAGATATTCACATATATTCACAAATCGAGAAAAGGTTGGTAGGATGATGAAAAATAAGAATATAGAAGAAGAATCATGATTCCAGCAGAACGCCAGAGAACCATTCTGTCACTATTATCACACCAGGAAGTGATCAGTATTTCTGAGCTCGTTGAGCACTTAGAGGTATCTCACATGACCATTCGTCGAGATATCGTAAAACTAGAAACGTCTGGAAAGGTAATTTCCGTGTCAGGCGGTGTACAACTGGCTAAAGCACTGCACAGTGAATTGTCACATGACATTAAAGTCGAGCAACAAGCCAATGAGAAGGCTCAAATTGGTCAACTTGCAGCTCAAGCAGTCCCAGAATTTTCGACGATTTATCTTGATGCAGGGACGACTTCTTTAGAGATCGCCCATCAACTTGCTGGTCGCGATGATCTTCTGATCATTACCAATGATTTTGCAATTGCCGCGTATTTAATGAATAACACTCAATCTGAGATTTACCATACAGGTGGCAAGATTGATCGTGAAAACCAATCCAGCATTGGTGGTAAAGTGGCTGAATTTTTGAGAGGGATGAATATTGATATTGCGTTTATCTCTTCTTCATCTTGGAACCTGAAAGGATTATCCACGCCATGTGAAAATAAGGTATTGGTCAAGCAAGCCATTATTAAGGCAGCTCATACTAACTATCTAATTTCAGACTCGACCAAATACGGCCGGATTGCTAGCTTCCATGCTCTAGATATGAGCGAACTTGATGGGGTCATTACTGATAGTAAGCTTTCAAGCAGTGTGACCGATGAATTAAACGAAAAAGGTCTTAAGGTTATTCAACCAACTTAAGTTTGGGCTACGTATAAGCATGAGTTATGTATAAGCTTTTATTATGAATAAGCTTTTGCTATTCATAAACGTTGATGTTTACCGAGTCTAATCATATAACTCTGACCATATTGTATAGCTATTACCATAAAGCTCTGACCATATATAAGGTAATCCATTAAGCTTCTAATAAGTCATTCAAGCAATGATCTTATTAGGAGCTTAATAGCTGAACTCTGAGCTTTCTAATACCCTACAAACATGTTTTTAGAAGTATTGTCGGATTGTTTTATCTAATAACTGCTTACTAGTAGGTTTAGATAATCGTCCATCCATCAACTGGTTAATTTTATCAATTTCTCTCTTGCCAGACTCTCCCGAGAGGGCAATCACAGGTAAAGTCGGCTTCAATAACTTTATCTGTTTGGTTGCCGCTAAACCATCCAAGACAGGCATTTGTATATCCATAAAAACAATATCAACAGGGTGCTCCTCAACGAACTTCACCGCTTGCAGCCCATTTTCAGCTTCATGAACCATTGTCCCAAGCTGCTCTAAATAAATACGTGTGAGCGCTCTCTGTCCTTTATTGTCATCTGTAACAAGAACTTGAATACCTTCTTTGATGCTTGATTCAGGCAACTGAACCCCTGCTAAGTAGTCTCGTAAGCTATCCGTATCAACTAGGTTACTATCGTCGTTTTCTCTTCTTACATTAGAAGCAACTTTAGGAAACACTAACTTAAATTCGGTAAACTTCCCGTAAACCGACTGGCAATGAATACTGCCATCAAACAAAGTCATGACGCGTTTACAGTAGCTCAGCCCTAGACCACTACCATCGTATTTTTGGTGCGTGAAAAAGTCATCAAAAATCCGTTCCACCACTTTTGGATCAATACCTGGTCCATAATCTTTAAACAAAATTTGATTGAATTTTTCACCCGTTTTAAGTTTTATTTCAATATAGCTTTTTGGGTAATCATCGAAATAGTGCAGAGCATTTCTCAATAAGTTAAACAGAATGAAACTAAACATAGTGTCGTTTGCATGCACTAAGTAATCTTGCTCTTCAGGTTCAAATTGGACACGGCTAGTAAAAGCTTCAGACCCATAGGCATAGTCATCCAATGCTTTATTGATGAGCTCAACAACTGAGTAGTAACCCAGAGAGTCTTGATTCAAATAGAGATCATGGGCTTCATGTAATGTTGCATCAATCAGTAAATTACCGCGCTGGATAGCGTCTCTACCACGGTTAATCTCTTGCGCTAGCCTCGCTTCTAAATCAGTCCACTCTTCATTTGCCAAATTAGGCGTTGTCTCAGGGAATCGAGCCGTAAGCTCACTGATCTTTTCTAAGTGCAGCTGAACTTGTGCCAAAGGGTTGCGCATTTCATGAGCTATTGATTTGGCCATCGCTTGGGAATGCTGAACCTTACGTTCGTTATGAATATACGGCCACGCCTTTTTCAATAGCTTCTGGAGGGCTGAAATTTCTTCATTTGTGAAAAGTGAACCATCGCGCTTCCCTGAAGACATAATGAAATACGACAACGTATCTTGTTTGTCATGCAAAGGAAGAATCATTGCGGTATTACTTTTCAGCATTTTGTCGCGAATAGCGTGCAACTTAGTATTCGGTTGACTGCTTACCTCGTACTCAACTTCTTTAACTAGGAGAGCAGAACGAGTTTGATTAAGAACAGATGAGTAGAGATCATTGGAATTTGCATCCAAAACAAGCAGCGCTTTGTCTACATGAAGAATACCAGCTAATTTTTCCATCGCTTGCTCGGTTGAGGTTTGAAAATCGTCAACTAAACCTGCAATTTTATCTGTCGGATCTTTAATGCTTCCATAAATCAATACGCTTGAGATTGAACGAGCAACTTTCCATGTAAGCCGCCAAGTTCCGATAACCATTAGCGCACCCAGTAATACAAGCTCAAAAGCCTCTTCTTGCATATTAAATCCATCAAAAGACCACGCAAGAAAAGTAAAATACACTCCCAGTGTTAACGCTAAACTGCTGCCAATATGCAAAAGATATCGCCAGCTGTAAAAACGGTTACAGACCACGGCATACCCCATAAATAGCAACTCACTTATGGATAATGCAGGGGGAAGCCATGTCATTGAAAAATCGTTAAGAATCAATGTCGCAAAGAGATGAACAAGCGTGGTCGATATCATGAAGATAATGATACCAGCCGCCATGTACGTCACTTTAAGACGCTTAATTTGACTCTTTTTCAACCCGTACCAAAACAGATTACTCAGCGTTAAAAAGAAAAACAGTAAGATAGTAAAAAAGAAAAGCGGAGTACCAGATCCAAAATGGAGAATAAAATCACTTTGAGCGGTGATATCAATACCGATGACGGTGTAGCCCGACATTAAATTAATCGGTACAGAGTATAAGGTTGCAAGCCCTATTAAACCCCACTGCCACTTAAGAAGTTGGTGATTTTTATATTCAGAAGTCACTTTGCATGAGAAATGGAAAGCGCAAACAAACGCCATATACGAGAAGATATTGGCGGCTCTTGCCATTAATATTCCAGCATCATCTCCTAACCCCACCAATAGAGAAGAATGAAAATAAGCATTGCTGAGAACCCAAAATAGGATAGAGACAGAGTACACAATGTATGACGTGTACAAAGAGGTAAGGACTTTCACTTCTTGCTGGTAAACAAAGCGTACAAAGTAGCTTAACCAACAAAGTATGATGAGGCTTGTACCTAACAGCAGCGATAATTTGAAGTATGGTGCGATATTAACAAAGATGTCAGCCATTCAATGCTTCCCTGCCTTTTCTCATCTTAGGTTTTTTCAAAACGCTCATACATTCACTGCCCTTGGCAAGTAATAGTAAAAAATAATACGCACTTTATCGAACTCGTTACAACAATATGCAACATTACACAATCAATGTGATATTGAGCCAAGTAATGACAGAAGAATAGTGCCAATAACGGCAAGGGCGTAAAATTTAACCCTGCTCGTATTTATAGTATTTTATTCTATTTATAAAAATCAACTCAACACGGAAAATTAAAAATGATGATGCCACTCGTAACTAATATAAGTTTTTAAAATAAAAACGCCTAAAACAAGAAGTTTTAGGCGTTCATTATTACGAATAGTTGTCGCTCAAACGTTAGCTTGCTGCATGTTCCCAGCGAGTCAGCAGGTCCATGATTGCTCTCGAATCATTAATGGTTGCGCATGGGGGTTGTAATTGTTTATGCCCCGCTTGAATAGCTCCACGAATATTTCTAACCTGATAATGGAAACCATCGCCCTGCGCTTTTACTGTAACTTCTCTATGTGAAGTTTCGTATAGCTCTACACTAAAGTGATTATCAATTGAAGGTAACCAAGGATTGGTTGTCAGTGTGATACAGCCTTTACTGCCCAAGATAGTAAAATGGTGCTTCAAACCATGATCTTCGGCAGTGTGGATTTGGGCACTGACTGCGTCATTAAATCGCATTAAAGCCGAAGATTCACAAATATTCCCATCTAAGCCGCGACGACCTAATGCTGAAATATCAACATTATCGAATATCTGATCCCCATATTGTTGCTGCATAACTGAATGAATAAGCGACATTGGGTAGCACCCTAAGTTATACAGTGCCCCCTTACTTGCCGGATTCACAAATTGATCAATAGCCGCGATATATGAAGCTTGTATAGAACGCACTTCGCCAATCTCGCCAGATTCCAATTCAGAAAGAAGTTGTTCAACCAATGGGTGATTAAGATACATCAAACCCTCAGCGAAAAAGACCTGGTTTTCCGCTACAGCTGTGAGCGCTAAATCCGTTTTTTCCATATCAATGGATAATGATTTTTCGCACAAAATAGCTTTACCTTTATTTGCTGCTTTAATCACATATTCGTGGTGTACATGGTTAGGTAACGCAATGTATACAACATCTACCGAATCATCGTTAAGCAATGCATCGTAACTGTTATATGACGTTGTAGGCTTGTACTGGGTGGTAAATTCATTAAGAGTAGAATGCGTTCGCCCAGCAACAGCATACAACTCGCTGCCTTCATCATTGTTTATTGCGTCTGCCATCACACCTGAAATAAAGCTCGTACCTAATATTCCCCACTTCATACTGCCGTCCCTTCTTTGTTCGTCTCTGAGCTTGATTTTTGGCTTTGGCTTTGGCTTTGGCTTTGGCTTTGGCACTGAGTTTGAAATACTTGAACCAAAGTCGTTAGTCCACAGTCAATAAAAGCCTGTGTGTGAGGCATAACAAAATGCGCTTGTATTGCTGCTTTATCTTGATAACGCTCCCATAAGATCACACGTTGTAAATCTTCCGAGTCATAACTAGCGGTTGCCTGTAAGCATCCTTCTTCACTTTGCATATCCAAACAAAATTGTTCAATCGCTTTTATTGTTTGTTCACGGTCTATGCCGTCTTGAATTCTAAGTTCTGCGGTGACAAAAATACTGCTATCCATTGGGGAATCTCACGTTATCAGCGTTCTAAATAAGGTACTCAATATAATTAGACACATTTAATTGATAAACTAACCTTTAGTTTATTGTTTATAAACTCATAGTGCTCAATTGACAGCAGTTAAGAAAAAATCCTTAGCAAGCAATGCGATTCAGGTTGTTATAGCCAACTACTAACTGCGCATAGTTAACAGTACATAATTAATAGTTGTAGGTGATGATTGATGGATAAGCTAACAAGCATGAAGGTATTTGCGTATGTGGTAGAAAATGGCAGCTTTCGCAGTGCTGCTGATCACTTCAACTTATCACCAACGATGATTGGCAAGCATGTCTCATCACTAGAAGAAAGTCTGAATACACGTTTAATTCACCGCACTACTCGTAAGCAATCTCTGACTGATTCAGGCAAACTCTATTTTCAAGAATGCCAACGAATTTTAGAAGACATCAGTAATGCTGAAAACTTAATTCAAACTCTTGAGAACCGCCCACAAGGTACTGTGACCATTAACTGCCCGGTAACCTATGGCAACAAAGTTCTCGCGCCTATTGTGGCTGAGTTCCTCATTGAACACCCTGAAATCAACGTTGAATTAATGCTATCAAACGAGCTAATTGACCCTTACAAAAGTGAGACTGACCTCATTATACGAATTGGAGAGCTGAGTGATTCAAGCTTAGTTGCAAGACATATCGGTGATTACAAGATGATTTACTGCGCCTCTCCCGATTACATAAGCCGTCACCCAAAAATCGAATCCATCAGCGATTTATCACAACATCACTGTTTGGGGTTTCGTTATACAAATGGTCAAAGTCAGCATACGCTCAATGCGCCAACCAGCCCATTTAAAAGCAACCATACCCGATTAGCATCCAATAATGGTGACGTGCTTAAATATGCTGCGCTGCAAGGGGTTGGAGTACTATTACAACCTATGATTTTAGTCGAGCAGGAAATTAAACAGCAGAAACTTATACAAGTTTTAAAAGACAGCTCTCCCCAAAGAAGACCCATCCATCTATTGTATAAGAGCAAGCAACTCTCTTTAAAAAACCGAACCTTTGCTGACTTCGTGATCAAGCGTTGCCGTGGCGAGTGAGGTGCGAGTAAAGTAAACAAAGGGCAAACACCAATTGCATCCCTACAAAATGGAGTTTAAGCGCGTTATTTCTGTTTGAATATTGACTCGGGTTTGCTCTCGCTCAGTGCCCACCTGATCAGTCACTATCGAGATTTTTTGTCCATCGAGCTTATGCACGCTTTCAACGGTTCCATTATTCAACATACCCGCAAAATTCAGCTTCATACGAACCATATCTACTGCTCCAAAATCACCGCACTTGTGCTTTAAAATCGCGGTATCTATTGCGAGATCTTCACAAGTCATGCTCACCAGAGGCGATATCTGAACCACATTAGTGCCAAAGATTTTATATTTCGCTTTTACATAGCCACTAGAAACCAGCTTAAAAACAATATAAGTCGCCGCTTTTTTGCTGATTGAGCTATCTGATGTAAGCCGAAGCCTATCAATACAAACGAGATACAAAGTATCCAAATCATCAGCATAGATACCGCCTGTGGATCCAAAAGCTAGGCTAGATCTTTTTAAACTTTGATGAATAGAAGGGGATGAATGTGATGTATAAAAAAGCCTGAGGGTATTGATGATTCTAGACGCTTCAATATCTGTTTTAACTTTAACAAACAAACGATAAGCCTTTAACGGAAAAGAACCATGATACTGATATTTCCCGCAGGCTATGTAAGGCTGTGTAAAGCAGGGCTTAATTTGATAAGCCCTATCTAATGAAACTATATGGAAAACGAAATAAGAACCTGAAGGGCGAAATAGCAGATAGTTACAAGGCTTCGCTATTCAACTGCTGTAGAACGCGATTAAATTCATCATTAGTTTTCAGTTGCAGTTGACCTTCTTCAATCAATGCGTCCACAAGCCCCTTCTCTAAAGTAAAGTCGGTTGGCACCTGATTAAACTCGTACTTTTTCTGCAAGTCTTTCGTATGTTCAAAACCAATATCAATAAAATGAGGGTACACCTTAGTCGTTTCTGTCGAACTCTCTTTCGCCCATTGTTCCATCGATTTAGTAAATAGCGCCTTCGTCGCATCGTTATAGCGGTGTAGCTGAATATCGGTAATTGAGTTCAAGGTTTGAGGCACTGATGGCACCTCCATGCTTTGCCCAATTCCCAATTCAGGGCTTGTTGAGGCATCAACCGAAATCACAATCACTTGATGAGTGCTAACACCATCAGGCATGACGTGTTTGCTGTGAAAGTTACCCAATTCTAGTAAATCATAAATAGCCAGTAAGCCTAGGTTATCTGTAATCCCCCCATCCACTAAATGAATGTAGCGGTTACTGTCTTTGTCTGAATAGTCTCTAATATCTTGGATGGTTTTCTTCGACTGATATGACAGATCGTTCGTGACAACTTGAGCAGCTTGCCTTTGCAGTTGCTCATAACAACCTTCATAGTTTTCTAAAACAACAGGCTCAAATAAAACCGGAACCGCAGCAGAAGCGGCAACAGCTTTAGATATCGGGTATTCGCCTATATCTGAACACAACAGGTCAAAGTATTCTTGTATGAAAGAGAAACGCAACCCAGTGGTAATATCTGATGCGTTGATAATGATATAAGGCGAACTTTGCGGGTCGATATCGTTAAACGTGGCTGAACCAAAAATATTTTCTTCATAATATTGGTTCGCCGCATCTGTTCGCCCTAAGCTTGAAAACCAGTGAACTGGACTTAGAATAATAGAGACAAGATCATCTTTAACATCTCGGTACAAGAAGTCACTCTTATAGCTATCAAATATCTTATCTTGATGAATACCATAATAAGCTGAAGTGAAGCTGCCACCTGAAACGGAGCTAATCACATCCACTTCATCCAACAGGCGCTTCTGTTTGCCATTAATAACAATCTGAGTATCACGCAGTTGTTCAAGCACACCGTAAGACAGAGCGGCTGCCCGAGTACCACCACCAGAAAAAGCTAAAATGATGGTGACATCATTCTCGGTAGAGTTCGTCAATTCAGTTAATGTGTAATCACTCGCCTCTTTCGATTCATCCTTTACTACATTGTTAGGCTGGTTAATCGAAGAACATCCTGACAAAACACCAGCCATGATCAAGAACGTGTAGAAGCGATGAGTCATTACTATTTCCTATTTAAAAAACGATTTTTTCACTAAATAGTGTGTGCTAAATGCGTTACATTAAACGCATAAAATAAGGAATGATAAGCGCATTCGCTAAATCGATAAAGAATGCACATACAAGCGGAACAATAATAAAGGCTTGAGCCGAGTGACCATATTTATGGCTAACTGCCGACATATTCGCCATTGCTGTAGGCGTAGAACCCAGTGAGATACCGCCAAAACCAGCACACACCACCGCTGCATCATATGTTTTACCCATAGCAGGGAAAACAACGTATATATTGATAACAACAGCCAGTAGTAGCTGCATACCAAGTATCGCAAAGATAGGACCAGCAAGGTCAATCAAAGTCCATAACTGCATACTCATCAAGGACATCGCAAGGAATGTACCCAGAGCAATTTCAGCGATTAAATCAATGGCAGCAGTACGTGTTGGCCACTTGGTGCCAGTGATTCTTGGATAAGAATCTGGAATCAGGTTGGTGATAACAATGCCAGCAAACAAACATGATACAAATAGCGGTAGTTGCAGGCCAGTTTGACTAATGGCTTCATTTAACAAAACACCAAGAATGACACAAACGTGAATCGCTAATACCGCGTCGAGAAACTCAAATGAAGTCATGGATTCGCGTGTGGCTTTTTCTTCTTTCTTTGCAACACTACCCATCCCTTCTAATTCTGAATTAGTCACTAACTCATGCTTTTTGATTAGATATTTAGCAATTGGACCGCCCATTAAACTCGCCAAAATCAAACCAAATGTAGCACTCGCAATGCCGATCTCCATTGCACTTTCTAAACCAAATTCTTCCCCTACTCTTGGCGCCCATGCTATAGCAGTTCCGTGACCACCAATTAACGAAATACTTCCACTCAACAAGCCAAAAACAGGTTCAAGACCAAATAATGAAGCGACTGAAATCCCTACTACATTTTGCATGACCATAAAGAATATCGTGATAGCGAGAAGTACAACTAATGGCTTTCCCCCTTTCAATAAGTCTTTTAGGCTGGCGTTGATACCGATAGTGGTAAAAAAGTAAACCAACAACACGTCACGAGCCATTAAATCGAATTGAACCTCAATTGAGGTAGTTGCGTACAGTAGCGCAAAAAGAGTCGAGACAATAATCCCCCCAGAAACGGGCTCAGGAATACTGAACTCCTTAAGAAACCCCACGACTTGATTAAGTCTACGCCCTATAAAAAGGACAACAATACCCATAGTTACCGCAAAGAATGAGCCTAGATGTAGTATGTTGTTTTCAAAATCCATAGTTTATTCCATTAGAAAATGCATTAAGATCAGTGTTCATTACTCTCACAGTTATTCCAATAGTTCCAATCGTTTATTTAGAGAGACTCGCCACTTTCGGTACCTCAACGCCTTAGAGTTTTGATGTCATTCATTTGATTAAGCTAATCCAAGCGACAAAGACAAAATAATTAAGCAGATGATTATAAATTTCACTTAATACCAATGATCAACTTAGCCGGTAAATGACAATTAGTAATAGTGTTTAATAAGTAATAAGCAAATTATTATTATCAAATAACAAATACTATCTAATCTATCCATGTAACCGATTCCACCACGACTATGACGGGTATAACCTACATGGCTTTACGATAATAATCTGTAAGTCAAAGTAAGTAGCATCTCACACACGGTGAATTAACCTAAAATGTGCCATTGTTGAAATCAGTTTTAGCACTTAAAACTACGAAAGAAAGAAAGAAGGAGGTAGGAAGAAGGAAGGAAAATGAATGATGGGAAGGTAAAGCGATAAAATGTCGATAGACAGCGCTGGTTGTCAGCGCTACCAACCGAAGAACGATAACTTATTGAACTAAACTTATTCTCTGATTTTGAACCGAGAACGTTGCCTTATTGAGCTTTAAAGAACTATTCGATACTTGCCGAATCTGAATTACACCCAAGTAAAAGCATCGTGGGTAATGCGATTAGATTAATTTCTTTATTGTTAGTGCAGTTCCATAGTTTCAAAAACATATTCACCATCCACTTCCGTAATCTTCTCTAAAAGGATAAAAACACCATTTTCAAAGGTGAATGCTTTTTGGTGGAGATTATAATTGTATACATACGAAATAGTGCCACCCATATCGATAACCGTGGAGGCTTCACCTAAATATTCCACCAGTTGTTTTGGTGTCGTTTTACCTTCTTCCAAAAAATCGAAATCATGACTCTTCATACACCCCATAAGAGCACTGGCAATTACCATGACTAGAATTAACCTTTTCATTCCAACTCTTCGCCTATTAATTAGTTGTTACTCATATTTAATAACGTTAAATAATCATTAAACTCTTGGTGATAATCATTGCCTGTAATACATTTTTCATGTTTAAAGCGATATAAAGCCTGCTCTCGAAGAATCGTTCTATCTCGTTTCGTCAGTATCCCATTTGATTCCGCAAGTTTGTCCATCAAATCCGATTCATTAAGGTTCAATGATTTTATTTGAGAAAGTAATGTTTTTGATCGGGTTATTAACTGCTCCACCGATTCAGAATCAAATTTTTCATAATGGCTACATAGGACAACTCTGTTTTCATTATTTATTGTCAAACCACTATGGACTTGATTAGATAAATATATTTCATATATATCATTTTTAAATAAAAAAGCACCAGTCGTCAGGACGAAAACAGAGGATAATATCCAAATAATAGTTTTACTCATTAACTACACCTTATTACTAATAAACGCTATAGAGTATTAGAGCTAATTTTATCAAGGAAGTTTTATTGGCGATGTAAGTGTATGTAAGCATGATTGTTAAAAAGATAACTTTCATATAAATATAGAGCTTTCTATATAATAAAAAGCCGCACATGACGTGCGGCTTGGCGTCTATTTTTCAATCGTGAAAGGTTGAATAGTAACCTCTACACGGCGGTTTCTCTGCCTACCTTCTTTTGTCTCATTAGAGTCAATAGGGCGAGTTTCCCCACGTCCATAAGATTCCACTCGGCTAGCATTCACACCTCTTGATATGAAGTAATCAGCAATAGATTCCGCTCGTTTTTCTGATAGGCGCTTATTCAATGTCTCTGAACCCGTTGAGTCTGTGTGACCAACAATCACCACACTAGATTCTTCATACTTTAATAAGGTATCTAGAGTTTCATCAAATTTGTAGAGGCTTGAATGTTTTAGCCTATCGCTTCCTGGTTCAAAAATCGCCACGCCTTTTTGGGAATCAAAAGTAATAGTCTTTTTCTTAGGCAAAACAGGCGCTACTGGTGCAGGTTGTGGGGCTGCAACTGGTGTTGGCTCTATTGCTGGCTCATTCCAAATATCACCTAGGCTCGCCTCTACCTTTAGTTTTGTTATTTCAGCTCTTAAGCGGTCAATCTCAAGGTTGTACAATCGGTTACAGTTAATTCGTTCACGCTTTTCACCAATCGGAATAACCATTTGTACGTAGGCACCCACTTCGTTTTTATCTTGGATATTGTTGTAGTATCCATTTTGGCTTTTATCGTATTTTTGGTCAGTCTGCGAACCCACTAAGCCCGTTTGCACATAAGTCGCACTTGCGATTGTTGATTCACAAGTTACCCCATCAGCGGTTGTCACGCGGTCATAACCACTTGGTACACTGGCAGATGGAATAGACACTGCGGCAGCTTTAAACGTTGCAAATGTGACTACTGAGATGACTGCGGATAATACACTTTTACTTCTGAACATATCTTACTTTTAACCTTGTCTGTTGGCTTTGGCACTGAAACAGTGCAAACAGTAAATTTATATAACTGGTTAGGCTGAACTCTTGGCAACCTAACGCTAATATTCTTAAATTGTTCTGTACTTAAATGAATTTTTTGACCCGTTAAAACACCATTCACTTCCACATTGAATGATTGTTTAATTTCTCTAATATTTCCCACAGTTATTTTTATCCGTGGTTGTCCATCCGTGGACAATTCTTTAATTTTCAAAGGGTGCTGTACATGAGAAAATGAATTAAAACTCACCATGCATATTAATATTAAAATTAAACTCCGCATCTTATTGTCGTCACCATTTTATATTCACCCGCTAATAAATCAGATCGATTTAAATTAATGATAGGGGCGATCCTTACACTAGAACGGTAAAATTCACTTTGAATTAATATACTTTGATTCTTCCCTGTTTTATTATCAGGAAAACCAAAGTTCAATATTTTATAATCTTCGAAGTAAGGCTCGAAATACTTCGAACGGTTATTAAATTTATGTTCAAAAGACAAGGTTACTGGGTTTTGTTTAGTCGCCATTGCCCCAACATTGAAACCAGCATACGTTGATGAAACTGGAGGTTTGTCATTGAAAATAAAGCCTCCTGAGCTGTCATCTACCTTAATGAAACAGTAGCTTTCCTTTAATAATGGATTGAACGTAACTTCAAGCTCTCTCTTTAGCTCACCATTAATTAAAAGACTCGCTCTTTGTTCATCTCCTCCCAAATAATCGTCATCATCAGCATAAATTGCCATCATACTGAACGACGCTATCCAACGCTTTGGATCACTCGAGTGTGGAACAAACTCAAAATTATAACCGTTAGAACTGGCTTTCTCGGGAGGTTGAAGCCCTTGATTGATATAGATTGAAGTATAAAGCTCATCATCGGTTCGGTTTAATTTTACGTTACCCTTAAACCTGATGTAATTTCCGTCTTTATCCTTTGGCGGCGTTATCGTCCAATAAGCTCCAAGTTCACGAATGTACTTCTTATCTTTCACAATAGGAGCAGAAGGGGAATAGCAGACTTTCGTTGGATATTGCTTATCATCAATAGCATTTTTTATTGATAAGTTCTTACACAACTGCTGATTTGAGCTTGTGATATAAGTAGCATCCGCAAACATTGGTAATAAACCGATAGGCAATAGGCATAATAGAAGTCGTTTTCTCATCCTTCTTTTGCCTGTATCAATTTAGATTTTGGGAAATAGACTTTTACGGGGGTGCACATTCTTGTTCTTGGGATCCCCGCTTTCGGGCTTCGCGCAATGGTGCACACTTCTAATGAGACTTTTTTATCTGGCTCGATATTCGGCAATCTTATGTACGCTTTTTTCTGCTCTCGCGCTTGTAGCTTGACGGTTTGCCCCGTCATGATTCCATTCACTTCAATGTCATAAGTGTATGGAGTGCTATTTAAATTGCCGAATTGAATTTGAATGGTTGGTCTTTGGCTGTATACGATCTCTTTAATTTCATCTTGGTTTTGCGAATGTGGCATTACATTGAAAGAGGTTGCCGCCATTACAGCGGCTATCATCACTAATTTTTTCATTTCTAGTTACATGAGATTAAATCATCCTTCTTGCTTTTCGCTTTTGCCTTATCCGTGTTGATGGTGTAAATCGCATTTCCGTCTTTGTCGTTTTTGTAAAACTCCAGACGGCTATCATTCACATCAACTTTTTTAATCCAGCAAATTCTTGGTACTTTTTCAGAAAAAACCAGTGTTGCACTGTAAGAACCAAAAGAGAAAAACAACAAAAACAATGTCGTGATTAATTTAATAGCCATACCTATCCCTTGCATTACTTGTCGATATACAAGTAATGCAACAGCATGGCTCTATATTCCAACGCTATTGATGGGCTTTATGATCTGCATTCACAAATATCAATCACCCGGTCAAAGCGCTGGCGTGTCAACTTTTTGGTTACGTATTTGCAGGTGCGGGCGCACCTGAACAACTAACAGTTACAACACTTTGAAAAGTGTAAGAACCTTTTGCAATCTTAGTAGAATCAAGCTCAGTAACAGCAATAGCTTTTAAATTTGAGTTTATTGGGAAGATCTTTGAAGTACCATCTACAACTGCGTTTGTATAGCTAGCATCCGCTTTATTAGTACCAAGCCATAAGTTTGCGTTTGCTTTTCCACCACCAGTAAGGTTTTGAATTGTATTTTCCTTTGTAGCAACATTGATGCTTACATGCTTTTTGCTGGTATCATTAGTAGCTAATGTAAACTCAACGAACACCTCTCCATTTGCATCTTCATCATTAAATTTAATCGAACCTTCATGATAAGCATTACCAGGATCTTTAGTTACGATACCGCATACAGAGTCTACCTTTTCTTTGAATGTCATTGTCGCACCTGGCTTGGTTGGCTTATTTTCATTCCCATCCTGACCAGTTGGAACACTAACTAGTGCTGCGGAAGCAGTGAATGAAGCTGATGCGATTACTAACGCTAAAATTGTCTTTTTCATGTGATGAATTCTCTTACCAGTCAAAATATTTCGCCTAAAAATTGGCGCGTCAAATTATGGTCGAATTAAAACATCTATATGACTCAAATCACACATTGGGAATGTAATTGCTTGTAAGGCACTTAGCCATTTGTAAGCCATAACAACTAAAGAACGCTTACATTAGTAAAATTTCTGATTGGAGAAGGTGATATTGAAGGGTTAAATGACAGCGAGAGAACTCGTTCAAACAGCACTGTCATTTCGTTGGCAGGTTTTATCCAGTCGTTTTAATGGCGTTAGTGATGTATTTCATACTAATCAATATACGAACCTAATAAAAAAGAACCGCTGCCGGTTCTTTTTATTATTCATACTTAATCATTTTCTTTTTCTATACAGCCCAAGCCCAAACAAACCAAGAACAGATAAGAATCCGATAGAGCCTCCTGAAGATCCGCCGCTATTTAAAGCAGGAGCAGGTTGAGGTTCAAGTGTTGGAGTTGGATCAGGTGTTGGTACCGGATCTGGCGTTGGCACAGGCTCAGGCTCAGGAGTCGGAACTGGGTCTGGTGTTGGTTCAGGCTCTGGAGTCGGAACCGGATCTGGCGTTGGTTCCGGAGCTTGATCACCCACAGAATGATAATTGCTCGTGTCTAAATTCTTATCATAAACGAGAGGGCTTCCAGGGTTATAGCCTTCATTATTGATGACATCATTAATCCAATCTTGGTAATGAATAAGTTCAGTAAAGTTAGAATGTACACTACTACCACTATTTACAATCCCAACCTGAATCTGCTGCCCGTTTGAATGGTTGTAAAATAGAGGACCACCAGAATCACCCTGTCCTGTAACACCATAGTCACCGCGATTATAGTCAGGGTGGATAGTGCATATTAACTTATCTATATGGGCATAACCTGAGACATAACATGTGTCATCCCCTAGCAGCTTGGTTTGACCATATTGCAGCACGTCAGGGATATAGGTGATAAACCCGTTGTCTTCTTTTGCATACCCTAACCCAACCATGTCTAGCATTGTATCCGGCACATCGTATTCCTTATCAAAAGGCAATGTAATGGATTCAACATTATCAATAGGGTTAATCGGTGTTTGTAATTCTATAATTGCGATGTCGTAAATTCTTTCATCAGCAAGCGTAAAGCCGAGTGCTTGATGTTTAAATTTAAAGTTCGGATTAGCGTAAAAGTTTTTAACAGCTTTTAATTCAGATTGATTAACATCCCTTGTCGGGTTTTTTACTAAAATCTTAAGACTATGCTTATCTATAGGTGCATAAACCGCAGCTCTTTGGATTCCCGAAGAAGTATTACCCGGAACATTATAGACAGGAGCAGAGGTTTGATAATAAAGACAATGCGCAGCCGTTAAAATAAGCGTATCACTAAGAATAGAGCCGCCACAGAACTGACTACTTGCTTGACCTTGTTCCAAACGTAATTGTGCGTAACTTTTGAACTTACTTACGTCTGCATCATCACCACCAATGACATAGGCTTCTGGAATAGCCTGACCAGCAGCAATACCAGCGCTGAAGCACATCGTCGTTAGCAGCATCGGAATAGTATTTATCTTTTTCATATGCCCCCTCTCCCTGAGTATTTTATAAACCCGGAGGTTAACATAAAAACAACAAGTTCAAGGGACTAGAAATCCAATTAGGACAACAAGTTAAACGGTATCGTTCTAAATTCCCCATGTAACATAGAGATGAACTTGCAGAACGGAGCTCGCTTCATAAGCATTTATACGCTCATTGAGTTAGAGTCGACCTACCATCATTACTGCTAAATAAAAACGAGTGCAAATTTTGCTGAGCTACCCATTAATACCAGCCAGGTTAGCTTTGTGTATGATAAGTTCTTGTGCTTGATTAAAATCCATAAAACCGGTGAGCTCTTCTCGTAAAGCTTGAACAAAACTTTCTTGCTTGCTGGATCCCCACTTCTCAACAGCGCCTTCCACCACTAAATTATTAATATTCAGCACTGATGTTTTTCGATCCACTTTGCAATCCATTCTTCCCACCAATTCACCCTGCCATAAAATGGGCAAGCAGAAGTATCCGAACTGCCGTTTTGGCTCTGGCACATAGCATTCAAGCAAGTAATTGTAGCCAAACAATGCCTTCATGCGCTTTCTTTGAATCAATAGGTTATCAAAGGGAGACAAGATTTTGAGCTTGCTTCTCGCGAGTGGACGATTTAACAAATCTAAAAATCCCGGCAAGACAAAGTATGCGAGACCATTGACCGAAATCTGTACCACACTTCCCTCTTCTAGCATTTCAGACAGCGCTTTCATCACCAGCGGCTTGGTGTTTTTTAGTAAGTAAGACATTTCAGCAGCCAGTCCAAGCCCATTCGCCTTCAAAAATTGAGTCACTAAATAGCGTGCATACTCTCCCGCTGTGGGAACCGAACTATCTATAGTTTCAGGTACAACTCGCTGCGTTAAGTCATAAACCTTATGAAAATTTGAACGTGAAGACACCATTAAGTCCCCTTGCATAAACAAGGTTTCTAATGCTTGCTTAGCTGGCTTTCCACCCCAGCCCCCCTTGTGCTTTCTTTCACCCTCGAAATCTTTAGCCATTAACGGACCTTCACTTTCGATGCGTTGAATAACACTTTTCATCAATTCATGATTAGGCTTATACCAATGACTTAACGCACCCGTTTTAAAGGCTTGTTTTCGGTACAGACTGAAACGGTAATCACGCATAGGCAAGTAAGCGGCAGCATGGGACCAATACTCAAAGACTTCTCTATTTTCTACTAACTCATCAATATGATTAAGCTGATAACGCGGATTCCGATTCCACAGCGTGTGGTGGTGGGCTCTTTGAATCACAGAAATAGTATCTATTTGGATATAGCCAAGCTGTTCTATCGCTGAAAGAGTATGAGAAATCGCACTTCCTTGCGCTTTATTTGTGGGTGGAAGGTCTTGCGATAACAAGACTAACTTTTTAGCTTGGGAAGGAGACAAAGAATCCATTTTCATACTCTCTTGAATCTGTTCGAAGCCGATTAACATACGCGATTTCATCCGTTTTCACAAAATCATAACTTTCAAACAAAAAATACTCGTAGTTAAGTCGCTAATGGTTGAATTTATTACCTGAACAAGGCTATAAAGAGCTCACAAAAGTCTGAGGACTTAATAAGAAAAAGGCAAAGGAGCTCAAATGAAAACGATGACTTGTAAACAACTGGGTGGCGCGTGTGATGAGGCATTCACAGCAGCAACATTTGAAGAGATTGTTGAACTAAGTAAGACACACGGAATGGCAATGTTCCAACAGCAAGATGCGACTCATATGGCAGCGATGATGGAAGTACAAAAAATGCTTCAAGATCCTGCAGCTATGATGCAGTGGTTCGCCACGAAAAAACAAGAATTTGACAACCTAGCTGACGACTAAACCTTAGAAGCTGAATAATCGAAACTGAGTGGTCATAGCTGAGTTATCGAAGCTAAATGATAAAAGCTAAGTGATAGAAGTTAAGCTAGAAAAGCTCACTAACGAATAACAAAAAAGCCAGTGACTATCAGTATGTACTGTGGGCCACTGGCTTTTTTATTTTAGATTTTTATGTGAAAGTTGACTATGACGCTAGTAACTCACGAAGCACAGTCAGAACACCTGAATCTTTATTGCTTGGAGCCATAAAACGCGCCGTCTTTTTTACGGTTTCATGGGCGTTTTCCATTGCGTAAGAGTGGTAGCTCTCTTTCAGCATTTCTAAATCGTTCAGGTAGTCACCAAAGCTCATGGTTTGTTCATGAGTAAAATCTAAGGTTTGCTGTAAGTGCTTTAAAGCCGCGCCCTTCGATGCTTCGGCATTCATGACATCTAACCAAATCTTCGCACTTACCACCACCTGATAATCAGCCCCAAACTTGGCTTCAATTGACGGGTTTACATGTTCTTGTGAACCATCAAAATGGCAGATTGCCACCTTAATAAAATCATCTTCAACCGCTAGTAAATCAGCAACTTGCTCACAACGGTGATAATACTTAGAGAATTCTTTTAGTGCGTCTTGATTCTTTGTTTCTACGTAAGCTGATCGCTTACCACACAATACAATGTGCGCGCCTTCAATCTGCCTTGCTTCTTCAATTATGGTTACGATTGATGCTTTATCAATTGTGCAGCTGTAAAGCTCTTTTCCTTGATGCATCACTAATGTGCCGTTTTCAGCAATAAACATCATTCGATCTTTTAACGGTGCGAACGTTTCAATTAAGCTGTAGTACTGACGGCCCGAAGCGGCAGCAAACATAATCCCTTTTTCTTCTAACTGCTGGTACACATCGAAGAATGCAGGGTCTAACTGGCTATATTCATTCAGCAGCGTGCCATCCATATCAGTGGCAATGAATTTAATTGATGGTTGTAGCATCTGTAGGGCTTACCTTAAAAAATTGGGTGCATCAAAAGTGCACTTAAAAATGGAATACCACCATTTCGATGATGGAAATATTCATATATTACTTGGCGTAAGATTTATCACTTAACATTTTTTGATACAAGCGGATTAGCAGCACTAGCTTGCTAGATAATCAAGCTTGTACCAGCGCTTGCACAGACTGGCGATACTGGTTTTGGTCTGCCATGCTAACTCCAAACTCACTTCTTACAATCATCCCTTCAATAAAGGTCATAAGAATTTCAGTCTTCATCTCTATTTGTACTGCGTTCAAATTATCACTCAATTCTAGACAGCCAATAATCGACTCTTTAAGCCACGCTTTGTGCTGATAAGACAACATCGCCACCGTTTCTTCTGTCTCTTTGAACTCAGCTAAAGCATGCATGAACATACAACCTTTGAAATCTGGCTGCTCAAACCAATCAAAATGCCAATCTAACAAGGCGTCCAAACGATCCATTGCTGATGAATGACCATCCACCCAGCTCGCTAAGCTTAATTCAAATCGCTGGTGTCTTCTGGCTAACACCGCTTCAATCAGCTTAGTTTTCGAACCAAAGTGGCGATACATCGACGTCTTAGAGACCTCTGCAGAATCACGAATCATATCGACTCCTACAGCAGTATATCCAAACTGATTAAACAAGCTTTCTGCAACATCAAGGATATGTTCTTTCTTACTCATTCACTTTCCACGAATAAATGGGGTTGCAGAGAGTGTACAGATCTGTATTATAAATGTCGATCGGTACAGATCTGTACACTTTGATTTTTAGGATCATTAATTTTGTAAACCAATAAGGGGCATATGATGGATAAATTAAAAGGTGGGGGCGCTTTACCCCCGCAACCAACATTCAGCCAGATTTTGAAAGGGTTTGTTGGCGGGACTTTAGGCATTCTGGTTCTTTCACTTTTAGCTGAGTATTCAGGTTCTCCTTGGTTAATCGCACCGTTTGGCGCAACCTGCGTGCTCATTTTTGCCGTACCTTCTTCTCCTTTGGCACAACCAAGGAATGTTATTGGCGGGCATTTTATCTCTGCTGCTGTTGGGCTTTTGGCACTTTACGGCTTAGGTGATTCTTACATTGTGCTCTCATTTTCAGTAGGTACGGCAATCATGTTGATGCAATTTTTAAGAGTCGTTCACCCACCAGCAGGGGCAAACCCAATTGTGGTGATTCTTGCAGGAACCAGTGCTGTTGATTGGTCTTTTCTGTTCACGCCTGTACTTGTGGGAAGCATAGGACTCGTGTTGATAGGTTTAGTCGTGAACAACACATCCACAGCACAAAACTGGCCAATTTATTGGCACGGAATGACTCGTAAAAGCTCAACCAGCCAATAATCAAAATAATAACTCACTTCAGTTCTGTGCTTGAGGGGAAGGAATCCAATAAAATCACTGCAACTAAAATAATCAGTTGACCCAAAAACTGATCAGGACTACCATTAATCGCCTTTTAACGATTAATGGTAGTGAGCAATGACTTCAACATGCCAACCATCACTGAATTGCCTTATTCCTGAAAAAAATGAACAGCAGGAAAGTGATTTAGCCGCATTAGCAAAAGCCCTCTCACACCCGGCACGCATCAGAATTCTCAGTATATTATCCGCATTAGAGAAATCTGGAGGCTGCTTGAATAGTGATCTTGTGACTGAGCTTGGACTCGCACAATCTACCGTTTCTGAACATTTACGCATTTTGAAAACATCGGGTTTTATCACGGCGGAATCGATTCCACCTAAGATGTGTTACCGCATAAATAGAGAAACCATTAAACGTTTTGAAGGCATCATAGATAACGTTTTAAATTAATAGAACTCACAAAGCACGCTCTGTACATCAATAATATGCGTGCTTTTTTAACAAACACATTAATCGTATTTCGACGATTTACGATTTAAAAATTACAATTCGAAAGCTTACGATTGATAAACTTTTGTCCCCAACATGACCAAATTAGAGGTAATTGTTATGCAACCAAAACTCGGTTTTTTAGATAGATATTTAACATTGTGGATTTTTGCCGCGATGGGGATTGGAGTATTGCTTGGCATTCTATTTCCACAAATTGAGCAATGGAATGAATCCATGTCTGTTGGCACAACCAACATACCCCTCGCGATTGGCTTAATTTTAATGATGTACCCACCTTTGGCTAAAGTGAATTACAGCCTGTTAGGTACCGTTGTTAAAGATAAACAAGCCATCAAATTGTCACTTATCATGAACTGGATTGTTGGCCCGATTTTAATGTTTGTGCTCGCGATTACTTTCCTAGGTGACCACCCAGGCTACATGGTCGGTGTAATACTGATTGGTTTGGCTCGATGCGTGGCGATGGTATTGGTTTGGAATGATATTGGCGGCGGTAACAAAGAATACGGTGCAGCCTTAGTTGCATTGAATAGCGCATTCCAAGTTGTCAGCTACAGCTTCATGGCATGGTTGTTCATTAGCGTTCTTCCACCAGTATTTGGCTATGAAGGCATGATGGTTGATATTTCAATGACCGATATTGCCCACAGTGTGCTTATCTATCTTGGTATTCCATTCCTAGCGGGTTTCTTAAGCCGTAAGATCTTAGTGTCGATGAAAGGTGAGCAATGGTACAACGAGGTATTCATTCCACGTATTTCACCAATAACGTTGATTGCGCTGCTTGCCACTATCGTACTGATGTTTAGCTTAAAAGGTGAAATGATTGTTGAACTGCCAATGGATGTTTTACTCATTGCTGTGCCACTGACCATTTACTTCACGGTGATGTTCTTTATCAGCTTCTTCATTGGTAAAAGAATGGGCATCGCTTACGACAAGAATGCTTCGATTGCTTTCACGGCAACAGGCAATAACTTCGAACTCGCGATTGCAGTCGCCATTTCGGTTTTCGGCATTAATTCAGATCAAGCGTTTGCTGGAGTGATAGGTCCTCTGATTGAAGTACCCGTATTGATTTACTTAGTTAATGTGGCTCTAAAAATGAAAGACAAATACTACCCACAGACGGTAACAACTGAATCATAACTCGTACTCAGCGGCATGAAGGGCGTTAAGCTAAGCCCTACAAAAAATAGCCGTGCCAGTATAAAACTGACACGGCTATTTTTTATTGTTCACTACGCTTATTTAATCAGATAGAGAAAGATTCGAACTTAAATTCATCAGCAAGCATTCAAAGAAAACAGAAGTAACGTTATTCGTTATTATCTGCCCAGTTAAACTTGCTTTCATCTACCCCTTCTTTCGCCTCTTTAATTCGCTCTCGTCTAAAGCGTTCTTCAGCACGAGCATCGTCAATTTCTTTCATGATTGCGTCAATATCGGCTTCACTATCGAGCTCTTGGAATTCACCAGTCAGTTCTGTCTCTGGCGTCAATTCACCTTTTTCATACAGAGCCCACATTTCTTTGGCGTATTCAGTTGTTAATAGTTCTGGTGCAAATTGACCGTAATATTGACGGATATTGTCAACATCTCTCGCTAACATCCATTCGGCGTTATTGTTGGCAGACGCATCAACCGCTTGGGGTAAATCAATAATGACCGGTCCATGCTCATCTACTAACACATTAAATTCAGATAAATCGCCATGAATGATGCCCGCGCAAAGCATCTTCGCGACATAGCCCATCATTGTTTTATGGTCTCGCACCGCTTGCTCAGCAGGGATCTCCACGTCATTCAACCTAGGAGCGACATACCCTTCGTCATCAGTCACAAGCTCCATAAGCAGAACACCGTCAAAACAGCCAAAAGGTTCTGGTACTCTTACGCCAGCCGCTGCCAGTTTATATAACGCATCCACTTCTGCGCTTTGCCACACTTTTTCCTGCTGTTCTCGACCAAAGCCAGAGCCTTTTTCCATTGCCCTTGCTCGGCGGCTATTACGAACTTTACGACCCTCACGGTAAGCCACAGCTTGCTTAAAGCTGCGCTGGCTTGCCTCCTTGTACACTTTGGCACAACGAATCGTATCACCACAGCGCACAACGTACACTGAAGCCTCTTTGCCACTCATTAACTGGCTTTTCACCTCATCGACTAAACCATCGTCAACTAGAGGCTGTATTCTCTTAGGTATTTTCATAGCATCCTTATACCCTAGTTCTCTGATAGATGTAATCTTAAGCTGTGTTCTGGCTTCTATTAATTCAAAAAAGTCTTCTATTAATCTGGCAAGGTTTTTTATTAATCCAGTAAAGTCTTCAATTTGTCTTCCAACCAAAGCTGCGCAGGCCCTTTCACCTGTAATTTGGAAGTGACGAGATCAACAGGCGGGCTCCAAGCTTTATGATCAAACGAGCTATTAATCTCGACTAACGTTTTGTTCTTAACTTCTGCTTCTACCATATGGTGCGGCAAATACGCCCAACCCGCTTTACTATTCAAAACAACGTCTTTGATTGCTCTAAAACTCGTAGACCACCAGAACTTGCCAGCAATAGTCGGGAATTGATCAATAAGCCCGCTATTATGACCTCGTAGCACAAGCTGACGATGCAAAATGAAATCACTCACTTTAGCTTCTTCTAGTTGGGCTAAAGGATGAGATGGATGACAAACTGCATAAAAAGGTAAGTTACCGATAAAGCATGGATTGGTATCCATATTGAAATTCAAATCAGTAAACATAAGCCCAATGTCCGCACGAGACTCTTCAATTAACCCAATCACATCAGTACTTGATGTAGAGATCAGATCAACTTCTGTGGCGGGAAATGTCTGACTAAATACATCAAGGATCTTCGCTAAAGAAGGTAAGAATAATGCGTCATCAAAAGCGACTCTCACTAACCCTTCTTCATTATTACCTATCGCATTGACCGTCACATTGAGATCTTCTACCTGCAAGACAATGGCTTTAACTTGTTTGAAAAGCTGTTCGCCTTCTTGAGTTAAGGTCGGCTTTCGTGTTGAACGGTCAAATAATTGAACATCGAAATCAATCTCAAGATTACTGATCCCTTGGCTAACGGCTGACTGCACTTTTCCTAGCTTACGTGCGCTGGCAGAAAAAGATCCAAGCTCCACAGCCGCAACAAACATCCTGAGTTGTTCAATGTTATACATCTCACTTACCTTCTTTTTAACTCGCCAAACCATCAGCAATAGTGATGGTTATAATCTTCTTATAATCACAAATAAAGATATTATTATATCCAGAAAATCCAGATAAACGAAAAAATAGAGAAACGCATGTCACATAAAGAACGAATTTTACACATGGTGCTATTTGAACTTATTGCTTTAGTCATAATGGCAGGGCTAGCAACCTATATTACAGGTAATGGTGCTGGAGAAATGGCGGGCTTGGCACTTGCGATGTCGTTAATCGCAATGGGATGGAATTACCTTTATAACTTGGGTTACGACAAACTGTTCGGCGCAGACCGCACCAAAAGAACAAAATCAGTTAGGGTACTACACGGGCTTGGATTCGAATTAGGCTTACTTGTGGTGACCTTGCCAGTGCTGATGTGGGTACTGCAACTTGATTTCTTAACCGTATTTATTATGGATATTGGATTAGTGATTTTCTTTGTACTGTACGCTATTGGATTCAATTGGGCATACGATTCGGTCAGAAACCAATTGGTCGCAAAAGGGAAAGTAGCAGCTCTGGTTTAATCATTTAAGCTCCACGTGACAAGCTCGTAACATTTCAAATGAATATAATGGTTGGTAAGTGTTCATTACCAGCCATTTCTCCCTTTAAAACGCTCCCCAAGTGTAATTATTCACCACTCATGCAGCAGTATCACAAAACTCCTCCAACCAGTTGTATATTACCGCTCATAAGCGTAGTTTTAGCCCCCATAACAGATTTATTTGGAATAAAACACTTTCAAATGAGCCCCGACTAATGAGCAAAGTTGCTCCATTTAACAATTAACGCTCCTTTCATTAACAAATTCATGCTCAAACACTCACTTTTAATGTTCGTTTGTTTTCGAATTGGCAAATTTATGCAAAATACACCCTGCTAAATAAGCACAACTAACAAGGACTCGAACATGACAACAAACAAACACCCTTCCTTATTCGGAGAGTGCCTCGCGGAATTTATTGGTACTGGGCTACTAATATTCTTTGGCGTAGGCTGTGTAGCTGCACTGGTTTTAACAGGCGCAACATTTGGGCAGTGGGAAATCAGCATTGTATGGGGCTTTGGTGTCTCTATTGCTATCTACTGTACTGCCGGCGTTTCCGGTGCACATATTAACCCTGCGGTAACCATTGCCTTGGCCATGTTCCACGGCTTTGATAAGGCGAAAGTTGTACCTTACATTATCTCTCAATTACTTGGCGCATTTTGCTCTGCGGCTTTAGTTTACAGCCTCTACAGCAACTTATTTACTGACTACGAAATCGCAAACAACTTCGTTCGTAGCAGTCAAGATGCACTATCAACTGCTGGTATTTTCTCGACATACCCACATGCTTCACTTTCTTTCTTCGGCGCTTTTGCTGTGGAATTCGTGATTACAGCAGTACTGATGTTCGCTATTTTGGCTTTAGGTGATGAGAACAACGGCGCATCACGCGGCGCAATGAACCCATTACTGATTGGTATTTTGATTGCAGTGATCGGTGGCTCACTCGGTCCACTGACTGGTTTCGCTATGAACCCAGCACGTGATTTTGGACCAAAACTCTTCGCTTACTTTGCTGGCTGGGAATTCGCACTCACCGGTGCTCGCGATATTCCATACTTCATCGTACCTATTCTTGCTCCAATTGCTGGTGCGTGTTTCGGTGGTTGGTTGTATCCGAAAGCGATTGCAGCTTACCTACCTGTAGAAGGACAAGGCTGCACAATCCCAAACCAATGTGACACAGAAGAAGAAAAAGAAGCTGAACAAGCTCGAGCTTAAACTTTTGCTATGAGCTGTTAGCTATCGCCTAGAAGCCATAAGCCATAAGCCATAAGCCATAAGCCATAAGCCATAAGCACTCTACATTGACTAAAATATAAATAACGAAACAAAAGGATTCTTACCATGACCGAGCAAAAATACATTGTTGCATTAGACCAAGGCACAACCAGCTCTCGCGCTGTAATCCTCGACCATGATGCAAACGTCGTCAGCTCATCTCAAAGAGAGTTCACACAGATTTACCCGAAAGCGGGCTGGGTTGAGCATGACCCAATGGAAATCTGGGCTACGCAAAGCTCTACGTTAGTTGAAGCATTAGCAAAAACAGGCATTCGCAGTGACGAGCTAGCCGGCATTGGTATTACCAACCAACGTGAAACGACGATTGTATGGAATAAAGAAACGGGTAAGCCTGTTTATAACGCGATTGTGTGGCAATGTCGTCGTACTGCTGACATTTGTGAAGACCTTAAAGCACGCGGTTTAGAAGACTACGTTCGTGATAATACTGGTTTAGTCCTTGACCCGTATTTCTCAGGAACCAAAGTAAAATGGATTCTAGACAACGTGGAAGGTGCTCGCGAAGAAGCAGAAGAAGGTAAATTACTCTTCGGTACTGTGGATACTTGGCTAGTTTGGAAGATGACACAAGGTCGCGTACATGTAACGGATTACACCAATGCTTCACGTACCATGTTATTTAATATCAATGATTTATGCTGGGATCAAAAGCTACTTGATGAAATGGGCATTCCAGCGTCAATGATGCCTGAAGTAAAACGCTCTTCAGAAGTGTATGGCCAAACGAACTTAGGTGGTAAAGGCGGAACGCGTATTCCAATCGCTGGTATTGCTGGTGACCAACAAGCTGCATTATTCGGCCAAATGTGTGTAGAAGCGGGCCAAGCGAAGAACACTTATGGCACGGGCTGCTTCTTATTGATGAACACTGGCAAAGAAAAAGTGACGTCTAAGAATGGTCTACTGACAACCCTAGCCTGTGGTCCTCAAGGTGAACCTGCTTACGCACTGGAAGGTGCAGTCTTCATGGGTGGCGCATCAATCCAGTGGTTACGCGATGAAATGAAGTTACTTGCCGATGCAAAAGATTCTGAATACTTTGCAACAAAAGTGGATTCTTCAAACGGCGTGTACGTAGTTCCTGCATTCACCGGTTTAGGCGCACCATATTGGGATGCTTACGCTCGCGGTACCATTGTTGGCTTAACTCGTGGTGTGAACTCTAACCACATCATCCGAGCAACCTTAGAAGGTATTGCCTACCAAACTCGTGATGTACTAGATGCAATGCAAGCGGACTCTGGAATTAAACTGGCGAACCTTCGTGTTGATGGCGGCGCGGTTGCGAACAACTTCTTAATGCAATTCCAATCTGATGTATTGGACACAGAAGTTCACCGACCTGAAGTAACGGAAGTGACAGCTTTAGGTGCTGCTTACCTTGCAGGTCTTGCTGTTGGCTTCTGGGATAGCATTGATGAGCTACAAAACAAAGCCGTATTGGATCGTACTTTCGAACCGCATCACGACGAAGAAAAACGCGCGCGTCGCTACAAAGGCTGGAAGCGAGCAATCAAGTGTGCACAAACGTGGTCTCAGCTTCACGATGATGACGAAGAATAACTCGATTTCATAAAATGACATCAAAGAGCATCTATTTAGGTGCTCTTTTTACTTATTAGCTCCCAAGTTTTGGTATTTCCGCCCCCTTTTGGGACTTTAAACCATAATTACTGACTTTCGTCACTTCTCTACACTCTCCAATTCGAGCACAATAGCGCGAGTATATATTTTCGAATTTGATGCACTAGAGCTTTTTCTGTGTGCGAAGGAGTGGTAATTGAAACAAATACCAAGACACCAGCAAATTGTTGATCTGGTGAAAACGCAAGGATATGTCAGTACCGACGAGTTGGTAGAAAAATTTGAGGTGAGCCCGCAAACTATTCGTAGAGACCTCAATGAACTGGCAGATAGCAATAAAATCCGCCGTTATCATGGTGGGGCGACCATTCCTCTTAGTTCAGAGAACACCTCATACAACACTCGTAAAGCTCTGAATTTTAATGAGAAAGATCTAATAGCCGAAGACTTGGTCAAGCACATTCCTGATGGCGCAACATTATTTGTAGACATAGGCACTACGCCGGAAGCTGTTGCACGCGCACTGAACAAAAATCATAAACAATTGCGCGTTGTCACTAACAACATCAATGTGGCTAGTATTTTGTTTCCCAATCCTGAAATCAAAGTCATTCTTGCCGGGGGTGAAGTCCGCAGTCACGATGGTGGAATTGTAGGGGAAGCAACTTTAGATTTTGTTAAACAATTCAGTCTTGATTTCGGAATTTTAGGTGTCAGTGGTATCGACTTTGATGGCTCACTGCTTGATTTTGATTACCATGAAGTAAGAGTGAAACAAGCCATCATCGACAATAGCCGCAGCATTTTCCTTGCGGTTGACCATACAAAATTTGGGCGTAACGCGATGGTTAAGCTGGGTCAAATCACTCAAGCTCATATGGTGTTTACTAACCAACAACCACCACAAGAAATTCTCAGTATTCTCAATGAGGCATCGATTCCTTTAGAAGTCATCGAAACAGGTATCGTTCCCTCTGAATAATCTAACCATCGAATAACAGAATAGTTAATTTACTGAAAAGCTATAACTGCATTCGATGGTAGGAGTATTTACTTCTATACTCAATAAAACCTCACTAAGCCTCTTCTTATTTATAAGTAGAGGTTTTTTTATGCTCAAATCACAGAAAACGCTCATAAACGAAAATAAAAAGTGACCGAAAACGAAAGTTCATATAGGATTTGTTTATGTTCTAAAATGCTCGTTCGCTCACGAAGGAATCATAAATTATGAGTGCTCAACAAAATAATTCAAAAAATAGCCAATCCTCCACTTTAGATTTAATCGTGATCGGTGGCGGCATTAATGGCGCAGGTATCGCAGCTGACGCTGCAGGTCGAGGTCTTAATGTTGGTTTGTATGAAGCCAATGACTTCGCATCAGCGACTTCCTCTGCCAGCTCTAAACTTATCCATGGCGGCTTACGCTACCTAGAACATTATGAGTTCCGTTTAGTTTCCGAAGCACTCGCTGAACGTGAAGTGCTATTAAGAAAAGCACCGCATGTTGCTCAACCTATGCGTTTTCGTTTACCTCATCGCCCATTTTTACGCCCAGCGTGGATGATCCGCTGTGGCTTATTCCTTTACGATAATTTAGGTAAACGTACGACTCTTCCTGGCAGTAAAACGGTTAACTTAGCAAAATCAGGGCTACTCAAACCGGAAATGAAAACTGGCTTCGAGTATTCAGATTGTTGGGTCGACGATGCGCGTATGGTGCTTCTCAATGTGTTAGCAGCAAAAGAAAACAACGCAGAAGTTCGTAACTACTGTCGCGTAGAGAAAGCCCACCGTGAAGGTGATATTTGGCATGTAACGATTCATGATGTCGTGACGGATGAGCGCTTTGAACGTAAAGCAAAAGCGTTAGTAAATGCAGCAGGACCTTGGGTGAAGCAGTTCTTTGACGATGGTTTAGAGCAAGAATCACCACGTAATATTCGCTTAATCAAAGGCTCACACATTGTCGTTCCACGAATTCACAATGAACCACAAGCCTATATCTTGCAAAATAAAGACAACCGCATTGTTTTTATGATCCCGTATCTAGATAAGTTTTCTATTATCGGAACCACCGATCTAGAGTACAAAGGCGACCCTCGTGAAGTGGCTATTTCTGATGATGAAGTGGATTACTTAGTCGATATCGTTAATCAACATTTTGTCGAACAGTTAATTCGTGAAGATGTAGTGTGGACCTACAGCGGTGTAAGACCACTGTGTGATGATGAATCTGACTCTCCACAAGCGATTACTCGCGACTACACACTAGAATTAGATGCAGAACTTGACCAAGCACCGCTGCTTTCTGTCTTCGGTGGGAAACTAACTACTTACCGTAAATTAGGTGAAGCAGCGCTTAAAAAGCTGAGCCCATACCTTTCAAATATGGGGGCTCCATGGACAGCAAATGACACGCTACCGGGCGGTAACTTTAGCTGTAGCCGTGAGCAACTCGCTGACATGATTCATTCAAAATATGAGTGGATGTCTGAAGCTTTACTGCTGCGTTACGTTACCCAATTTGGCACGTTAACGTGGAATTTACTGGAGGGCGTGAGCACCCCAGAAGACTTAGGCATTGCTTTTTCAGATGAAGCAAATGGCGTGTACCAAATCGAAGTTGATTACCTGATCAACCAAGAGATGGCTGTAACAGATGAAGATATTCTATGGCGCCGTACGAAATTAGGGCTGTACCTTAATGCATCTGAGCAAGAGGCAATTTCTCAATACGTGAAAGACAAAAGTGCAAAGGATGTAAGCGTACAAACAAAAGACCCAAAAAAGGTCGTGGAGTTTTCACAAGTAGGGTAACAATCAACAACGTCTGAATTAACGTTAAACAAATTCATCCACTAATGGCTGAATTTCGATACAAAAAGACCACGTATTTATACGTGGTCTTTTCTATATGTGATTCTAAATAGTGGCGACAGCTAAACAGCTCAGTATGAATAACCTAGATAAAAATATGAGAGTTTGATTGGCCTCAAAATGGGTGATATTTAAAAATATCGTCAATCATGTCATTGAGCAGTGCTTGGCCTTTATTGGCTCGTGCGTAAGTTCTTAAACCCATAATCTGAACCTGAACATGCCTTGCTAGCTGCTGTGGGTCTTTATCTTGAGAAACTTCACCTTGCTCTTGTGCAAGTTCAATAACTTGTAAAAAGGCATTTTCCATCACACCAAGCAAACGCTGGGCTTCTGCTAATACTTCGGAATTATCTTCAGTTAATTCAGATATGGTTTTCGCCAACATGCACATACCGCTTGGTGCCGTTGCTGATTTATCGATTATGGTATGACGAACAAATAACTTTAATGCTTGCAGTGGCGAGCCTGCTTCTTGTTGGCATTGAGCTAAATGCGCTAAGCCCATATCCGCGTATTTCGCTAACGCTTCTTTGAACAAACCTTCCTTACTACCAAAACTTGCATAAATACTGCCAGGCCTCATATCAATTACATCTTGAAGGTTGCGCATCGAGGTGCCATGAAAGCCTTTCTCCCAATACAAGTTGGTCGCTTTTTGGATAACCTCTTCTCGATCAAACTTTGCTATATTCGCCATTGTTCTACCACTTAGTAAATATGAACATCTGTTCAATTTTATCGACTCTTATTATAAAGATCCACACCCATTTATTATCTGCCAAGTCTACACCCTGCTTACTTGGCATAAGTCAGTATAAATATAGGTATGGCTGAGTGGATTACTTTAAAAAAAGAAAAAGCCTCATAATGAGGCTTTTCAATTTGGTGTTTACTTAACCGAAACCAGTAATCTGTTATAACGGTTTAATAGAAGTTTAGGGCAATTTAGCCCACTAAACGTTGATGTAGTGAATCTTTAAGCACCGCTCTATCATGCTTCAATTGATGCATTTCACCATCATCAATTGGAGAGCCATCTAGCTCAAGTTTACGTATTTCTTTATCAAGCTCGTCATATTTCGCCATGTCACTTGCAAACACTTCGTCTGTTTTTACCAAACTCGTAATTGCATCTTTCATTTCTGGAAATTCGCTTAGAAGAGAGTGATTTTCACCTAGCATAGAGACCCCTTTGATCGATAAATAAAACCTATTGATTGCTTATGCAAGCCTTCAGTGATTTACCATAGCAATTGCCATATTGAACAAATGAGATCTAGGGCACAGCATGAAATAAAGGTCATATGGCAAGGGGATTACCGAGTATTTAACTTTGAATACGAATGGTGATGTCCTTAAGTTTTTTAGTCAAACAGTTCAATAACAAGCTGATTATTTCTAATGACTAAATTAGGTTCTGCTGTTTTAATTAACGCTTCTTGAACCTTAGCGCCATCCAATTTATAAACAGGGTGCTGAGATAAAGCTTGTCCTATCATCGCAACGGCTGGCTTTAATAAAGTTTTCACTTCAGGCGTCAAGCTCTGGCTATGCTCTTCCAGTTTTTCAAGTCTTAATGATTTAAGAAACACTTCCCCTGTTTCTTGATTGTATTCAGGAATAGCACTAAATTCGATGTCTAAATCTAGCCCCATATTAGGTGCACTCAGCACTTGAACCAATGCATTTGTACTGGAAAAAACAGAAATTCGCTCTGCCTCTTCACGCCCAATTTTAACGTTGATGTCTTCTACCGATACTCGAGCATACATAACATTTTGAACACCAACCGACTGTTCAAGACTGACATTATCTTGCAGGTATTGGGTCATATCACTTTCCGTAATGTTGTAGCTTACACATCCGCCCAGCGCTAAAGCCGAAAACAATACTAATGTTGATCGACACGCTTCAAAAAATTTCACCATAGTTCTTATCATCTACACCACTCTTTATGTTATTCGCTATGCATGCACTAAAGCTAAGCAATATAGATGGAGTGACCCATCAAGCATATCAGGCGTTAAAGGCTCTGAACTTTGGTTACAATTCAAAGCTAATGCATAGCCATGAAGATAGCCCACCAGCAGATCTAACGCTCGTTTTTTGTTTCATCATTTAAAGATAGCAGGCTTCATACATGATCAAAACGCTCACTAAAGACATCTGAAGGCCCCAATGCTTCCATCTTTAATACTGGGGACTTTCAGCTACAAAGCTCTACAACTTATCTAGACGCGATTGTGCAGAGTCACTTTATTCGTAAGCGTTATTAGTTGAGCAAGAATGATTAAAACTTGATTTCCCTCTACCTCACCCTACTCTAAAGTAGTATCATTTATGGCACTTCATTCTAAATATACATTTGAAAGCACATGAGACTTTTAGTAGATAAAACCGGCGAGCAGTTTTTACAGATACTGGATGAATTAGGCGACGTTATCACCGTCCAATTCATTAGTAATGAAGGGGTTCGTAAAGGCAAACCTTTTACTGATTCTATGGCTGGGCTATTTCTTACTGGATGGAAGCCTCGCGCCACTTCAACAGCGATTGGTCTAGAGCGCTTCAAACAAGGTAAGCTGGAAGATCCAAAAGTTAGCTTCGCTTTACATCAGCTTTATCCTTTGGGTAGAGACGTAAAACTGCCGAATGGAGAAGTCGCCACCATCGCAAGTTACGCAAATACTCACGCCGATGGCTACTATATGTATGTTCGTATCGACACTGAATTGAAGCACTTCAAAATAACCCCTGAATGGGTATTACTGCCTTCTCAAGTACTTTTGGCTTTGCCTTTCTATCCTGCACCGAAAACCCAGCAGGAAATAGATAATATTAATGAGTTTGATTCATGGGCGGGTGGGTTTTAAGACGAATGCATACAGCTTAAATGCTATGTCACTAGTCGCTAGAATGATGGCGAGCCAATGACTGGGTTTCGACACCACCATAAACATCAATCGTAAAGTCTCTTTGCTTTGCATAGTTTTGAGGTGTTAGCCCAATTTGCTTTTTTAAATGACGAATCAAATGAGGCTGGTCGCTAAAACCAAACAAATACGCCACTTCCACCCAATCAATATCTTTCAAATCTCGTTGATAAAGGTATTCCAACATCGCTTCAAGTTTTTGCATGGTATGGCACTGTTTAAGAGTTAATCCAGTGACTCGGCTAAAACTTCTTTCTAGCGTTCTTTGAGAACAAAACAAAGCTTCTCCCAACTCCGATATTGGTCTATCAGCTAATAAAGGCAATACCTTACGAGTCAGTTCACTGTGCTTGTCTTCTGAGGCTTTGTTAACCCAAGGCAGCAAGGCTTGATCTAACATTTTGCTGCATTCTTCAGGATGGTTTAAAGCCAAATGAATCATCGCATCTTCTGTCATTTGGCAATGGTTCAGCAATGCTTGTAGGCTTTGAGCATATACATTATCTAGCTGTGGATGAGCACAACCTGGCACTTCCAAAGAATATAACGCCCCAATTTTGAATTTAATACCAAGGTGAACAAACGGCTTAGAATGATCAAGCTGCAACGTTTCACGGTAGGGAAATAGCCAATGGATACCTAAGCCATCAAGTAAAGCCGACTTTGCTTGATAGTGGTAAGGCTGGTTTGAAGGCGAAATAATAAAATGAGCGTTGGATTCCGGATTCAACTTAGGAAAGGCATGGCTATCGCTGTCTGGCTGCTTTTCTATCAGCCAGTAGCATTCTACGTATTTCGCAATTTGAGAGGAGCGTGGAGGTTGTATCCAACTGATCATGAGAAATTATGCCTTCCGTTGTTTGGATCCGTGTTTAACGAAAAAATTGTTTAGCAATAAAAAATTTAACGGGAGAGCATTAAACGAGTTATGACTGATCAAACTCAAATTGAACAATGCGGTTTTGAGATCGCATACCCACTCGACTAATGGCTCTTTGCGCCCCAATATTACTCATTTCTGTCGAACAAATCGGGGTTAATTGCTTACTTAACGCGTGTTGAACCAAGTGCTCAAGGACACCTGTTGCAATGCCTTTGCCACGTTCAGATTCAGCAACAATCATACCTAAATCAGCAAATTCTTTTTGAATATCATCAAAGAATCGGCATTCTCCAGTCGCAATCAATTGACCTTCCACCCAGTAGCCCCAAAGCTCATCACGTTGAATTAGGTTTGCAAAGTAGCCAGACAGCCATTCTTTAGGTGCACCAATGGCATTTACCGCAAAATCGACATAATCATTTAACTGTTCAGGCGCAGCAAGCTGCATTGGCAAAGCTTCATTTGTTTTATGTTCTTGAGTTTTTAATGCTTGATCGAATCTATACATCTTGGCATTCACGTTAAATGACAACGAATTATCAAGAGTTAACGCCATGTATTGCGTTTCTGCTGTACTGACAAATGCACCGCTTAACGTGCCAATCTCAGAACTATTACCTTGAGCGATCAAAGTAAACAGCTCCGAAGCTTGAGCTGTCGCAATAGGAGAAAGGTAAAATTGAAGCAGATAGTTTTCACTATTCACCACGCAATAACCCACCAGCAAGTTGTCTTCATAAAAGCCAAAGTGATCCGACATTGGAACAAACCCGAAGTGCCACATGCCATCTAAAGGAGCGGTTGCCTCAGCAAAATACGCAGCTTTTAGTTCACCGAGTTCACTGATTGATTCAATTTTTTTAATATCCAGCATCGTAATATTCCTCACGTACATTCTTATTTATGTACGTTTTCTACGTACACTTTTATTCAACTTTCACCCTAAGGTTTCGATGCAGAGAATAGTAAAGTTTTTCCCTTTTTGTAGATTGAACAAAAACGACAACCGAGCTTTTTATCGGTATTCATTAAGTCGCAGGGCATGATTTGTTCATGCCCTTCTTCATAGACACACAACAAAAATAATCTCTCTGAAAAAAGTAAGATTCACTCTAATTTGAGACCTCCTTACCAATAAAATAGCCCCATAAACACTATGCTTATATGAGCATAAGTAACAAGAGGGCACGCTATGGAATATAGACACATACTTGTCGCGCTTGAGCTTTCAGAAGAAAGTCATGTGCTGATAGAAAGAGCGAAATTTTTAGTAGAACTACTCGATGCTAGAGTTTCTTTTATTCATATTGATGGATCACACGGAGAAATATACCCAGACCTGATTAACTTACAGACGACAGAAGGGTTAGCGCCATTAAACACCCATTCAATTAAGCAACTGAGAGATTTTGAAGCCGCTATAGACTACCCAGTGAGTAACATATTAGTGGGAACGGGGGATTTAGCCGATAAACTTGCAGAGACGATAATGGATAATAACTTTGATTTATTAATTTGTGGTCATCACCACGATTTTTGGAGCCGAATTATTTCTTACTCTAAACACCTTATCAATAAATCTCCTATCGACATTCTAGTGATACCAATAGAGTCTTAGATGATAAATTACATAAAGAGTTACACCACTTAGCCAGAAGAGCATTTCACTCTGCTGGCTTTTTTATGCATTGACCCGTCTACTAGTGTAGGCTTTAGGCTCTTCCTCTAACTACATGAGGTCGATATGTCTAACTTAAAAACATTCTTGGTTCCAACCCCTTTCACATCTTATTTTCATTCCTTATCTGATCCAACCAAAGGCATTACGCTAGCTTTAATTTCTAATGCGCTGTTTATTTTAGTGGGCGTGATTGTTAGAGATTTGAGCCAAACTATCGATATTTTCCAAATACTACTCTTCAGACAACTGGTCTTTGTGGCGCTTTTGATGCCATCCATCGTCAGTAGTTGGCAAGCGATGACTCATCCGAAAATGCCCATGATGCATGCAATGCGAGTAACAGGCGCATTCATCGCATTGTATTTCAGCTTCCTGACCGTCAGTAATATCCCGTTTGCAGATGCCACGGCATTAGGCTTTATGAAAGTGCTTTTCGTTGCCATTATTTCACGCTTATTTCTCGCAGAAGCCGTTGGAGTGATGCGAATCATCACGATCATTATAGGGTTCATAGGAGTGCTTCTAGTAGTACAGCCTACGATGGACAGTGACTCGTTGTTTTATATAGGGACGGGCTTAGTAGCGGCATTAGGCGCGGCTGTAGCAGTGATCTGCGTGAGGAAAATGTCGGTTGTTGAGAGCAAAGTCGTTGTACTCGCATACCAAGCTATTTTTGTAGGATTAGTCACCCTAATTCCAAGTATTTTGGCGTGGCAATGGCCAACCATCACTGAACTGACATTACTTGTGTTGGTTGGCGTGATTTCATCAATTGGTCAGTGGTTTGGCGTAACTGCTTATAAATGGGGGGAAGCGAATGTCGTTTCTAACGTGGAATACTCTCAGATGATTTATTCCATGTTACTCGGCTACTTTCTGTTTTCAGAATTACCAAATACACCGGCACTTGGAGGCGCTGTCATCATTATAATCAGCGCACTGATTCCGTTCGTGTTCCGCAAAACATTAAAAAATCGCCTTTCAAAATAGTACGAATTACGCGCTCAAGATTGTCTGAGCTTTATTATCTTGAGCGCACGAATAGAAGGATTAATTAGGAAGTAAAAGACTCACAATGAAAGTTTGATTAAGCCGTCAATTCCAGTCGATTGCCATCTGGATCAAACACGCAACTTTCATAGTAGCCGTCACCAGTGCGTCTCGGGCCGTCAATCTTCTCATATCCATCTTCCACTAAGCGTACTGTGAGCTCATCTACCGCTTCTTCTGAGCCTAAAGAAATCGCCATATGGATAAAACCGGTAAACTGTTCATATCGGTCGTCTTGAGACTGAGGAATAGAAGGCATTTCCATGATCTCTAAACGGCTACCGCTCTCGAAAGACAAGAAGTAAGAGGAGAACTTCTTCTTAGGATTAAAGTATTTATCGTTGGCTGTGGCATTAAAGTATTTGATGTAGAAATCTTTTAATGTTTCAAGTTGGTTGGTCCAAATCGCGATATGTTCAATTTTCATTCTCAAGTATTCCCATTAATTTCGAGACTGTTCGTTTCAGTACTGATGGTTTTCAGTACCGAACAATTCAATACAGATAGGTTAATGGGAAATAGAGGAACAAAAAACAGAACATAACTTGGTAATTATGTTCCGATTTTATTTTGTGCAAATTCGTAAGTTAGCGAAAGCTGGTTTATTCCTCACGGCAGCTTTCACTCGCCTCATGACGTAACCCTCGCTACATAGTTAAACGGATAATCACATCCAGCATTTGATCAAAGCATGGACCTAGCGCTTCTTCATCAACAGCATGGCAATATACCCCTTCTAACTGATCCGATTTATAATCACTGGCGAGATCAGCATCATCCAACATTGCAGGATCATTTGCCATTCTCAGAAGAAGATCTTCCCCATACTCACCATCAGGTCCTGAGGTCGAAGTTAACGATGATCCGAGCCCAAGCGTAAACACATAAGTACCTTCTAGCCTTGCGGCTTCAGCCATGTCTTCCACTAAGTTACGCGCGACTCGATTCACTCTGGTAAAAAGCTGGCTGGTACTGTGGGTTGTGTACTGTGTTACGGGTCTCACCGTGTGACTTGGATTCAATACTTTAAACTCAGCTTCATCTTCATCATGCGGATTATAATGGTCAGGCAATTCTTCCAAGTCCGTGTAAATAGAACTACCAGAATACCCATCCCCAGATAGTCTTGTTGCCATCGAGTCATGCCGCCACAGTCCATAAGGGGTGCCGCTGCTTTCATCGTTAGTACGAATTGCACCCGCGTAGGTATTACCATCAGAAAACTCAAAGTGAGAGGCGAATGTATTTGGTGCGCCATCCGTAAAAAATACGATGACCTTTAAGTTCGCAGGATTAGAAACATTTCTCATCTCATCAAGCGCACGGTACATCCCCTCAGATGCATTAGTATATTGAGCGTTCCAAAAGCTCCCAAAGCTGAACGCATCTATTGCGGTGGTGATATCCGAGCGGCTGTGCCCTCTTGCGTCAGTAAACTCAACAGGAACTTGCGCCCCGAAGGCAAATTTAACTAATGAAATACGGTCGAAGCTTTCATGAAAATTTTCTACAAATGATTTCGATCGATCCACCACATCTTGGGTGACATCGCCAATGCTGCCGTAACGTAGAGAAGTTGTGTTATCAATGACTAAGACCAGATCTACAGGTCGCCGAACAGACTGAGCTTCAACATGCGATTCAAAGCTATCAAAACCTAGTATTCCTAAAAACAGGTTCTGCACTTCTACTGTGGCGTCAATATCGATTGAAATATTGCCAAACTCATCATACCCATAGTTCACATTATTTAAGGTAGCGGTACTGTTATGAAAATCAGCGGGCATATTTGCGGAAAAATATCGGTTGGCGGCTTCTCGCCCTGCATCTTCACCATTTGCAACCGCCCTAGCAGCCGCAATACTTGCCGCATCGACCGCAGAGAACAGCTTCGCTTTTACTAAGAAAGTACGACCGGTATCCACAGCTAAACCAATAACGGCAAGTAAAAGTGGTAACGTAAGAATGGTCAGTACTGCGACTAACCCTTTTGAACGTTTCCATTTTATTGGAGGTAACTTCTTCATAACCTGTACCTTCTATAAGCCCATAGCTTTATGAACCAGTGTCTTCTATAAGCAAGAAGCTCTTATGACCTGTCGCTTTGCGACCTGTAAATTCTATAAATAAGTGGTATCAGTTATTGAAACACCACTTTCTAAAAAGAAGCTGAAAGCCGGGTTGTATTCATACAAAACTTCAACAACGTAGACAGATTCCCCTTCTCCTAAATCAATCGCAAAGTTAGATAAAGTAGGCAGATTATCTTCATCCAACTCACATTGATCGTCGTTATCCCAATTGGCACAATCACCCCATGTACCACTGTCCACGGAGTAACCAAAATCATCCCATCGGTGCTGGCTACTTACATAAGGATCATCATCATCTTGACCAACAACTAAAGTGATATAGATATTTCCGTCCGTACTCAAATCTAATGGGGAGCTTGTACTAGCAACAATATCCATAATGTCTTGTGGAGTTTCAGTGCTACTCCTAGAAATGATATTCGCCCCTTCTCTACTCACACTTATGATTAAATAGTTCGCCTGAATCATTTGAATTAATTCAATCAACCCGACAAGAATCAGTAACAAAACAGGGCTAACAATAACGGTTTCAACCGCCGCAAAACCACGCTGTTTTGAGTAAACAGATTTGAGGTGACTGGCTTGGGAATGAGCTAAAGAAGAGGAAAAGTGATTAGACATAAGTACACCTAAAACAGCTCGTTTTTCATCGCGGCGCTGACCGTGAATTTGTAAGTACCATCGTCAACAAAAGGTAATATATAAGGGCTCGATGTTGCCCACTCACAATCTAAGTGGATTGCTATAAGATCACCAGGGCCACCAAAGCCTGTTACCGCATTACCATCAAGATCTTCAACGCGTATTTCATCGACTTCGATAACTTGTGAGAACAAGCCGTTTGATGAGTTAGTCATTTTTTGGATGATTGCCGCTTCTCGGTTACTAGAAGCATCTGGGTCTAGCCCTGACTGACCTGTCACTGCATATCGCGCCCCTTCTCTCACAGCATTTTGCATGGTGAGTTTGACGTAACCGTACATACCTATATCAATGATCGTTAGGATAAGAGTTAAGAAAAAAGCAACGACCGCGGTAAATTCAATCACGGCAATACCGCTCTGTTTATCCTTATTGGCTACGGCAACTTTTCTTATGGATGTGCTTTTCGCAGTGACACTTCCCACAGTTTGGCTTTGTGATGTGTAGTTGAGGTTTGAGGCAGCGGTAAAAGGCTCTTTATAGAGAGCCAACGGTTGCTCAATTAAAGAGTCATACTTCTTAGTAAGATAAACTTTGGGGGGGTTGAAAAGGGCTTTCATAATCAAGTCATCACCCGTACTTTTAATTACACACAAACTCATGCAAATAAGTTATTGATGACACTTCTATAGATTAGATCTGGTGGTTTTACTAATGCAATTTACTTAATTATCAAAAGTGAGACAGTTAAGGATTTTAAGGAAAATGACTCACCAGACCTAACACCTTCTAAACTAGCCATTAAGTATGCTGAAGCTATATTTGGCTAGTTTGTTCAAAAAATTTAATTTCTGCGCTGAGCTTTATCAACTTAGCTTTATCGACTGAGATTTATAGGCTGAATTCTCAGGACTAGAAGCGACTGTAAAAGCAAAACACATGCGAAAGCCTGTACCTAAAGCTTATGCCAATTTAAGCCAGTTTGCGAACCTCAAGCCAATGAGCAAACTTCCCGTCAATGTGCAAACTTCCAGCCATTTTGCATTAGCCTTTAGAAGCATATTAATCTGGTCAATGACCACAATGTTTCTGCAGTTCGTCAATAAGCGGTCTAGGTTTCGCGATCCCAAAACCTTGGGCGTACACCACTTCTAACGTTGTCAGCAATTCAGCGTGAGACTCAGTTTCAACAAACTCAGCGACCGTCAATAACCCCATATTTTGGGCAATATGGCTGATGTTTTTTACGATGGCTCGGTCGGTTTCATCCGTATTAATGTTTTTAACGAATGAGCCATCTATTTTTAGAATATCAACGGGGATACGGCGTAAATAATCAAACGAAGCATAGCCAGTACCAAAGTCATCAAGCGCAATAGTGCAGCCAAAAGACTGCAGGCGAGTAAGGTTGTCGATAACCAAACATTCGTTGGTCAAAGGCATGCTTTCGGTTATTTCAAAACAAATCTTATTTAACGGAATATCAAATTCTTTTGCACAATCTAAAATGTAATGATCAAAATCGAGCTGCATTAATGCCTGCGCTGTCAGGTTGATGCCACATCGATCAATGCTTTCCCATTGGTTCACATGCTTCGAAAGCTGTTTAAAGGTATTTCTGATTACCCACTTATCGAGCTCTACTTCTAAACCAAACTCATTAATCAAAGGAAAAAAATCCGCAGGCGCTAACACATCACCGCCTTGCTTTGGCAAACGTAACAAGACTTCAAATGAGAGTTCTGAACTTTCAGGGTTCTGTAAGTTTCGATATGGTTGGCAATACAGCTCAAATTCATCTTCATCAAACGCAGCTTGAATCTGACTTAATTTACGAATAGAAGGATCAGCCCCACTGGATAGAATGACTTGCGAAATAGGGCTTTGCGAGTGGATATCAATGGTTCGTGAACAAAGCTGTGACACCACTTGTTCGAATTCTAAATCGGTATCAAGGAACACATAACGCACTTGAGGTTCAAGGATTTTTATCGAGCGGTTATTCCAATCAAAAGAAAACTCTCCTAGCTGATTATGCAGCTGTTCAAGCTCATTATCTAAGCCTGAATTTTTGGGTAAAAGGTAGAGTAATGATGTAGTAAATGGAGCAACATAACCTTGGTGACATAAGCGATTGTTCTCTTGTAGGAACTCGCTGAGTTGCTTGAGTAACTCACTTTTTTCAGCCAACCCTAACGCTTTTACGCGCCTTGATACTTGAGAAAGATCGATCACAGCAAGCACAGGGACCTCTGGGAAGGCTTTAGCATCTACTTTAAGTTGTGCAAGCGTATACAAGCGCGTATATGGGTCCCTACGCTCAGACTCGATTGCCGCTTTATTCGTGAGGTAGTTTTTGATGGCTTGCGTGATCATCAAGAAAATAGTCACACACAGTGAGAACAGCACCACAATCAAACCATAGAAAACACTACTATCAATTAACTGCTGTTCGTAGGCACTGACCGCTCTAGCAACATTAAACAGCACAATTATCGCGGTAAAAATTGCAGGTAGAATAAAGCCAAATTGCCCTAACCCTAATCCAACAATCGGCATAATTAATACGGAAAGTGCACTAGAGGTAACATGATTTTTAGCTCCAAACGCAGTTAATAGCACTAAGCCTATCGCTCCCAACCAGTACCAGTGAAGCTTTGAACGATTAGATTGTTCATACATAGCGCGGTTGAGCGAAAGCAAATTTTTCCCTCCCTCAACCGAAGCAAACGCCAACATAAAATACAGCAAGGGAGTTAAGACTAACTGCGTCATCGAACCGCTTAAAATAGCGTAACCGTAATAATTTAAGTCCGTCATTAGCGGGTAATCATACATGTATGCAATCAACGTCATTACTAGAGTATTGATAATCGGATAAAGCACGATCATCAAACCTGTGTAGGCAATTGCAACAAGAGTGAGGTTTTTATCAGATAGCCGTTTTTGGACATAAAGAAACAGTTCTGAAAACAGCATCATGACTAATGGCAATGCAAACGAGAAAGTTAAGGCAACCGCGAGCCCGCGCTGTGAAATGAACAAATAGTGTAAAGCGAGCCCTGAAATTATGCCAAGCAAAGCTTGTTTTCGGTAACGAAGAAGAAGGGCGGAAACTAAACCAGCGGTCAACGAAATAACATGCACTCTATCGGCTTCAAGCGTAAACCAAAAGGAAAGTTGGAAGCTCAGCAAGAGTAAAAAAGCGGTGGCAACACTTGATAGAGTAAAATTTAATGTCGAACGGCCAGTAAACAGCGAGGGGTACGAATTATTCATTATAAAATCTCAAGCATTACAAATAATAGTATGGCATTCGCATATTCTAATGCTAATACGCTTCTTTTACAGCCATTATGGTCGACTTTTCTTCAACCTTTCAGATTACCTCGTTCGGTTATCTGATTGACTTAAGACTCCGCGCACTCTGGAGCAATAACTATCAAAAATCAACCAGCCCATAAGCCTATGAAATCAAACAAACTAAACCAATAATAAAAATTAATCTGACATTTATTGTTATTAATTTCGTCTTTTCTTGTTGGTCACCGTCTTAAGGGTGCAACTACAAAATAATGAATAATTTCGGAGAAAAACCATGGTTAAATTGATTAGCTTTAAGAATTGCCCCTTTGTACAACGTGTTATGGGTGCGCTTGTTATGAAAAATGTTCCGTTTGAAATCGAATACATCGAACTGAATAACAAGCCTCAATGGTTCTTAGATATTTCACCAAATGGTCAAGTGCCAGTTTTAGTCACAGAAAATGACACGGTGCTGTTTGAGTCTGATGCGATTGTTGAATACTTGGATGATAAATACGCACCAATCGAGGAAGTATCCGCAGAGCAAAAAGCATTAGATCGAGCATGGTCTTATCAAGCAAGTAAGCACTACATGCCTCAATGTGGCACCATGGCCAGTAAAGACAAAGAGACCTTTGAAACTCGTCTTACTAACCTTGCTAAAGCCTTCGCAAAAGCGGAAGGAAAACTCGGTGATACGCCATTCTTCAAAGGTGACTATGTGTCTAACGTAGATATTGCATGGCTACCACTACTTCACCGAGCATCGGTTATCAAAAATCACTCAGGCTACGACATGCTAGATGGTTTCCCTAAAGTCCAAAAATGGCAAGCGGCATTAATTGAATCGGGTCTAACGGCTAAGACAGTTCCAGCTGATTTTGTTGAGAAGTTTAGTGGTTTTTACCTAACCAATACTTACTTAGCAAGCTTAAAAGACAATAAAGAAGTAGCGTAACCAAGGCTCTCGGCTCTAGTAGAGATAAACTGCCGAAAAGGCTTAATCCATTCACTTACCGTTACTCGATCCCCCCTGAATCGCGAGTTCTTACGACCTCGCGATTTTTCTATGCTCATCACTAATTCCCCAGCCATTCATTCGGCACTCTGACCGCCACCACATTTGCTGTGGCGCATACAACCTCTTTTGATAATAACTGGCAATCTATTGTGATTTTATTCTCTTTGGCTTCTTGAATCGTTGCCTGCAATTCGACTTCACAATCTATCGCGACAGGCTTTAAAAACGAGACATCTAATTTCCCCGTGGCAAACCAAATGGTTTCACCTTCACCAATTGAACGCCCTGCCAATTGGTAGCCTTTCGCAATGGCTGTACAGACACAGTGACAATCGATAATTGTGGAAATTATACCGCCGTTAAGAAAGTGGAGAGGTCCTGCTGAGTGATGGGAAGATGGCATAAAAACACAAGAAGAGGCATCTTCCTCTGTCCAATAACTTTTGATTTGCAGCCCATCAGGGTTTTCTGCACCGCACCCGTAGCAATGGTTATTTGGAATTTGGTCTTGAAACATCATTGGTTTAGTCATACTCCTCTCCCTTTTTACAAAGTATATAAGAGTATGAAAAAAGTGCAGGTTTCTATGCTTTACACGATGTCAGTTCCACTAGCTGATCAAGGACATCTTTATCTAATATTGGATGAGGCTTCACGCCCAAAACCAAAACAATATCCACAGAGGGTAATGCTGGCATATTATCTAAGACTTTCAGGTTCGAAGTCGTGCTCAATTTACCCAGCACACCTATAGCTAGGCCTTCTTGAACAATTCCCCGCAATGCTGAGGCAGTATTACAACATGCGAGCAATTGGTAAGGGATGCCTTGTTTGGTCAGCACATCAACTGCCGCGCCGTGGTATTTGCAATCTGTCTGAAACAACGCAAGCGGTAAAGGTTGTGATTCATCAATCTCATAATCGGGATGGCTTATCCACACACCTACGTCATTGGTTAGCCAGTACCCTTCTTCAGTGCCAGGAGCACGAGTCAGAATTGCCGCGTCTAGCTTTCCTTCATCTAACCATTCACGCAGTGTAATGCTGGGTTGGCTGAATATTTGGATAGAACACGTTGGTTCTGACTGCTGTAAAATACGGATGACTTTTGGAAGAATGGCATCGTTGTAATCTTCAGGGCAACCCAGCCGAAGTGGTTGTTTATTTTCGTAACGCTTCACTTGTTTCAAAGCTTTATTATGTAAAGCCACCAGCTGTTCAGCATGAGAACGTAATGCTAGCCCAGCTTCACTTAGCACCAAATTTCGCCCTTCTTTCTCAAACAGGGTGACACCAAGCTCTTCTTCCAACTTGCGCATTTGCGCACTGAACGCCGATTGGGTGCGGTTAATCTGCTTGGCTGCTCGGGTAAAGCTGCTGGTTTCAACAAACGCTAGAAAGCTTCTCAACGCATCAATATCCATATCTTTCGCTATCCATCGTTTCTATAAATGTATGACATCAAAATTATCCGTTAGTCCCGGATAACACAATCCCTTAATCTGAAAACACACAAGGCAAAACTCACACTCGCGACACACAAGGAAGAATCATGCAGCTTTTTATTGGTAATCAAAACTACTCCACTTGGTCATTACGCGCTTGGCTTATCTTCGCCCAATATGAGATTGAAGCCGACATTACTAAGCTTCAACTGTTTAGTGATGATTTTTACAACACATTGCAAACAGTGACACCTACGGCAAAAGTACCCACATTGGTCGATGGTGATATTCATGTGTGGGACTCTCTCGCCATTTTGGAATACGTGAATGAAACCTATCTAAATGGGCAAGCGTGGCCAGCTATCGCAAAAGACAAAGCTCACGCACGAGCCATTGCCGCTGAAATGCATTCTGGATTTTTTGACTTAAGAAATGAACTGCCAATGAATTGCCGCGCCAAGCGCAAGCTGGATCTAAGTAAGGGAGCATTAAGAGATTTAGCTCGTATTGATGAGCTTTGGTCGCAACAGGTGGAGCAGTATCCAGACGGATGGTTATTTGGCGAGTGGTCCATTGCAGACGCTATGTATGCGCCAGTTGCATTAAGAGTAGAAACTTACGGTATTAAGCTATCTGAAAAAGCGACTGTCTATCAGAAAAAGGTACTGAATAGCTCTGCGATAAAGCAGTGGTTAGCCGAAGCAAGCCTAGAAACCGACATCGTAAAAGAAGACGAGGCTGGTTCTCCTGCTTAACCGTTTTAAGGTCACGTTAGATAAAATCAGTTAAATCAAGCAGAGCCCAGCAAGGCAATGAATAAAACACCGCTCCAATTTCGAAGCGGTGTTTTATTTCTGGGGGTCGGTATAAATCGCTTTAGGTAGGTACAAATATTTTTAGGTAAGTACAAATCTATTTAGGTAAAACAAACCGTTTTAAATGCACAATACAATCGAGCCGCAAAGCATTAACAAGATGGTCGCATACCAAAATGCTTGCACTTTCTTATCAGCCACGTTCACTCGAATATAGTTAACCTCTTCATTTGCCATGGTGACAAACTCAGAATAATCGATTGATAACTCTCTGTTCGAATCTTTTAAATTTTGTTGAAGCTTACTAAAAACAGTATCAATAAAACCGCCAGCTCCCCCTTCTGTGCCCGCAGAAAGGGCTAGATTATCCCATACCACCATCCGAGATTCGTATTCACTCTCACTTACTCGGTTCATTGCACGTAAGTCATACTCACGTTTAGTACGTTCATAACCCATTTTTTTCAGGCTAAGGTTTTGTAAACCATTCACAGCTGGTACTCCAAAAATTTTATATAGATATAAAAGAGCATTTAAAGGCTCATAAACTGTGGCAAAACAGATCTTTAAAAGGGTTATCTAATGACAATTTTTTCAGGATAAATATATATCAGAACTTGAGAGGACGAATTAAGTCGTACACCTGAAGCTCTTGGTTTAGGGCAGGCATAGTAGTTAGGTCGTTAATTCATCGCAACTAGGGGATTTTGTCTACACGATAAATAGTTTTACGCGAGTTTACTGTTAGCAAAAAATAAAGTGCAGAAGAGCCAATTTTGATTAACAGCAAACTAAAGCTGGTTATGCGAAAAAGAGAAGGCTGAGAAAGAAAGAGAATAGAGAGAAGAAATAATTTGAAGATAAGTACCGTAAAGCGAACGTTTACGATACTTATACCAACCACCTAAATCATGATGATCCGAGAAGTACGGGAATATCTGTCAGTGATTAATTCACCGCAGCGTGATGCCTTACCAGTTGTGTATGCAGTTTGTCTTTAAGCTCCATGCGTTCAACTTTAAGATTGTGCATATTATCGTCATCAATCGGGCTACCAGAAATTTCTAATTGGCGAATGTCATAATCAAGCTCATGATATTTTTGGAGAGCGGCTTTGAATACTGCATCATCATGATTTAGCTGGACAATATCGAGTTTAAGCTCTGGAAAATCTAAAATAAAAGCATGGTTTTCATTTAGCATCGGCATTTCCTTTTATAGTCTGATTGTTCGTTAGTATAGAAGTAAATCTCAACCAGAAATGCGGCTTAAAACGCAAAATTGCCAGCTTATTATGACTCTACTGTTTTTCAGTAAAAGTCACTTCATATTGACCCAACCCACTGTAGGTAACTTGGGTAAGTTGATTAAACTCAACAGCAACAACACCGCAGTAAGAACCTGTAATCAACGCTTCACCTGCTTGAAAATTAACGCCTCTGCGAGTCATGTAATTCACTAACCAGTAGATAGGACTGACTGAGTTATCATTTGGGTGAACACCAGCAAAAGACTGCGTGTTATCCCCCTGAGTAACTTCAATCGCGATAGAGGCTGCCGAGAACGCTTTATCACGCTCAATTTCAGGACCAATAAACAAACCTTGATTCGCTAGCCCATCAGCTAATAAATCTGGAAATTCTGCCCCGCTGTCTGCTGCATAGCGTGCTTGAATGAGTTCCAAAGCCATATGACAAGAGCCAATAGCATCATTGATTTGTGCCTCAGTGTAGCCTTCACTATTTGCAGGCAACCCTTTCGATAACACAAACGCAATTTCTGGCTCAATGCGTACTACGCCTTTGTCTGCATAAAGCTCACAATGCTCGCCCTGCTGCATGTCATTGGCGAAGATAGGTCCCACAACCAACTTACCTCCCGCTAATGGTTGCAAGCATTTCCAACCCGCCACACTGTCATCATGCAGTTCCATCATTGCCGATTGAATGCACAGCGCGTCTTCAACATTACTCGGGCGAAGGTCTGCGCTTAAACATGGCGCTTTCTTTCCAGCGACTCTACGGCTTAATAGCTCTTGAGCGGCTTGCTTGTATACATTACTCATATTGGAACTTCTTTATTTGTATTATTAAATCACATTTATAGTATATCAATTTCATTGTACAAAGTAGAAAATCATACTTGTTCTTTGGCAGCCTGATTAAGGGTTCAAGTAAACGTTATTCTTTATCAAAACTATCCACAATAATCGCGCCCATTGAAGCAGGCATGGTGATCACAATGACCCGCTTAAACGAAACGATAGGATCATCAATCAAAGGCAACTTATCAATACAAAACAGCACTAACGCAACGACAAAAGCCGCCATTAAATAAGCAATGACGATTCGAGAAACGAACACCCACTTCCTATTACTGATTTGTCTCTGAAAGACACTTTCATAGGTATATAACCCAAGGAACACAACTGACAGAGTAAACAGCAGCATTAAATTAGTGGCTGGTAAGGTTTCCCCCAATCGCCACGCTTCTTCAGAAAAAGAGATAGGTACTGCTAAAGCAAATGCGCCAACGAATATCTGGCTTGCATCTTCAATATTAAAGCTCCATTTCATTTTAGCCTCCGCTTTATCCGGTTTAGTTGCTAGCCCGTTTTAGTTTCTAGACAGCTTCAGTTTACTCAGCACATGCTCTTCATAAACTATGCTTCGCTGTTAAATCCGCGGAAAATGTTCATCAACGTAATCATGGTAAATACAATAATCACGAAGGATAAGTGCCACGCTTCACCTAAACCTAACTTCACCAATCCCATACTGACTAGCGATGACACCACCATTTGCCCGCCGCCCGACATCGCAGCCGCTGCGCCTGCATTTTTCTTATAAGGCTGCATGACTAATGCTTGTGCACAAGGCAAGGCAATACCGTTACCCAAAATCATTAGCAGTTGACCAAGCATCAGATACAAAGGTTCAACGGGGCATAAAAAGAACCACAGAGCCGCTGCTACATGCAAAACTGGCGTGCATAGCAGCATTTTCTTGCTACCTAAAATAGGGCGAAATCGATTACAAATACTGGTGCCGCCCAGCATACCCAACGCAGGAATCACCGCCCACATTGCATATTCATCTGAAGTCATTCCAATTTGATTTTGCATAATAAAAGGCATCACGGAAACCGTGGTGATCATTAAGCTAAAATTCAGCCAACCAATACTCGCAAAACTCATAAAGTAACGTGAGGTCAGCAGATCTTTGTATTGCAGCACCATATTCTTGACCGATGGAATACTTGAACGCTCAGTCACCGTTTCTTTAAAACGAAACGCAATCACCACCCACGCTAATGAGACATAACCAAACAAAGAGATGAACACCATACTCCAACCGAAGTGGAAGTTGATGAAACCGCCAAGCACAGGTGCAATTAAAGGAGTAATTGAGGCAGCCATAGCAATATAAGACATCGCAACAGGCAGTTCTGCACCACTGAAGCGATCACGCGTTGATGCCCTAGCAAGTACGGCGCAGCACCCTGTGCCTAACCCTTGCAGGAAACGCCCCATCACAATTCCAGTAAAGGAATCACTCAAAAAGATGATCATCAACAAACCGAGCAAAGCAATAAACAGCCCTGTCAGTAGCACTTTCTTACGCCCTAATGCGTCTGAAATAGGTCCGTAAATAAACTGAGAAGGTCCAAAGCCCAATAGATAAATACTGACAAGCAGTTGAGCTTCTTCAAGCGAGATAGAAAAGTCTTTCGCTATCCAAGGCAGTGACGGAAATACCAAACCCATGCTCAGTTGACCAACACTGATAATTAAGCAGGCTAAAAGAATGGTTCTAAATTGAAATGGGCGGCTCATTACTTACTGCCTTCGTCTTCAAATTCATCGACTAACCGCTGCGCACCATTTCCATTTTCATGCAGAATGTCTTCAGGGTTGAGTAAATGACATTTTTTCATGCTTAAGCAACCGCAACCTATACAGCCCGTTAAGTTATCACTCAAAGACTGGATTTGTTTCATTTTGGTATCGAGATCTTTTTGCCACTTCTTCGCGACCTTTTCCCAGTCTCGCTTAGTCGGTGTTTTGTTCATCGGTAAACTAGCAAGCTCAACCGTGATTTCCTCAAGCGTGAAACCGACAGATTGTGCGACTTGAATAAGAGCAATTCTACGCAGCATAGAGGTGTTATATCGACGTTGATTACCGTTGGTCCTTATCGACGAAATAAGATTCTTAGTTTCGTAAAAACGCAGAGCCGATGCCGCAACCCCACTTCTTTCTGAAAGTTGCCCTACGGTTAGGTAGTTATTATTTATCATGATGTTAAACCTAAAATACAACGATGAGGCGAATATAAAAAAGACATTAACTTGAAGTTAACTTTAATTATACACTATACGCCAACGGGCAAGTTTTATTCGAAGAATTAAACTAATTTCTTATATTGCCCTATTTATATTCGCTCATAAAAGGGCCTAACCGGTTTTGTATTCCCAATGATGCAGGATGACAAAATTGGGAATTATAAACATGAGTAAATAACGGATTAATTACCGCCAAAACATAAATACTTCACATCCAAATATTCATCGATGCCTTGTTTAGCACCTTCTCGCCCAATACCCGACTGCTTGATTCCACCAAAAGGGGCAACTTCTGTTGAAATGATCCCTTCATTAATCCCCACCATGCCATATTCCAACGCTTCAGCAATTTTCCATACTCGATGAATATTCTGACTATAAAAATACGCCGCTAAGCCGTAAATAGTGTCGTTAGCCATATGGATTAACTCTTCATCACTGTCAAAGCGCATGATTGGTGCCACAGGACCGAAGATCTCTTGCTGGACGATATCCATATCATGAGACACATTTCGAAGTACCACTGGCTGCATGAATAACCCAGGTAACGTTTGGATAGGAGTGACAGGAATTGCACCTTGCTCGATTGCTCGGTCAATTTTAGATTGGATACCCGTCTTTGCCGACTCACTAATCACGGGACCAATATTCACATCGTTTTCTAAGCCATTCCCTACTTTTAGCTTTTGCACCTCAGCATCTAACTTAGTCACAAAGGTGTCGTACACATTGCTGTGAATATAAAAGCGGTTCGCGCAGACACAAGTTTGCCCAGCATTACGAAATTTAGACGCCAGTGCGCCTTTTACCGCAGCATCAATATCTGCGTCTGCAAATACAATAAAGGGCGCATTGCCGCCTAGCTCCATGGAAGTACGTTTAATATCATGCGCACTTTGCTGCATTAACAGGCTTCCAACTCTAGTCGAACCGGTGAATGACAGTTTTCGTATCAATGGATGTGAAGTGAAAATATCTCCCACTTGAGGTGCTGTATTTCCTAACACTACTTTTATGACATCACGCGGAATGCCAGCTTGATAGGCCAATTCAACCACAGCAAACGCTGATAAGGGCGTCAGTTCTGAAGGCTTTACGATAAAGCTGCACCCAGCAGCCAATGCCGGAGCCGCTTTGCGAGTGATCATCGCAATAGGGAAATTCCAAGGAGTAATCGCACATGCAACGCCAATTGGTTGTTTGATGGTAACAAAGCGTTTATCACCAGAATGAGCGGGAATGGTTTCGCCATATGTTCGCTTAGCTTCTTCTGCAAACCATTCAATGAAACTTGCCCCATAGAGCACTTCACCTTGCGCTTCATGTAGTGGTTTACCTTGCTCTAAGGTCATTAAACGGCTTAAATCTTCTTGGCTCTCTAGCAGTAATTCAAACCAGCGTTGTAAAAACCCTGAACGAGTTTTCGCAGGTAGGGCTGCCCAGTCTTTTTGCGCCGTATGCGAACGCTCAATGTCAGCTTTTATTTCAGCGTCACTTGAAATTGGAGCATAACCGATAATGTCAGCAGTCGCGGGGTTGCTGACAGCAAGAGCACTGTCTGATTCTGTAACCATAAAAGACAGTAAGCTTTGGTTTTTTAACTGTTGCATACGAATACCTTTCGTTGTCTGACGTTCTTAGCATTAAGCAATTTTTCATACTTTAAACAAGCTTCATTCACTCATCATACTCGCTATAAACATCTCAATGACCGAAAAGTATCGAAATTTATTTATACCACTACGTCTATCTTGCCTCTCTACGTCTAGCTTCGACCTATCCCCTACACCGCAACACACATTGGAGTGCCGGAAACAGGATCGCTGAAGACTTTGGCTTTTAGATCGAAAACATCATTAAGTAATGATTCGGTAAAGACTTCTTCTGGTGATCCCTGTGTGACTAAGGCTCCTTGCGCTAGAACGATCAAATGGTCACAGTAGCGGCAAGCTTGATTTAAATCGTGCAACACCACAACAACGGTTTTGCCATTGTCGTTCATTTGCCTCATTAAGTTCATGAGTTCCACTTGATGGGACATATCCAAGTAAGTGGTCGGCTCATCCAGCATCACAATATCTGTATCTTGAGCCATCACCATTGCAATCCAAGCCCTTTGCCTTTGACCTCCAGATAGCGACTCAACCGGTTTATCTGCAAATTCCGCCACCCCTGTATCTAACATGGCTTGTTCAACGATCTTTTTATCTTCCTGATTCAGACGCCCCCAATGAGATAAATAAGGTGAGCGGCCGTACTCCACCAGCTTCCTAACAGTAATTCCTTCGGGGCTAACTAAGATTTGAGGCAATAGCGACAAAAAGCGAGCTAAAGATTTATCTTGATAACTGCTAATGGCTTTACCCTCAAACAGTACTTCCCCAGAAGACGGTTTATTTATACGCACCAAGGTTTTCAATAAGGTGGATTTGCCACAGCCATTAGGCCCTACAAGAGCCGTAATTTTCCCTTTAGGAATATTCAAAGACAAATCTTGAATGATGGTTTGCTTGCCGTACGCGACGGAAAGGTTCTGCGTTTGTAGCATGTTTACCAACCTCGATAACGATACAGTAGAAAGATGAAATACGGTGCGCCAATCACAGACGTTAATACACCTGCGGGTAGTTCAATTGGCGGCTGGATACCCCGAGCAAGGCCATCAGCGCAAACCACGAGTAAGGCACCGAGAATAGCGGCACTTGGGACTAAGAATTTATGATTATGACCAAACAACAAACGCGCTAAGTGAGGAGCAAGCAACCCAACAAAACTAATGGTACCCGCAACAGACACACTGACGCTGGCAAGCAAGACTGCTGCGATCAACGCCCATATTTGGATTTTTTTAGGAGCCACTCCAAGTGTTGTCGCACTTTCATCACCAAGTCCCATCACATCTAAACGCCACGCAAGCCAAAAAGCCAATGGCAGTAACAGAAGTAAAATGAACCAAATATAAGGGACTTGCTGCCAATTTCGCCCCCACAAACTGCCCGTTAACCAGACCATTGCAGTGTTAATTTCAACTGGATTGACGATCAATAAAAAATCGATGCCACTCGCGAGAAAGGCACTGACTGCAATACCAATTAAAGCAAGTCGAGCCGCTGTGGGTTTTGACCAATAAGCCAGTACCGCAATCAAACCTGCTGCAAATAAACCACCAAACATAGCAACAAAAGGAAGAAGTGATACGGGGGCATTAGGGAACAACACTAAACATGCAGTCGCCGCGAGCCCTGCACCAGCACTTATTCCCATGAGATCGGGGGACGCTAGCGGGTTACGGATAACCCCTTGAACTAAAACGCCCGAGAGCCCTAACCCCGCGCCGACACCAATCGCCAGTACCATTCGGGGTAAGCGATATTGGTGAATAACAAAATCGGTATTCGAGAAGGCAAAGAGATGATCGATCACTTGTCCAGAAGGCATTTGAGCAGCACCAGCGAAAAGCGTCGCAAAAGAAAACACAATCAATAGTGTCAATAAAGCCATCAACTTGGCGGTAAGGCTCATAAGGATCTCCTCACAGCAATAACAATGAAGCAAGGCGTCCCAAGTAATGCAGTAATTACGCCGACGGGGGTTTCTACCGGGAACGCAATCGAGCGAGATAGCGCATCAGACCACACGACCAATGCCGCTCCACTTAAAGCAGAAACAGGAATAAGCACGTGGTAATTATGACCGACTATTGGTCTCACTAAATGAGGGACAAGCAAACCGACAAAGCCAATAGGACCGGCTATCACCACGCAGCTTCCCACGAGCAAAACTATCGCGACTCCGCTGGCTAACCGAGTCATTGATACATTACTGCCTAGCCCAACAGCCACTTCTTCACCTAACGATAATAGATTCAAGTTGCGCGCTAAACCCATGGCTAAAATCAGCCCCAATAATGCTGGCGGCCAAAGCAGTTGCCATTGAGAAGCATCGACACTTGAAAGCGATCCTGTTAGCCAGTGCAGTACGCTGTAAGCCATGTCATCCGCTAAGATCACCGCAGCGCGAGTTAAACCAATAAGCAAAGCACTAACCGCAATTCCAGCTAAAACTAAACGTAGTGGGTGAAAGCGAGAAGAAAAAAAGCCGCCCAAAATCATGACTGTAATACCACTGAGCAGTGCACCTGTCACCGCATTTAAAACAGGGTTGATTTGGCTTAAAACTGGAACCCCGATAGAGGCAAGAGCCATAAAACATGCAGCACCAGCGTTGATACCAAGAATGGAGGGTGAAGCTAATGGGTTACGAGTGAGCCCTTGCATTAACACACCCGCAACAGCCAGACATGCTCCAATCATTAAGCCAGCATGAGCGCGTGGCGCACGAAGCGTTGCTAAAATCTGCTGTATCATATTGGCTTCATCAAAGTGGAACCAATACTGAAATAGGCTGTTTAATGTTAATGAAAAATTCGACCAACCCAGCATAGACGCGGCATAGCCGGAACAAGTAATGAACACCACCAAAACCGTAAAAGCGACGGTGCGCCAATGCGGCTTAACCATCGCTTTACCCTGTGTAAGAACAGACATATTCATTAGTGACCTAGTAAAGTCTCAAGCTCATGAGCAATTTCTTCAGCGGCAAGCATGCCACGATTTAAAGACCATAGTGCCGGAGACACTTCGACCACTTGCTCTTTTTTTGATGATTTTAGGATCTTGAATAAAGGGTTGTTTTTCCATTCATCCACAATATTGGGTTGTGAATAAGCACCAACCAACAGCCAATCAGGGTTTGTTTTTAATAAGAACTCAAAGCTTGTCGGTAGGTAGGCTTTACCTGAATGTAGATCTTCGGAAGGAGTTTTGTCTTCTTCCTGTTTAGCAAGAGGGCTTAAAATTCCAAGAGAACTTAACACCCCACCAGCGTAGGAAACAGGGCTATGAAGCCACATGCCTTTATCCGAAACGACTGCAAATTGAACCGTTTCTTTACTGACTAATCGGTTTTTGCTTTGAGCCATATGATGTTGATGCTGCTTTATACGCAGCGCCATTTTCACTTCTTTATCTAACGCAACGCCAATTTTTTGAGCCGATTCTAAGTTTTCTTCATATGTTTCACCTCGGCTTTTAAGCAATAAAGTCGGGGCAATGCGTTGTAGATCTTGATAAATAGTTCGGTGCCTTTCTGCATCTGCAATAATCAAATCAGGCTTCAATACCGCAATGGCTTCCAAGCTTGGCTGAGATCGCATACCAACGGATTGCCACTTACCAATTTTTGACCGAACAGAAGCAATCACCCGAGTTTCATCATTATCATCAGCCACTCCAATCGGCGACACTCCAACCGCAGCCAAAGCATCTACAAAAGAAAACTCAAGCACCACAATTCGTGTCGGTACTGACTCGATTTGAAACTGACCTTGTTCATCCTTTACCGTGCGTATTTCAGCACTCGAAAAAGGAGACAGCAACATCATTACAGCTCCGAAGATGGCATATACCCAGTTCCACTGTATTTTATTATTCATCTTTTCACATTCCATAACCTGATAAATTAACAGGTTTAAAAATTGATTCGCTTGTAAATTGATTAACTTACAAGTCAAAAAGCTGCCAACTCACATTCCATGCTCAGATTGGCAACTTCTTGAGATAACTTTGATTTAACTTTATTTATCTCTTATTTAACTAGAGTTAAAACTGGTAGTTAAGATCAAGCGTGTAAGAGCGTCCAGGTGCCGGATAGCGCCCAACAGGACTGGTATCAATTCCGCGGAAGTAATATTCCTCAGCAAAGAGGTTATTTACCGCAACATTCATACGTAACAGGTTGTTTTCATCTTTATAAAGATCTGTGCCTAAATTAAAGTTCCAGACCATGTAAGACGGTACTTTTCCTTTCGCTCCGGTTGCATCTTCTTCACTCGTATTTGCATTATCGGTATACGCATCACTGAAGTAGAAACCTGATAACGTTGTATCAATTTTGGTGAATGCGTAAGTGGCATCCCAACTAAGTTGATGCTGTGATGTATGAGGAAGTTGATTTCCCTTATTCGCACCGTCTTCTTCAAGGGTTGCATCTAGGAAGTTATAGCTTGCCCCTAAGCTTAACGCCTGCATAGATTCAGGAGTGTAACGACCAGACACTTCAATACCTTGGTGAAGTGTCTTACCAATGTTGTCAAAGGTTTGCGTTCCACTTTGCCACTGAAGTTGGTCTTTAAAATCAATGCGGTATAGCGCAACATTAAAGCTAGTGGATTGTTGAGTGTAACGCGCCCCTAATTCGTAGTTCCACGCAAGCTCACTGCCTTCTTCACCCAAGCCTCGGATGTACGCAATTTGCGGTGCTCTCAATGATTTCTGCGCGTTCGCATAGCTAACCCAATTTTCATTCAAGTGATAAGCAAGCGTTAAGCCTGGTAACCATTCCGTCACTTTGTTGTTCGCATTTTCACTCTTTCCAATGTCTTTAAATGCCATATCTATTGATTCATAGCGAACCCCAGGCGTGACTTTTAAAGTATCATTCAAGAAGCCAATTTCATTACTGATATAACCTGCGAAGGCATCCGTATCCAAGTGCCAATCACGTGGTGTTGCGGTTGCACCACCCGCAATAGGTGTTTGAGTTAATTTGTAGTCCACATCTTCATTAACGTAACGCGCACCAACAATCCAGTTTTGGCTCACGGATTTACCTTGACCGACATAAAGTGCCAATTTTGGCTCGATTCCGTATACATTGAATTCACGTGGGGACGTGCGAATATGAGTAGATGGCAAAGCTGGATCAGCCCAATGTCCACCTGCGCTATTAAAGCCCCATTGGAAGAAACGTTCCGACTTATGACCAAAAGTCAGTAGTTCAAACTCAGCACCATCGGCAATATCTAAATCATGAAGATATTTAAGGCTCCAACGTGTAGATTGCCCTTGGTATTCGTCATAAGGGCGTTTAGATTGAGTGCGATCTTGCTTGTAGTCATCAGGCGATAATGCCCCAGGCATTTGAGTATCGGCATCGTAACGCTGAATAAAAGCTTGTAACTCTTGTGTATCACTCAGTAACCACTGAACTTTTGCTTGGAAGTTCTTAACGTCCGTATCGGAATGATCTCTGAAGCTTTCTCCCTTTAAGAAGTTACCCTCAAGCTGTAAAGCTAAGCTGTCCGTTAACCAGCCGCCGGTTCTCAAGTAAAAATCATTAAGAGGTGTATCACCGTCTTCAAATACCGTTAATCGGTTACTGATCTCTGTCTGCCATTGGTGAGGAATCGGCTTTGTGACTAAGTTAATGACACCCCCAACGTTGTTTGGTCCGTATTGAACTGCAGCACCACCGCGAACAATATCAATCCTTTCAAGCATAGAAAGTGTCGCTGGGAAAATGGATTGCCCAGTATGACCATATGGAGCCAAAGTGAGTGGCACGCCATCCATCAAGAACTGAGCATGACCACTTCGGCTTGCTTTTAAACCTCTAACTGAAATATTAGGCAAGACTCCAGTGCCCGTTTCATCTTGCACTTTGATGCCTGGAACGCTTTGCAAAGCAGAATCAATAGAATGAGCCGCAGTTTTTTCAATTTGTTCACTGGTCAGTACCGTACGAGCACCAGGGTACTCACGGACATCTTCCACTTGAGAGTTGCCGATAACACTTGCGGTAACCACCACCGTTTCCATCGCCGTCACATTGTCATTCGAGTTAGACGCCGCGAGAGCGTTCATCGAAGTGGCAGACATAACCGCAATGCTTAAAAAACTAAGACGCGGAAAATGATTACGTAATGCACCATCCAAATTCTGGTTAGACATGGGAATCCTTAAAGAAAATTAGGCGACTTAATTGTTTTTTTAAGTCGCCATAAAAAATTAAGACTCATATTGAGTAATAAGATAAAAATGAATAATTTCGATAACAAGCTGTAAACGCTTGTTTATTTTCGAGTTTTCATGGGCAAGCTATTGATGAAACTCTAGTATTTATGGAGCTCCAGTATTGATAGCTCTTTATTATTGATAAAGAGCTAGAATTGATATCCGTAACTCAACATGAATTCGACAGGAGCACCGTAACCAATCTGATTCAGACCCGACTTGCCATTCGTTGCACCCAAAATGTATTTTTCGTCAAATAGGTTATAAACGTTGGCTTGTATTTTGTGTGATCCAGTGGTGTAAGCCGTCATCAGATCAACCGTGGTGTAATCGCCGAGAGCTACCGCTTCATCGTTACCTGAATAACGGTCACCTACATATTTCACCCCACCACCAAGACGCCAGTTGTCATCCAGTTGGTAAGTGCTCCAAAGTGAAAACAGGTGGTCAGACACATCATTTGGCTTTTTACCTGTATCTTTGTCTTCCGCATCTAAGTAGCTATAACCCACAGAGATGTCCCACTCTTCCGTGATTTTTCCTCGGGCTTCAAGTTCTAGACCTTGGTGACGAGCTTCAATTTTGGCAATCACATCCCCATCAGTATTCGTTTGAGGTTGCTCTTGATCGATTTGGAAAATAGCGGCGTTAAGCATTAAAGCGTTATCAAGAAGGTAGGCTTTGGCTCCCACTTCCTTTAAATCTGTTTGGAAGAACTCTGCCAATTTGGGGTTAATGTAAATCCCTGAATAAGGCAACTGCCATGAACGCGCTAAGCTGCCGTAAACCGAAACATCATCACTAATTCGGTACACCAAACCGGCGCGATAACTTACTTTATCGTCATCTAAGTTTTCTTTTTCAGCACCGGCTTTTTGTTGTTCAAGATCCATGGAGTCATAACGCACATTACCGATCAGCGATAAATCACCTAAGGTATAAACGTCTTGAATATAAATGCCTGTGGTAGTGGTCGTGTTATCACGGAATGGTTTGAAGCCAGGGTCTGGAGTTGGTCCCACTACTGGATCATAAATATCTTTAGGAGGAAGAGTTTTATCACTCGCCAACGTTAAGTCGATATTGATCTGATTGTAATCCGCGCCAATCATCAGTTGGTTATCGCTGGTTTCCCATACCAATTCTGATTGGAGGGTGGTGGTGGTGCGGGGATCATAACCAAAGTTATTGACCGTTTGTGAGACTTCACCTGCGGTAACTGTCCCTTGGCGTGTACCTTTCTGCTCTAATTCTATATGGCTGTATGATGCTCGGTTATTCCACACCCAATCTTGATTCAACTGCCATTCATAATTGACCGCTAGACGTAAACTATCAGACTTTTGATAATCATTGGTGCCGCCATAGAAAGTATCAACGGGTACATCGACTGGCTTACCATTATGTGACGGAACGCCACGGTATGGCACCAATTCTTGATGAGCATATTCCACATCAATATCAATGATATGGTTTTGAGCGGGTAAGAAACGAAGAGTCGGTGCAATGAAGAAGTCATTCGAATCAACGTGATCAACGTATGAGTCTCCTTCGCGATACTCTAGATTCACACGTCCGTTGACCTTATCTGAAAAGGAAAATGAGCTATCGACTTGGCCAACATACTGGCTATTACTGCCAACACTGCCATTAACATGGGTAAACGTGTCACCATTCGCACGCTTGGTGACTAAGTTGATAATACCGCCCGCAGAACCTCTTCCATATAAAGCGCCTGCTGCGCCTTTAACCACTTCGACTCGTTCAATATTGGCTAAACTGCGGTAGGATTGAAGCGTACCGTCGTCACGCATGCCATCTCGGTACATATCATTTAAAGCATCAAAGCCACGAATGACAAATTGATCTCGGCTTCCTTCGCCCAGCGTGTTATTCACCCCAGCAACGCCGTCAAGTGCATCCACTAGACGTACCGCGCCTCGGTCTTCCATTTCAGTTTTTGTCACTACCGATACAGATTGCGGAACGTCTAACCACTCGACATCTGTTTTCGTTCCCGATTGCGGCATATGCTCAGCATAGCCCTCATATTGATGCCCATAGACTTGCATGGTCTCAACGTCAGACTCTTGGCTAGAAGTCCCTGTATTCGCAAAGGCATAAGTCGTCATAACAAGAGTAGAAAATGAAGCTTTAATTGCTAAAGAGAGAAAGCTCTTAGTGGGTAATAATGTAGTCATTCTTAATTCCATTTTAGGCTGTAAAAACCAACGGATGAGAATAAGAACAAATATCATTTATATTTGCAATAGATATTTTGTGGTTATTTATACATCAGAAATATGAAACCAAGCTAGTAATAAATCTAACAATATAAATAGATGAAAATAAGAGTAAAAAATTATTGGAGAATGAGGTTAGGAGCTAAGAAGTAGAAGTAGAAGTGTCAATTTCCACAGAGACAACTGCTTTAGTAAAAATAAACTCTACTAAAGCAAAAGTCGATCATATGAAAAGCTATCGCATAAAATGGGGAGTGGTATTAAAGTTGATTGACTCTGGTAGGCAAGAATACTTCACCTAGCATGCAACGAACACTACCACCGCCAATGTCTTCAATCGTTTTTACGTTGAAAGGCAGCAACTTTCCGTGAGTCGATAATTGCGCGAGCTGTGCGGGTGAAAAGGCATCGTAAGCTGACTGAGACATAGCAATAACTTTATCTCCGTTGATCGTCTCTAACTGTAAAATATTGCCACAAAAACGGTTCATTTGATCTAAAGAGATAGAGATCACTTGCTTATCTTTCGCTAAAGATTTAATCACAAAACGTCTTTCGAACTCAGGAATGACTTCATCACAAATTACGCAGAAATTGTCACCTATCGCCATCATTACGTTGGTATGGTAGATCGGGTGCCCTGAAGGCAAAGCAGTTTGAAAAGACACAACACGATTGTAGCCAATACGTTTGGCATAATCTTCTAGCACTTCACGATCACAACGTTGCGACAGTGCAGCATAAATCGTTTTATTGATGTGATCGATCACCATCACACCTGTGCTTTCCAAATAAGCGCCTTCTTTAAGGTAAGACTCAAGAGACTCCACTTGGTTAACAATACGACCAGACTCTTCCAGTGCGGTAACTAATGCATCAGGCTTAACTTCTTGCTGGCGGTTTTCACAAGCCATAGGAAACGTATACAAACTGCCATCAGAACATGAACTAAACCAATTATTAGGGAATACGGCATCAGGAGTTTCAACATCAGACTCAGGGTAATCAAACTCTACAACTTGCACACCTTCTTTACGCAATAACATCACCATGGTTTTAAACTCATCCATAGTCTGTTGTTTCACTTCAGCTTCACTTAAATTCACTTGATGCTGAAATTCATTATCGCGCGCGGTTTCTTCATTAAAACGAAACTCTTTAGGTGGCACCATAACAACGCAGTTAGCATTTTGAACGTTGGTAACATGCAGTGGTTTTTTATGTAGGCTTAACATCTGGACTATCCCCCTCATTTAACTAACGAGAATTGTAAACAAGATGTTACGTTAAAATTCACTGAAATCGCAGCTATTTTCCCTTCTACAACGTTTTTTTACTGACTAATAAGTAAATAGCCGTAATTTTAACTGTTGTTTGAACCGCATTTAACATTACTAGGATGTTAACAACTCATTTATCAAGATAAACTAAATGTGTAAAAGCATTGATCTGGTTACATTTTAATCCAATAAACGGTAGGATTATAAAATCAGCAGCATAACGGACAGAGTCACGCGGTATCTCTTCTAATTTTCAAGCAAACTCCCTGTTTATTATAACGAAAACTTAACCCAGCACTTTTCTCGCCATCACAGCGAGAACACTAAACTTTTAACATTTAGATCGGCATTCAGATATGTAACGTCACAGAGTATATAAAAGAAATAACAACAAAAATGGCTTTAAGCACTCATGAATGAGGCTTTGTAAGGAAACCTATATGTATAAGAAATTTGAAAGCTTCACCGAAGCTTTCCCTAAGGATGAGCCAATACAACCGCCTAGCGGGATATTGGCATTTTGTCGACATTACACCAAAGGCTTTGAAAAACCGTTAATTATCCTTGGCTTAATGAGCATGGCAATTGCGGTTATTGAAGTATCATTATTCGGCTTTATGGGACAACTTGTTGATTGGCTATCGACAAGCAACCCAGAAACTTTCTTAGCAGATAACCAATCAACCCTAATTGGCTTGGGTGTGTTGCTGCTAATCATTATGCCGGTGACCATCGCGATTTATTCATTGCTTCTTCACCAAACATTGCTTGGTAATTACCCAATGGCAATTCGATGGTTGGCTCACCGCTACCTTCTGAAGCAAAGCTTATCTTTTTACCAAGATGACTTTGCAGGGCGAATAGCAACAAAAGTAATGCAAACATCGCTGGCTGTGCGTGAAACGGTCATGAAAATGGTCGATGTGTTTGTCTATGTGATTGTCTACTTCACTGCCATGATTTTCATGTTAGCTGAAGCAGATTGGCGCTTAATGGCTCCAATGCTTATCTGGCTATTCATTTATATTAGTATTCAGCTGCATTATGTACCGAAACTAAAAGACGTATCTTCAGAGCAAGCAGATGCCCGTTCATTAATGACAGGGCGCATTGTAGATAGCTACACCAACATCGCTACAGTGAAGCTTTTCTCTCATAGTAAGCGAGAAACCGAATACGCTGAAGAAGGCATGGAAGGTTTCTTAGATACTGTGCATAGACAAATGCGCTTAGTTACAGCCTTTAATATTTGGGTAGAGATTGCGAACTATCTACTGGTATTCAGTATTGCTGCCATTTCTATCATGTTATGGATGGACAGCGCGATTAGTGTCGGTTCAATTGCCATTGCGATCAGTTTAGCGCTGCGTATTAATGGCATGTCGAAGTGGATCATGTGGGAAATTGGTGGGCTTTTTGAAAACCTTGGTACCGTAATTGATGGTATTAAGACCTTATCTAAGCCAGTCGATATTTTAGATAAACCTGACGCTAAACCACTTACCGTTCCACAAGGTGGTATCACTTTTGATAACGTCAGTTTCAACTACGGTGAGAATAAAGGTGTCATCAATAACCTAAACTTAGACATCAAACCTGGTGAAAAGGTTGGATTAGTTGGGCGTTCAGGGGCGGGTAAATCTACCCTTGTAAACTTGCTAATGCGTTTCCATGATGTTGAAAGTGGTGAGATTCGCATTGATGACCAAGTGATTTCATCGGTGACACAGGACTCACTACGCAGCAAGATTGGCATGGTGACACAAGATACCTCATTGCTGCACCGTTCAATTAAAGACAATATTCTTTATGGCAATCCAGATGCGACCGACGAACAACTGTATGCCGCAACTAAGCAAGCCCATGCTCACGAGTTTGTGGAAACTCTGACCGACCCGTTTGGTAATGTTGGTTATGATGCTCAAGTCGGCGAGCGCGGCGTGAAGCTTTCTGGTGGCCAACGTCAACGAATTGCCATTTCACGTGTATTACTGAAAAACGCACCTTTGTTGATACTTGATGAAGCTACTTCAGCCCTCGATTCAGAAGTTGAAGCTGCTATCCAAGAAAGTTTGATTGAACTGATGGAAGGCAAAACGGTTATTGCAATTGCACACCGCCTATCAACCATTGCTGCAATGGATCGTTTGATCGTACTTGACCAAGGTAACATTGTTGAACAAGGTAGCCATAAAGAGATAATCAGCCAAGATGGTATCTATGCTCAATTATGGGCCCACCAAACAGGTGGCTTCATTGGCGACGATTTAGGACAAGAAAAAGAAGATTAAAAATATTGGTTACAAAACATGCGATTCACTTCACTCTTTGTAGGCCAGTAATTGCAAAGCAGCTATAGCAAAACGACATGTTGTAACATTATAATCACACAATAAACCAAGACGCTTCGCTTGCGCGTTTCTGGAATAAGGCTAGACTTCGGGGGGAGGCTAGCCTTGCTTTTACCTACCACCTCACGATGTTCTCCTTTCATATTTTATCTTTTTTTCTTAAAATCTCGGCCAATGACTTATATCGAGATCAATCATGAACAAAAGTATTCTTACTAACCTCCTTGCACTTGCTTTACTAGGTGCTGGTTATTCGCTACCGAGCCAATATCTTTTATACGCCGGTTTATTCGCTTTTTCTGGCGCCGTCACCAACTGGCTAGCCATTCATATGCTTTTCGAAAAAGTACCGGGGCTATATGGCTCAGGTGTTATCCCCGCTCGTTTTGAAGAATTCAAAGCCGCTATCAAGCATTTAATGATGGAACAGTTCTTCACTGACAATAATATTGACCGCTTTCTAAACAGCGAAATGTCAGGTAAGTCACTTAACCTAGAGCCAGTAATCAACAAGATTGATTTCAACCCCACTTTCGACTCTTTAGTAGAAGTGATCGCTAACTCTTCTTTCGGCGGAATGCTTGCTATGGTTGGCGGAACAGAAGCTCTTCAACCGTTAAAGGCTCCATTTGTAGAAAAGATGCAAGCTTCAGTTGTAGAGATCAGCCAAAGTGATGCGGTGAAAAATGCGATAAAAGAAGAGCTAGAGTCTCCAGCGATGATGGATGAGATTAAACAAAACATCGAAGCGATTATCGACCAAAGATTGAATGAACTGACACCTAAACTGGTCAAAGAGATGGTTCAACAAATGATTAAGCAGCACTTAGGCTGGCTTGTTGTTTGGGGCGGAGTGTTCGGCGGTTTAATCGGTTTAATCTCAGCAGCGTTAACTGTATAAGTCTATGCTGTGTGAATTACTCTGAAGCTCTGCAACTACAAAACTGTTTAGCTCGGAATTGACACTCAAGCAATGGAAGTTGATTGATACATAGGTCAGCCTTCCCGAATTAAAAATGGAAGCTCATGAGCTTCCATTTTTTATATTCGCTTAAACAGTTGCCCTAAAGGCGCTCGTATTTTCTCAAGTAAGCCGCTTCTTAGGGCAAAGTATCCAGCAGTTCAGCATTCACGCCAAAGCCAGTTTTGTGTTCTTCAATCACAACTTCACTTCGAGTTTGAATGACTCCAGGTAATGTCCCCAATTTTGTAGCCATAAAGGCTTGGTAAGCTTTCATGTCTTTCACTCTGACTTTAATCATAGTGTCAAAATCACCAGACAGTGAGTAGCACTCTTCCACTTCTGGCATCATTTCTACTGCCTGAGCAAATTTCTCAAAGATTGAAAAACTAGTTTGATCCAAGCGAATATGGATAAAAACTTGCACATCCAAGCCCAGTTTTTCTGAACACAGCTCTGCGTGATAACCCTTAATAAAACCTTCTTTTTCAAGTCGCTTCAATCGGTCTGAGCACGGTGAAGTTGTCAAGTTAACTTGCTTAGCAAGCTCAACAACAGGCAAGCGCCCTTTCATATGTAAAATTCGTAGTATTTCTTTATCAATACGATCTAAATGATGCTGCGGCATAAAAACTCTAATGTGACGTTGAATATCGGATTATATTCTAAATGGTAAAATAGGAAGAAAAGTCCCTTCACAAATTAACAATTAAATTACATTTTGATTGCAGGGAAGTTTATCTCAGAGAAGAGTACATAGAGTAAGAATAAACAGTTTGAGATCACAATTCATGAAACGAATATTAAGTGAGGTAAGCAGCCAAGCCTAGGTAGAGCACTACCCTAATTAACAAAAATCACACTAAATTATAAATAATACAAATATTAAATGATCAACCATAAATATGAGAGCTCGATATTCATAACTTGAAATAATAATGACCTTTGTAACAAATAAGTTGAGCTATACAGACAAGAACTTAAATAAGGTAAAGCTAATAATAGAGAAAAATATGAGAAGGATACTCGATAATGATGACACAAGTACTTGCATACAAGCCTTACGGAATAGGCTCATGGACTCACACAACAGTCTCTAAAGACGTAGCGCGAGTCTTAGCTCTAGAATACGCAAGTTATGGTTGGCCAGTCATGATTGACGGTGAAGCAACACTACACTTCAGCAACGCTGCTTAATGCTTAATGCTTAATGCTTAAAAGAATAACTCAATAGCAATGTCAGGCTAGCCCAATCTGGGTTTGAGGGACAGTACTTTGGCTTTCAGAACGACAGTTACATGTTCTACAAAAGTGCTGTCTTTCCATTTCATAATAACACTCACCACTAAAAAACTTAGCTGCCCACTGCTGCATTCGACCGGGAAGGGTATCGGCTTCCAATTCACAACGTCTCATCACTGACTTATGTAACGTCGTTCTTTTACATGCTTTGCAATATAGATCTGGCATACCTTCGTCCTATCAGGTTTGTGTAGTTACTGACAATTGACACATCTTGTCCGATAGAGTTCCGTAATTCATCGTGGGGATTATAAAAATGAGGAGTGTGTTCAATAAATCGACATTTTTAAGTCCATTTATATGACATGAAACATCTGTCACGTTTCAAAAAACCTCAGAACTAAACTATTCACCAACGCTTTCCCTTATATAGCTTAAATTTACAATGTAAATCACTTGTTACGTAACAATGACCTCCCCTAGCCGTGAATAAAAAACCGCACCTCTAACTAAATAGAGAAGTGGTGTCCACCCACTCGTATTGCAGATGAAATAGGTTGTAGGTTGTAGGTTGTAGGTTGTCCAAAATGCTAGACAATTAGCTCATCTTCAAAACGTAAACTGCAACACAAAGACAAGGTTACATATAGGCACCTTCTGTGTAATCCACATAAAAAAATAGAGCCACCGAAGTGACTCTATTTAATTTACTTAATCATTATGTATCATTTACTTAGCCATAAGGTTTGTAAACTGAATTCAGTTCAACCTAATCTAGGTAAGCCTTAATCTAATTCAACTAAGTTCTTTTCAAATGCAGCGTGCTGTTTCTTAACTGAATCTTCTGGTTCACCAGTCATGTAACTTACTACCACAATTGAAATAGTTGAAAGGATGATACCTGGTACGATTTCGTACACATCGAACCAACCGCCAGTGAATTGCTTCCAAAGTACAATTGTCACACCACCCACAACAATACCCGCTAGAGCACCGTTACGGTTCATACGAGCCCAATATAGGCTAAGTACAATAGCTGGACCAAATGCAGCACCAAAACCAGCCCAAGCATAAGATACAAGGCCTAGTACTGAACTATCAGGGGTCATAGCTAGGAATAGAGCAACTAGAGAAATAAGTACAACAGCGATACGACCTACGCGAACGATCTCTTCTGATGTAGCGTCTTTCTTCAGTAACTGCTTGTAAAAGTCTTCTGCTAGAGCTGAAGAAGAAACAAGAAGTTGTGAATCAGCAGTACTCATGATTGCCGCTAGAATTGCAGCAAGTAAGATGCCTGCAATTACAGGGTGGAACATTGCATTCACAAGAAGCATGAAGATTTTTTCACCGTCATCTAATGCTGGAGAACCAGAATTAGTCACGTAAATCAAACCAACTAAACCTACCAGCATTGCACCAACCATAGACAATGCAGACCAAACAACCGCAATACGGCGAGCCGTAGTTAAGTCTTTATTCGAGCGTGTTGCTTTAAAACGAGCAAGGATATGCGGCTGACCAAAGTAGCCAAGACCCCATGCAGCAAGAGAGATAATAGCAATGGCTGAAAGTGGCTCACCTTTCGCATCATTCCAAAGTGTAAGAAGCTCTGGGTTGATGGTATGAAGGTCGCTAGAAAGTTGGCCTAAGCCACCATTCATTGCAGCAATAGGCACAATTAATAGTGCTGCCGACATCAGTAGACCTTGCACTAAATCCGTCCAAGATACCGCTAAGAAACCACCAAATAACGTGTACGATACAACACACACTGTACCGATGATAACCGCTGTTGTGTAATCTAGGCCAAATACCGTTTCAAACAATTTACCACCAGCTACCAAGCCTGAGCTTGTGTAGAAAAGGAAGAATAAAAGAATGAAGAAAGCAGAAATTGTTTGGATCAGCTTCGAGTTGTCATTAAAACGACGAGCTAAGAACTCAGGTAAAGTCAGAGACTCAGTCGTAATACTGTAAGTACGTAAACGCTTAGCACTGATAAGCCAGTTTGCCCATGTACCAATTAATAAACCACCAGCAAGCCAAAACGCTTCAAAACCAGCAGCATAAGCATAACCAGGTAAACCAAGCAGCAACCAACCACTCATATCAGAAGCACCGGCAGAAAGTGCCGCAGGCCAAGGGCCTAAACTACGACCACCCAAGAAATAATCACTTGAGTTGGATGTACGTTTGTAAGCAATAACTCCGATCGCAAGCATCATGATCAGATACGCAATAAACGTGGATGTTATTGCAAAACTATTTTCTATCATTTGATAGTCCTCATTTTAAAATCGCCTTCCCTGCCCAGCACACTCTCGCCACTGCCGTATTGCACAGCATTAAAAATAGTACTGGGAACCCACTTAAACATTGATGCTTAAGTGGGAAAGTATTGAAGGTTAGTGGGCTTCGCTTCCAAGCTCTAGCAAGGTCGCATTACCACCCACGGCTGTTATATTTATAGTTCGCGTACGCTCTGTAATAAAGCGCAACGATAGGTGTGGATCGTGGGCAATATTCATTGCGTTCAGATCCGTTTCAGACACTAAACCGACGATAGCACCGTCACGCTTAGCAAGTTGTAAATTGATAGCTTGTTCTGTTTCCGTGTTGCCAACATAGCCAACACTTCTTACATCGCATGACAACAGCTGTTGAGCCGCATCATAAGGTGTAACCTGAACAAGGTTTGAAGGAAAGCTAGCTTGCTGCACCGCTTTTTCAATTAAGCTTGTGAATTCCACATCATCACTACAAAGCTGCACGCTATTGCCAGCCAGTAACGCTGAAGTGAGCATTGCCATCGCTGTTTGTTGAGCTTGTAAAGAAGCATCACAATGATCGACAACCACTAATGCAACACCGCGACCAGCAGCATATAACTCATTTGTTTCACCGGTTGGACCAACCAATGAGTGCCCTTCTTCCAATAACGAAGACGCTTGCTGAAGATGGAAAGAAACCACTGCCGCTAGCTCTGGAGATACACTTTCGATTTCAGATTTAAGTGAAAGTACAAACGCACTTTTATGATCGAAATCGGTTAAATTCCACTGTTCCCACGCCAGCAAAGCATCAGAAAAACCCGTCACTTGATGAACCATGATACTGCTCCTTATGCCTTGCATTGAGATTGAGAAAACTGAATGTCAGTAAAGCGGTACAAGTAATGTGGACCACCTGCTTTTGGACCAGTACCCGATAGACCTTGCCCGCCAAAGGGTTGTACACCGACCACAGCACCGACTTGGTCACGGTTGATGTAACAGTTACCCACTCGAACATGTTTCTCGATCCAGCGGTAAGTCGTTTCATTACGGCTGTGGATGCCCATCGTCAAACCAAAGCCCGTTTGGTTAATTTGCTCAACCACTTGCGTTAATTCACTCGCCTTAAAACGAACGATGTGTAGCACAGGACCAAACTGTTCTTCTTTCAGGCAACTGATGTCGGATATTTCAAATGCACTCGGAGGGACAAAATCACCATGTTCACAGTCTGAACCTAACGTCAGCTGCGCGACTTTCTTCTGTGTTTGAGTCATGGTTTCTAAGTGAGCCAGCAGCTTAAGTTTGGCATTACTGTCGATAACCGGACCCACATCTGTCTTATGTAAATGCGGAATGCCTACGCTTAGCTCATCCATTGCACCTTGAATCAAACCAATCACACGGTCTGCAATGTCTTCTTGAATAAACAAAACACGCAAAGCAGAACAACGTTGACCTGCAGAAGCAAAGGCAGAACGCACCACATCACGTACTACTTGTTCAGGAAGCGCAGTACTGTCAACGATCATCGCATTTTGACCACCGGTTTCCGCAATAAACGGAACAGGCTTAGCTTTACGAGTCGCAAGTGAAACATTGATACGCTGCGCTGTTGGCGTTGAGCCGGTAAAGGCAACCCCAGCAATCGCATTATGGCTAGTTAACGCGCTGCCAATTTCTGCACCACGACCTGGCAGCAATTGAATAGTACCAGCTGGGAACCCAGCCTCTGCCATCAACTCCATAGCACGAGCAGCAATTAAGCTGGTTTGTTCAGCCGGTTTTGCCACAACCGTATTACCTGCGACCAATGCCGCTGTAATTTGACCTAAGAAAATAGCCAGCGGGAAGTTCCAAGGGCTTATACAAACAAAGACACCGCGACCTTGGCGAGAAGCATTACGGGAAACACCATCAAATCCAGTCAACTCGAAAGCTTCAAGGTTACTTGCTTGCTTTGCGTAGTAACGACAGAAATCAACCGCTTCACGTACTTCATCAATACTATCGTGAATGGTTTTACCCGCTTCTTGGTGACAAATCGCCACCAACTCCGCTAAGTTCTCTTCGAGCAAATCCGCCAATTTGTCTAGCGCAGCACTCTTTATCTCTATAGATGTTTCTTTCCAATCGCCAAACGCAGCTTCCGCACCCAGAATCGCTTCGGAAACATGATCAAGGTTTGCAAAAGCCACTTTTCCAACAGGAATGCGACGATCGTAAGGCGCGGTAATCAATTCTACATTGTGATCCGCCTTGATCATGCTTTCAGCAAGAGATTGGCCATTGATCACGGGACCCGCTGTCCATTGCTTATTTAGGAAAGAATGTACTTGTTTCTCAAATACCTGAGCTTCACTTTCAATATCAATGTTTACGCCATAAGCATTTTTACGCTCAGGGAAGACTTGTGAAGGCAAAGGGATTTTCGTGTTATTCAACGTATCAAACGCTAAAAGCATATCAACAGGGTGTTGAGTGAGCTCTGCCACTGGGCAACGCGCATCCACTAAACGGTGAACAAAAGAACTGTTCGCACCATTCTCAAGTAAACGACGAACAAGGTAAGGCAGTAAGTCTTTGTGGCTGCCAACAGGCGCGTAGATACGAACAGACTGCTGGTACGCTTCCATTGCATGGTTATAAAGTGAATCACCCATGCCATGTAAACGTTGGAATTCATAGTCTTTGTGCTCAGCCATCACTGCAATAGCAGATACTGTGTGAGCATTATGGCTAGCAAATTGAGGGAAAATATTGCCTCGGACGCCTTCACTTAGCAAGAAGCGAGCACACGCTAAATAAGCAACATCGGTTGCCTCTTTACGGGTATAAACAGGGTAATCATCGTAACCAGCTTGTTGCGACCATTTAATTTCACTGTCCCAGTAAGCGCCTTTTACTAAACGAAGTGGGATTAAATCACCTTGCTCTTTCGCTAGGCGGTTCAACCACATAAGAACAGGAAGAGCACGCTTCGAATACGCTTGAATCACAATCCCAAGCTTGCCCCAGCCTTTAACTAAATCACTGCTATACAGTTTTTTGAAAAGTTTAAGAGACAGTTCTAAGCGATCGGCTTCTTCTGCATCAATCGTTATTGCAACATTCAACTCTACTGCTCGGTTAAGCAATTGAATCACGGTGTCATACAGTTCACTTAGGACACGATCTTCATTCGCTACTTCGTAACGAGGGTGAAGCGCCGATAGTTTTATTGAAACCGAGGGAAGCGGGCTTGTTTCGCTGCCATTGTTAGAGCTACTACTGTTAGAACTTAAGTTATCTCTACCAACAGCTTCAATCGCCATCAAGTAATCTTTAAAGTACTTGTTCGCATCTGCAGTAGTTAATGCCGCTTCACCCAACATATCAAACGAATAGGTGAAACCTTTTTCACGCATGGGTTTACCGTTTTTCTGAGCTTCAGCAATGCTGCGACCAAGAACAAACTGGTGCCCCATGACTTTCATGGCTTGGTGCATCGCTTTACGAATAACAGGCTCAGAGAGTTTGTTTACTAAGCGATTAACCGCTTGAGTCGGGCTTTGCTGCTCTTTGCTAGATAAGCCAACCACTTTACCAGTGAGCATAAGCCCCCAAGTAGAAGCATTAACAAAAACAGAATCAGAGTTTTTAAGGTGAGATTTCCAGTCGGCCACGCTTAGCTTATCGCGAATTAAAGCATCTGCGGTCGCTGAATCAGGAATACGCATAAGAGCTTCAGCCAAGCACATCAACAAGATCCCTTCATGGGTATCTAAACTGTACTCAAGTAGCAGTGCATCAATCATTTGGATCGATGACTTATCGGCACGAATAGCTTCAATTAAGCTAGTCGTTTTATCCGTAATTTGCGCTTTTTCAGCCTCAGAAGGGGTTGCTAGCGGCAGTAGTTGCTTTAGCCATTGGGTTTCATCCACCATATATAATGGTGAGATAAGCGTCCAAAGTGTATCAAGCGGCTGCTCAATAAATTCTGGCTTTAACACATCAGTAGCTGTAAACATGCGTTTTCCTTAATCTCACACCCGAAATTAGTTCGGGATCTCTACAATGGCAGCAGTGTATTTTGAGTGTATAAGGAATACTTGTCAAAAACTCCGAGTTTTTTGCTAAAAACTCGCTTTATTAACAAAATAAAAACATGGTCACATGAAAAAGCTTAAAATAATATGTCGTTTTGTTTAACTATTTAACAAGTTTTTGTTTTTTATACTGAGATGGTGACATACCTTGTAAGCGAGAAAAGGTATGGGTGAATGAAGATTGACCTGAAAAACCGGAAAGTTCGGCAACTTGTCCTAAGGTTAAATTTCCTTGTTCTATGAGCTTACGTGAAAGATCAATTCTCTTCCCTAGGACATATTGATGGGGAGTAATGCCCATTTGATCTTTAAAGAGCATGTGGAACTGGCTCTCGCCAAGAAACACGCTACCAGCCAGTTGAGCTACTGAGATCTTATTAGAAAGGTGCTGTTCGATATATCTGTCTAATGCATCAAGGTCGAAACGCGAATCTTTAACGGATGTTTCGAATTCAGAAATGTGTCTTTGAAGCAGGGCAATAACCGTGTCATTACATGCTCTGCTTAACAACAAATCATCAGGACTGGCTTGCATTTCCTGTACTAACATTTGTATAAGCTTTTGAATTTGCATGTCTAATTGAAAGTAGATATTCGATGAAGCCAGTTGATTAATTTTCTCTAGCATCAGTGGATCATCATTGGTTGGCATAGGCATATTCAATACTAAAATATCCGACTGACCAACAACTCCCCCGAAAGCATGATCAGAGCTAGCCGTCACTACACAACCTTGCCCAGGCCCCACTAAATTACCTTTACCACTAACCTCAAATTCGGCCTGACCTTTCAAGCCAATCACAACTTGTGAATACTGATGCTCATGGCAGTCCATATGTGAAGGCAGCGTGATGATTTCCGCAGGGCGCGGCATTGATAAACCAAGGGGTTGAAGGTCAATATTTGGAAAAAGTGGTGTTTTAGGCATGGCATAAATATTCCGGTCAACAAGATATGAATGATACTCCTAAATCGAAATAAGATGAATTTGTAAATTGCATCCTTTGTTATAGCTTCGGCTATAGCACCACATCTCGAAGATCAAGAATGAAAAAATAAAATGATCCTTATGATCATGCCTCCGGAAAGATGATCAAGAAGTGTTAAGTTACGGTTTATGTAAAATCAATTCTGGAAAAATAGCCCTCCTTTACTTCACACTCTCTATTTTAAATTTCGTATAAAGCTCAAATTGCTGGTCTTAAATTCAAAAAATGCTGAGAAAGTACCGAAACAAGGCTTTAGAGTAGATTGGAATACAATAAAACGGTATAAAGGAGAGTATTGTGTTAATTGCTAATAACTGATGAACAACAACTAGAAATTTAACACTAAATGAATGAGCCAATTTAATTTTTACATGCTGCAGGGACCTATGACTAACTTTCGAATTTCAGCGCTTTTACTTGCGCTATCCCCTTTTTGGGTATCTGCATCGGTATCAGCTGAAGAACTGAATCAAGTCGATCCCGTTTCAGCTATCGATGCAAAATTACATAATAAAAACTCAGATATTGAGCAACTTTCAGCGACAAAAGTATCAGCGACTGAAGATCTACAGCAGCTAAAAAATACCAATATTAAGTTATTACGTGAAAGCGAAGAATTAAAAGCTAAGCGTAATAGAAGTAAGTCAGTGCTGGACAAACAGTACAGCCGCTTACTTGAAGACCCAGAGATTGACTTAATTTCTTTTCAGAAAAGCTACCAAGATGCTTGGACCGCAGTTAAAGAAAATCAATCTTCTCTGCTTGATAACCAACAAGCGATGAGTGAAAGCGAAATTCGTCTTTCTCAAATCAAACAAAAGCAAGCTCGCTTGAATAATGAATTAGCGAACCTGAAAGAATCAAAAGTTGAAGCACGTGTTAAACGTATCGCAACAGAGCTGCGTGAGAGTGCTGTTCTTGAAACCAGCTACACAACAACGTGTTCATCAACCATGACACTTGGTGAATGTACTTCGCAAGGTAAATACTTAACCAACCAAAAAGCAGTTCAAACCTTCAAAGCTCAGTTACTTGAACAGCTCACAGAGAACACGTTAGCAAAACAAAACTTGCAAGATGTTCAACTGAATATTCACGTTCAAGATAGCCAAACTATCAAAAGTGGCTTCTCTGGCAACAACTCTTACTTCATGCAGATTCAGGCTCAGCTTCAAGCAAAACCAGAAGCTGTTGCGGCATGTAACTTATTAAATGTATCGACTCGCTACTGTCTAACCGGTAGCCAAGCAGCTGTAGTCAAAAAAAATGACAAACAGTGGGCTAACGTGACGGTTCGTTCTGATCAGTACAATGACTCTGTCACCATCAATGGTATTAAATACGGCAGTACACCTATTGAGGTGGCTTTACCAAGTGGTCGTCATCAAGTTACTGTGTCTAAAGATGGCTACGAATCTTACAACCGCACCGTAACCATTAATGGCAGCGATACTATTTGGGTAAAATTACTTCCGAGTAAAGAAAGCTAATACTTCTAAATAGACGTGCCTATTTCACAAAGCTGAATGAATATTCGCCATTTTGTTGATAGTTATAAAAGATAACTTAAGACAAAATGGCGTTTTCGTTTAGAATATCTTACTCACCTAAATATTGATTGAAGTAGCCCAACATGCGACAAGGTTTTCCTGCTCTACTATTTGCACTTGCTCCCTGCATCATGACGCCTGCTGTCCTAGCGCAAACCTCTTCCTCACCAGTGACCAGCGTTTCTACCGTCACGGAGATTGAAAGCTCGTTATTTGACGAACATGCAAGCCTTGCATCTTTAAAGAAAAAACTCGAAGAGAAGCAGAATCAAGTTGATAACCGTGCGCAACAAACGGTACGTTTAACTAAACTTGCAGACCAAGCTGAAAGCAGCCTAGCAAAAGCTAAATCAAGTTTAGAGCAAGACTACACTCGTATGATTGATGAACCTGATTTTGATATTGCTCCGGCTCAAAAGCGTTTCCAAGGGGCTTGGAAAACAGTAAAAGACAGCAAAAGCGCGGTGAGTGATTCAGAGCAAGTACATCAAACCTTATTGCTTGAACTAAACGCAATTCAAGCAGAAAAGTCTTCAATAGAAACTTCAATCGCGGCACTGAACAACACAAAATTAAGAGCAAGAGCAGAACGCCTTCGCGGTGAGTTGACTCAATCTGACACGCAAACCGTCAGCTTTACGAACAATTGCAGCAGCGATATGACACTTGCACAATGTTCAAATCAAACGGTTACCTTAGCGCTTCAAAAAGCCGTTAATCAATTTCAAAACAGCGTGATTGATAACACGACGGAAACGAAGCAAGTCAAAGATAACTTAGCATCAACGTCTTTAAATATTCATGTTTTAGATCATACCGTAACCACCGCAAGTTTTTACGAAGGCAGTAAATACAAAGCAATTGTAAAAGCTAATCTAGAAACTCGACCAGATAAGAATACGCCTTGTCGACTACTCAATATTAAGTCATCAAGTTGTTTTACAAAAAGCGATGAGCAAACCAACGATCAACAAAAAGAAGTGGCTTGGGTAAATTTGGTAGTTCGTTCAAACCAATACAACGACAACGTGGCTATCAATGGCGTTAAGTATGGTAGTACTCCTGTAGAAGTAATGCTTCCTACAGGCAAACATATGATCACCATTGCAAAGGAAGGCTACCTTTCTTTCCATCAAGAACTAGAAATTTCTCGCGACCAGAATTTAAGAGCCGTTCTGCAAGCGAAACAAAACTCACTGAATGTTGGCAGCAAGTTTGCAGACCCAATGCCTGATCACAGCCAAAGCCCAGAGATGATTGTGGTTGGTGCGGGTCGTTACTTACTCGGTGAAAATAATGCGAGACAAGTGGTTGTGGATAAGCCTTTTGCTCTATCTGCAACTCCAACGACAGTTCAAGCGTTTAAATCATTCGTGGAAAAGACAGGCTATCAAACCGATGCTGAATTAACCAATACTTGCAATAGCATCAGTAATACTGAAATCACGCCAATTCCAGATAGCTATTGGCGTAACCCTGGCTTTAAACAGACCGATAGCTCACCAGTAGTATGCGTTAGCCGAAGTGATGCGGCGAACTACGCTCGTTGGCTATCGAAAGAAACGGGCTTCACTTACCGCTTACCACAAGCTGATGAATGGGAAGTGGCTGCTCGTGCAGGTCAAGAGACAAGTTTCTGGTGGGGAAATGACTTTGGTGCAGGGAAAGCGAATACCGGTTGGTCTGGTACACCTTGGTCTAATAACAGTACCTCTCCAGTTCGTACCTTCCCACCAACACCTACAGGTTTCTACGATATGGTAGGGAACGTATGGGAATGGACACAAAACCCGCAAGGTAGTGCCAAAGGAGGAGCTTGGAGCTTCTCACCAAACGAAGCAAAAGTCTTTAATGAGCTAAATATCGCGCCATCAACTTCTGCAAACTACCTAGGATTTAGAGTACTTCGAGAACTGTAATCCGAAATGCTGTAATTAACTAGCTACCAGTCAACAAAGGGGGGATATCCCCCCTTTTTTCGTTTTGCCACACACTGTAAATTACGTTTCAGGGTAGTAAGTCACTCTGACATCGTTTGATGTCTCTAAATGGGTTTACATACCCTCGTGAACCCATTTAGAACTCTTCTACACGTCGACAAGGTTTTCCTTGTCCTTAGCCAGCCCTTCTTCAGGCTGGCTTTTTTTGTTTATATACCTTGCCGTCTATCTATTATTGCCTTGCTTTCAAATTTCAGCGTCTAACACACCTAATCCCTTTATCTTTATCTTTATCTTTAAAATAAGCCAAATCTACTTTGGATAATTACTAAGCGAACAGTACTTTGAAGCGCACTGATACATGCTTTTCAGCACACACCACAATAAGAAACTGGTATCATTAAGTTTGACTTATATTAGAGATTTTAACTTTGTCGACACCTCCTCCTAATCTTCAACAATCCCTCTTTGAACAGTTACCTGGTTGCTGGGGGTGTAAAGATACTCAATCTGTTTTCGTTTATACGAATTCGGCTTACTTAGACTTAATCGGGTTAGGTGATAGCGACAGTTGTGAAGGGCTAACTGATTTTGACATGCCAAGCCAAACAGTTGAGTGCGCGCAAGAGTTTCGAGACCAAGATAAGTACGTGATGGAAACACAAAAAACATTAAAAGTACTGGATATACACCCTTACCCAGATGGGCGTTGGCACGCTCATATCTTCACAAAAACACCTTGGTTTAATGAAGATGGGAAAGTCCATGGGACGATTTTCTATGGGCAAGAACTCACCGACACGGCGATTCTTGAAGTGGGACACTGGGTTTGTAGAGCAACTAGCACGGATGTAGGTGAAGGCTCACTATCGGGCTCTAAGCCTCGCCAATCTAAATTATCTAAATCACTTTCAACAAGAGAGTCTGAAGTTTTATTCCTTTTGCTCTATGGAAAGAAGCCCCAGTACATAGCCAACACATTAAACATTTCAATTAAGACAGTGGAAGGCCATGTTGCGCGGCTCAAAACCAAGTTTAATGCCACCAGCAAAAACCAATTAACGGATTATGCATTAGACTCAGGGTTAGGATCCGTCATACCTGAAACCTTATTAAAGAAGCAGATATCAGTCGTTTTACACAGTGATGCATCAAGCTCAAAAAGTATGAAGAAGTAATCCGTAATTTAATCAATTAAGAGTCTAAACGAATAAATGAGAACAAGTCACTCCATAGATTGAGTGACTTGAAATAATAGAAAAGTAGCGGCTTACATTACAGTCGATTTGATACGAGAGGCTTGCTATGAATCGTGACCTACGGTGCCAGGCGATCAATATCCCAACGGCTGTCATCTCGCGAAAATAAGAAACGGTCATGTAGGCGGTGTTCGCCACCTTGCCAAAACTCTATACTTTCAGGCTTCACTCTAAAACCACCCCAAAATGTTGGGACTGGTATTTCACCTTTAGCGAACTTTTGTTTCAGCTCTAAATATTTACCCTCTAAAACACCACGAGCTGAAATACGGCTACTTTGCTTACTTGCAATGGCTGCTAATTGGCTCTCTTTTGGGCGAGAAGAAAAGTACTTCATGTTCTCCAAAGCAGTCAACTTTTCAGCAGTACCGGTAATATGAACTTGTCGCTCAAGTGGATGCCATGGGAAGTGTAGGCTGATCTTACTGCAATCTTCTAAGTGCTGCGCTTTTCGGCTACCAAGGTTCGTGTAAAAAATAAATCCATCTTTTTCTACATTCTTCAGTAGTACGATGCGTTGGAATGGTTGACCATTTTTATCCACCGTCGCCACTGTCATCGCAGTTGGGTCAGTGAGCTTAGCTTCAATCGCTTGTTCCAACCATAAATTAAATTGGTCGATTGGATCAGCATGTAAGTCTTTACGTCGTAACCCGCCTTTTGCGTATTCGCGGCGAATATCTGTCAGTTCCATTTGGTCGCTCCTTAGGATTTTCTGTGATTTTGCGCTCTAATCTATTGAAAAACAAGCCCATCACGTAGGATATTGCACGGTATAAAACCTTGGTGTTAACAAGATCTCGTTACTTCATTCCCCATACTGATAACATATTTAAAATGCTAATTTGTACTGAGTTTATTTTGAACGTTAGACCTTTGTTTTTTTTGAAATCTTTTTTGATGTTATCTCTAATTTTTGGTGGGGTTGGGCTCTATGCTACCCACCATATCGCTACTCAATACCAAGATAAAGTGGTTTCAAAAGAGCTAAAGGACGCAGCCAACAAAGCTAACCTACAAATTGAATCTGAATTAGCTAAATTTAAGCAAATTCCGAATTTACTGCGACACGATCCAAGGCTACTAACTTTTTTAACATCAAATGAACCAAAGCAAAACCTGAATGAACTGCTACTTGAATGGTCAAATCAAAGCCTTGCTGATGCTATTTATATCCACGACCGAACAGGAAAAGTAATCGCATCTAGTAATTACTTAAAGCCACGCACCTTTTTAGGTGAAAATTTCGCTTTCAGACCTTATTTTAGTGAGGCCATCCAAGGTAACCAAGCTCAGTATGTTGCGCTTGGGGCGTTATCGAATATACGGGGTTATTTCATCTCTTCCCCACTGACTGTTGACGGTGAAATCGCTGGCGTGATTACGGTAAAAGTTAGCTTGGAAAATATAGAGGCAATCTTAGCAAGCAATAGTTTTGAAATTATGATTCTTGATAGCAACAAAATAGTATTCTTATCAACGAATAAACGTTGGTTATATCAAGCCTTTCGTCCTCTTAATGAAGATCAACAATTTGAAGTTAATCAAAACCGGCAATACGGTCGCAACACCATTCAGATCATTAATGAATTTAAAACACTCATTGCACCGAATGCTTCTGTGCCCCACTCACAGTTACTAAGCCATCACGCATTTAAACTTTATCCAATCGCAGTAGAGAACCGTGATTATCAAGTTATCGCCCTTAAAGAAGCCCGAATTGGGCAAATCAAAGTGCTACAAGCCGACTTCATCTTTCTCATCATCTATAGCTTATTAGCGCTTATCGCTTGGTCATGGCGACAAACATACACAGCCAAAATAGCGTTGACTGATCTTAATAAGCACTTAGAACATACGGTAGACAAACGCACTCAATATTTACAGCACTCAAATCAACAATTGCAGAAAACTATTTTTCAATACCAAGAGTCCAAACTAAAACTCAAGCAAACCGAACAAGAACTCACTCAAACCGCCAAACTGGCCGTACTGGGAGAGCTTTCAGCCAGTATTAATCATGAAATTAACCAACCCTTAGCTGCACTGAGGACTTACAGTGAAAATAGCTTAAAGCTGCTAGAAATGAACCAGACTGATATGGTGAAAAGCAATCTCCAAAAGATGATTGAGCTTAACTTGTCGATTGGAGAAATTATTGCTCGCTTGAAAGTCTTTACCCGTAAAGTTAACCAAGAAGAGCATCACGTAGCAAACTTGCACGACGCAGTTAGCAATGCCACCAGTATTCTCAGTGCCGCCATGATTAAACAAGGCATTACGCTAAGACTTTCGGCGATACCCAACAACATCCTATTGAGCATTCATCCTACAGAATTGGAGCAAGTGCTCGTTAACCTGATTCACAATGCGGCTCAAGCGCTTAACCAACACCCTAGTCCACAAATAGGCATTGACTGGTATCTAAATAATGATCAATGTGAGTTAGTCATCTGGGATAATGGACCAGGTATTGCTTCAGAACAGCTGCCTAAATTATTCGATCCTTTCTTTACAACAAAATCAGAAGGGTTAGGGCTCGGATTATCCATATCGAAACGAATTATCGAAGCTTACAGCGGTGAAATACAGGCTAAGACAAGAAAGCCATCCGGTATGCAGTTTTCTCTGTTGTTAACTGCCCACACAATTTTCAACACCCCAAACAACGCACCCACCAAAATTAACGAATGAATAGATTCTGTGACGCATTCAGAAGGACTGAGTTAACATGCCAAATATCTACTTTGTAGACGACGAACCCGCTATTCGAGATTCAGTACAGCAAGCCATGCTTATTGAAGGGATAATGATCACTTGTTTCCCCAACGCTGTCGAAGCTTTGCAGTGCATCGACACTTCGCAGGCAGGTATCGTTGTCACAGATATACATATGCCAGTAATGACAGGCATTGAGTTTACTCAGCAGTTACTCGAAAAAAATGCCCACTTCCAAGTCATCGTTTTAACTGGGCATGGGGATGTTCAAACAGCAGTGTCTGCAATGAAAGCTGGCGCGTATGACTTTCTTGAAAAGCCTTTTGCGATTGATAAGTTGCAAACGGCAATCCAAAAAGCAACTGACAAGCTCGACTTGATGCAAGAAAATGTATTGCTTCGCAAAGAGTTAGATATGCAGACTCACGTAGGACCAAAGCTCCTTGGGCAATCTCCATCGATGGTCAAACTGCGCCGGGATCTGGTCGCATTGAACCCAATGCAAGATAATTTAATGTTATTGGTCGGTGATACTGGCACAGGTAAGCGCATCACCGCACAATACCTACACGACCTTCACCACCCATATGATTCAGAGCTCTACGTACTAGCTGCTCATGAATTACCAGCTCACAATGAAACAGAGTTTAAGCAGTTTTTTTTTCAGAGGCTCTCTAAACCTCAGATCGGCACAATCTACCTCTATCAAGCAGACATACTAACCGTTCAACAATGGACTTGGCTTACTGACTTAAAATTAGAGTGCAACGAATGTGCAACTAGTGTCATTATCGCGATCCACACCCCACCGACAACATTTCACAGTGAGTTCCGTCGCTTCGATTTGTTACCCTTGTGTGAACGTAAAGAAGACATTCGTATATTGTTTAAACACTTTGCACGAAGCGCGGCGAGTCGCTATCAATTACCACCACCAACTATTACCGAAGAAGAAATTCAGCAACTTACAAACAAATCATGGTCAGAAAATATCAAGCAGCTACGCCAACATGCGGAGCTAAGAGCACTCAAACCAAGTGACCTTTCAGGTCTCAATTGCCTGGCCAGCGATGAGCAAAAATCACTCAACCAACGAATAGATCTGTTTGAGCAAACTCTGTTGATTGAAGTTCTCCATCGATATCACGGACGATTAAAAGATGTGCAGCTAGAATTACAAGTATCTCGGAAAACGCTTTATGACAAACTGAAAAAGCACCAACTTGATAAAACCAATTTTAAAAATGGATGACTTGATAAAATACATTAAGTTGAAGGGCAAATAAAAACAAAGCCTTAACATTTATATTAACTAATAATACACTCAAGAAGCTTACTTTTATTACGTAAACAAGGACAATAAATGAGCCACAAAGGTTTTAATAAGCTTAGTACCACTGAATTGGAGTATGTCGACGACAAAACGGCGGCACTTCTACTAAATACTCCAACAAGTGCCCGCATCATGCTATGGGTAATGGTGCTATTTTTTGTGGCTGCTATTGGGTGGGCAGCATGGGCTGAAATAGACAAAGTGACAGTGGGACAAGGTAAAGTCATTCCCTCTTCGCAAATTCAAGTAGTGCAAAACCTTGAAGGTGGTTTAGTAAAAGAGATTCTGGTTAAAGAAGGTCAACAAGTTCAAAAAGGCCAGCAGTTACTATTAATTGATGACACTCGTTTTCGTTCTGATTTTCGTGAGCGTGAGCAGCAAGTTGCAAACTTAACAGCAAGTGTTTTGATGCTATCCGCTTCTTTAACCAGTGTGGTGATTGATGAAAATTCAGCTGAAAAAAATTGGGAACAAAGCATCCGCCTTGATTTCAATAAATTAGCCTTCCCTCCTAAATTTTACGAACTCCAACCAAAACTCGTTAGTCGCCAAAAAGCAGAATACAGACAAGACCTGAATAATCTTAAAAACCAATTATCGGTATTTGACCAGCAAGTCGAACAGAAACAACAAGACCTTGTAGAAATTCTTGCGCGAACTAAAAACTTACGAGAAAGCTACCGCTTTGCTAGAAAAGAGCTTGAGATTACAAAGCCTCTTGCTGATGAAGGCGTTGTACCGCGTATTGAGCTATTAAAACTGCAAAGACAAGTGAACGATACTCGACGTGAGATGACCTCTAGTGAGTTAAAGATCCCCCTACTTCGCTCCGCGATTAAGGAAGCCCAACTTAGCCGGATTGATGCCGCACTTAATTTCCGTTCAGACCAACAAGAGAAATTAAACCAAGCACAAGATAAGCTGTCTGCACTGACAGAATCTGCCGTTGGTCTTGCTGACAGAGTAAACCGAACTGTTGTGGTATCTCCTGTAACGGGAACAGTAAAAACATTAGGCATTAACACAGTCGGCGGTGTAATTCAGCCGGGTATGGACATTGTAGAAATCGTACCTACAGAAGATTCACTATTAATTGAAGCAAAGATTGCACCTCAAGATATCGCCTTCCTTCGCCCTCAGCTTGCAGCTATCGTAAAACTTAGTGCTTATGACTTTACCAAATACGGCGGTTTAGAAGGAATTTTGGAGCATATCAGCGCCGATACAACTCAAGATGAGGAAGGTAATAGCTTTTATATCGTAAGAATTAGAACAGAGCAGCATTCATTCGGTAACAACGGAGAACTGCCGATCATTCCAGGAATGACCGCCTCAGTTGATATCATTACAGGGAAAAGAACCGTTCTAGAATATATATTGAAGCCAATACTAAGTGCTCAAAATAATGCCCTTAAAGAATAAGGTATATAGCCTCCGAGGAAAGAAGCTCGGCAATAAACACAACATTAAAAGCCTCAGCAGTGCTGCGCTTATTTTAACGCTGTGTGCTTCATTTGCCTCTTCAGCACTGAATACGAAAGATCAACAATGGGTTAGTGCAGTAACCCAAACATACGGTGAAAGAGCGGGCAAACGAGTTTCGACTTGGCGCTCAAATATTTCCGAGTATAAAAATTTAAGTGAAGCAGACAAGTTAACCTCAATTAACCGGTTTTTTAACCAACTGTATTTTGTGAATGATGACGTCTTGTGGGGAAAAAACGACTACTGGGCAACACCTTTAGAGTTTTTAGGAAGTAATGCCGGCGACTGTGAAGATTTCACAATTGCTAAATACTTTTCACTTTTGGAGCTTGGCGTACCTGATAAAAAACTACGTTTAGTGTACGTAAAAGCCCTTGAGTTAAACCAATTTCACATGGTACTGGCGTATTACTCTACACCAAGTGCCGAGCCGCTAATTTTAGACAACATTAACCCTGAAATAATGCGCGCTTCAAAACGAAGAGACCTATTACCTGTTTATAGCTTCAATGGTAAAAACCTTTGGCTAATGAAGTCCAAGGCAGGTAACGGAAAACTAGCAGGTAAGTCTTCACGATTGAGTCTATGGAACGACTTACGCTCACGTGAACGCTCTCTAAAATTAAACAAACCCATTATCAATTACGACGAGTAGGTACAATGACTTTATATAAACAGCTTGTGGTCGGAATGGTTGCGGTCTTTATCTTGCTTATGGCATCGGTATTTATGATCGAATTTGATACCACCCGAGATCACTTAGAAGAGCAACAACGCTCTGAAGTGAATAACACCATAAATACCGTTGGGCTGGCGTTAGCACCTTATTTGGAAGATAAAGACCCAATTGCGGTCGAGTCGGTCATTAATGCTCTCTTTGATGGGAGTTCTTACTCTGTCGTACGCTTAATTTTCCTTGATTCAAGTGATGAAATTCTGCGCTCATATCCTGTCAAACCTAATGGTGTGCCGACTTGGTTTACAGATTTACATCTCTTCGGACAAATTCACGAACGTCGTGTAATCACTAGTGGCTGGATGCAATTGGCTGAAGTTGAGATTGTAAGCCACCCAGGCGCTGCCTATGAGCAGCTCTGGCAAGCGTTGATTAAACTATTAACTATGTTCGGCTTAATTTTCATCATCGGGCTAGCGGCTATTTCATGGATACTCAAACGCGCATTACGCCCGCTGTCTCTTATCATCGTGAAAATGGACCAAATCGCTAGGAACCAATTTGGAGAACCTCTCACTCGCCCTAAAACCAAAGATTTAATTATGGTGGTTGATGGTATTAATCAAATGTCGACTCAAGTTGAGATGGCATTCAAGAACCAAGCAAAAGAAGCTCAGAAATTAAGAGAGCGAGCATACATCGATCCTGTATCTCAACTCGGTAATCGTGCGTTCTACATGTCTCAATTAAACCAATGGCTAACGGAATCTAGTATTGGTGGTTTGGCCGTATTACAAGCTCAGTTCATTACCGATGAATACGAAGAAAAAGGCTATCAAGAAGGTGACTCTCTGGTACACCACCTTGCTGACCAACTGAAAACATCGATCACCTCCCCAGGTCTTACAATTGCTCGTATATCAAAAGATGAATTTGGCTTTATTTTGCCAAACGTAGATGAAAGCGAATTAAAGATTATTGCCGACAGCATTGTCGTATGCGTACAGGATTTACAATCAGATCCGACAGGTACAGCAAGCGCAGCTATTTCTTTAGGTGTGACTTACAGTAGTCAAAATAAGACCAGTACAGAAATTATGTCGTTAGTGGATAATGCTTTATCTATTGCAAAATCCAGCCCTGAGCAGAAGTACGGTTACATTTCCGGTGACGACCACGCAACAATAATGGGTAAACAGCAGTGGCGTGATCTAGTAGAAGAAGCGATCCACGATGAATTAGTGACCTTCCGCCTACAGTCTGCTAATAACACTTTCGGTTCTACCTACCACCAAGAAGTATTCTCTGCGATTGAAAAAGATGGGGTTCGCTACAGTGCCAATCAGTACTTGTTTGCATTAGAGCAACTGGAATCAAGCCATATTCTTGACCAATTTGTAATTGAGCAAATGATTAAGAAAATGAAAACTGGTGAAGTGACAAATCCTGTCGCAATTAACATTTCGCCTAGCAGCGTCGCACAACCAAGTTTCATTCGCTGGGTTGGTAATATTCTTGAGAAAAATCCGACTCATGCACCTAAGCTGCACTTTGAGATCCCTGAAAACTGCTTCATTCAAGAACCTCATTATACAGCTCTATTATGTAATACATTACGCAGTGCTGACTCAGTATTCGGGGTTGATAACTACGGTCGAAACTTCCAGTCACTGGATTACATTAATGAGTTCAGACCAAGTTACGTGAAACTCGATTACCTATTCACGCATAATTTAGATGATGAAAAACAGAAATTCACACTGACATCAATTTCTCGTACTGCGCATAATTTAGGTATTACGACTATTGCTTCACGTGTAGAGACTCAAACACAGTTGGACTTCTTGTCTGAGCACTTCGTGGAAGTGTTCCAAGGCTTCATTGTTGACAAATAGTTGTAAGGTCAAATTACATGCAAGATCCACTATTAAATTCGCTGATTTACGTAAGTCGTTATTACGGATTAGCCAATTCGCCGGAAGCTTTGGTCAATGGATTGCCACTGACAGACGGCAAGCTTACGCCTTTTTTATTCCCTCGCTCAGCAGAGCGTGCAGGGCTAGTAGCAAAAGAAAACCGAGCTGAGCTCGATAAAATACCACACCTGATCCTACCTGCTATTTTGCTCCTTAAACAAGGGGGAGCGTGTGTTCTTAACAGTATCGATTTAGAAAAATCAGAAGCTGAAGTTACAACAACTGAAAGCGGTATGGTGCCAATTGTAATCCCTTTGGAAGAACTCAAAGAGCAATTCATTGGACGTTACTTTCTAGTAAAAAAACAATTTCGCTACGACGAGCGATCACCTGAAATACTCAAAACACGCGATGGTCACTGGTTTTGGAGCACAATCTGGCAATCTAAAAACATTTACCGAGACGTATTAATCGCCTCGATTTTGATTAACTTGTTCGCTATTGCAGCCCCCATGTTTACGCGTTTGGTATACGACAAAGTTGTTCCTAACTTAGCGTTTGAAACTCTGTGGGTGTTAGCGAGTGGTATCTTTGTTGTCTTCCTTTTCGACTTTGCTTTGAAATTGATGAGAAGTTACTTCATTGATGTTGCCGGTAAAAAGTCCGACATTCTGATTTCATCTAAAATCTTCAGCAAAGTTTTAGGGATCCGAATGGAAGCAAAACCGCCTTCTGTCGGGGCTTTCGCAAGACACTTACAAGAATTTGAGTCTATTCGTGAGTTCTTTACCTCTGCCACGATTAGTTCATTAATCGATTTACCTTTTGCTATGCTGTTTTTATTACTGATCTGGCTAATGGCAGGCAACTTAGTACTGGTTCCAATTATTGGAGTCGTCATTTTGATTATTCACGCAATGCTCATTCAAGGACCATTGCGTAAAACCATTGAAGAAGGATCTCGTCTAGCTTCGCAAAAATACGCGAATTTAATAGAAAGCTTAGCAGGACTAGAAACCGTAAAAATTTTCAGTGCTCAAAGTCAATTCCAATACCGTTGGGAAGAAGCTGTCGCGCACATGGCCGAATGGAATATCAAGAGCCGCCGAATCACGGACAGCATTCAAAATGCAGCCGGGTTTGTTCAGCAAAGCACCAATGTTGGTATGATTATTCTAGGTGTTTACTTGATTGCGGAAGGCGACTTGACTATGGGCGGGTTGATTGCCGCGACAATGTTGAGTGGTCGTGCTATTGGTCCTCTGGTTCAATTATCTTTGCTTTCAACACGGTATAATCAAGCGAAATCATCCATGACAATTATTGAACAGGTTATGGATATGCCAGATGAGCAAGAGGAAGGTAAGCGCTATATTCACCGTCCTATAGTTCAAGGACGTGTAGAACTTGATAAGGTCAGCTTCAGCTACCCGGAAGCATCAGTAGCATCAATCAGAGATCTCAGCTTAACCATCAACCCTGGTGAGAAAGTTGCCATTATTGGGCGAATTGGTTCGGGGAAAACGACTTTGGAACGCCTCATTATGGGGCTATATAAGCCTACAGCAGGACATGTTCGTATTGATGATACTGACATCGAACAACTGCATCATGTCGACGTACGACGCAACATAGGCTGTGTACCTCAAGACAGTAATTTATTCTTTGGCTCAATTCGCGACAACATAACATTAGGACGCCCACTTGTGGATGACAGAGATGTTATGGACGCTGCCAACCGAGCTGGTGTGACGGTATTTACTCAGCAAGACCCTGCTGGCTTAGAGAGGCAAGTAGGAGAAGGTGGTGCTCAGCTTTCCGGAGGTCAGCGCCAAGCGGTTGCCATTGCCCGTGCAATGCTAGGTCGCCCACCCGTCTTATTAATGGATGAACCGACCAGCGCCATGGATAACCGTTCTGAAATGCATATTAAACACCAGCTTGGGCAAATGAAGAAAAGTGAGACTCTTATTCTCATCACTCATAAAACATCGATGCTTGATATTGTCGACCGAGTAATTGTGATGGAAAAAGGCAGCATTATTGCTGACGGACCTAAACAGCAAGTTTTGTCTGACTTGAAGCAAGGAAAAGTCAGGGCTGTTAGTTAGTTAGTTAGTTAGTTAGTTAGTTAGTTAGTTAGTTAGTTAGTTAGTTAGTTAGTTAGTTAGTTAGTTAAGCGAAACAAAAAGGGAGCGATTACGCTCCCTTTTTATTTTTCTAATTCGTTATGATTCAATATTAAAAACGACCTTACGATTCAATGCGATGCCATTTCCAATCTATACCAAGTCAAAGCTGCATCGCATCAAATATAACACCTAAAGAAGCCCACTAAACCGCGACGTCTTCATCATCCATCTTGAATGAACACTGAATCTCATACTGGTTAAATGTGAACACGCTACCGCCATGGGTGCGCTTTGTCGTGACCACTTCATCACCAAACTGAACAGACACTCGCGTATATACTTTATCGAAAGCCTCAATATTGCAGTTTTGTAAGTGTTCTTCGAAATCCATTTCAAGTAGTTCGAGTTGAGATTGCCCAGCATCGAGTGCTTGGCTATTTTGAACCTTCATATCTTCGATTGAACGTTGTTCTTCTTCTGTTCTTTCCGCTTTAGGTTTTTTCTTAAATTCTAATTCTTTGCGAATGACTTCCATAGTCGCTTCTTGAGCTTGTTTATAGGTATCTTTCAAAGCCACAATTTTTTGCTTATAGCTGTCATATTTTGCAAACGCGTGTACTTTCGTCGCAGTGTCGCCCTCAACACCCAATAGAACACATTTCACGCTTCCACCAACTTTGGCTTCACCACCGCTTAATGTGCCATGCTTTTTCATCGCATCCATCACAAGTAAATCATGCCCGCAGCGAATATCATTACTCATGCTATGCACGCTTAACTGAATATCTTGTCCTGCTTGCAGTTCAGAAAATTGAGCATAGTTGGCGGTAATATTACCTTTAGTAAAAACCTTACAGCTTTTCGGCTGACCATCGCTGACTGTATGCCCGATAATCCCTTTACCTACCGTGATATCACCTTGAGCCTGAACCTCCGCCGATTCAATAAAGCCACCGACAGTGACACTACCTGAAGCTTTCACCACCATACCAGCTTCTATGTCTCCAGAAACAAATACATTACCCTTGAATTTCACATGCCCGGTTCCCACTCCCACACTATTTAGACAAAGCGCATTATCCACTTCAATGCTCTTTTCTTTGATAATGGGAAGGCCAGAGTTTGTCGCGACTAATACGTTCGGATCTTCAGACGAAATATGAGTGCCTTTACCGGCTTTTAACAGGCTGTCTTTGCCTGGAAGAGGGGGAATAATTCTACCTTGAACCGTAAAGCCCGCTTGCCCCTTTGTCGCAGGTATGCGTTTCATAACCTCATCATTTTCACCTACGGTAATGGTTTTACCTAGGTCTCTCATGTCGAGTTTGCCGGAGTCATTACTTCTTGGCTTTAGCACTTGTTTAGAGACATCTTTTACAAGTGGGATGAACTGAGCATCTTTACCTTTTGTCGCTTGTTTGCCTTGCGCCACCGCCTGTGTAAATTGCTCACCAGGCTTAAGCTGATTACTCATCAGTAAGACTTTCTTTAGCGCCAGCTTGTTTATACCTTTAGTGATATGAGCTTGAGCCAAACAATGTACAATTTCATTACCACGTAAGCCTCGACCTTTAAAAGCCCCCGTGACAATAATACTTGCTAGCATCTCATCAGTAGAAACTTCAACCTCAGCAGACGCATTACGTACTTCGGCTATCACTACACCGTCATAGGCTTCGCCTTTACCTTCTTTCGCTAAGTTAACAAATCTAAGTACCTCATCTTCCATAAGGAAGTAATCCGTTACTTTTAGCGTTTCTAATACTTCAGGTAAACCTTTAGGGTCAAACACAGCATCAACCACAAAGCCAGACTGCAGCTTGGCTACAACCTGTTGCTTATTTTCTGATAATGTAACGATGCTATCCCACATAAGGTTACGGCTTCCAAGAAAAGTGTCTAAGGATTAGTCTATATAATAAATAAATTTGATAAAATGCTCTGATTACAATTATCAGGGTCACATCACTTACTTTAATTCCTGAAACAACATCTCAATAATGAGAATTACATAAAAATACTTAAATAATCATGGATCATTCACAAAATTCATTAGCGGCCCCTAAACAATAGACAGCAGTAACGCCTTTTCCTTCATTGTAGTAGTGAAGTGAATGGCATAAATGAGACACCAGGATGATCCCTCTTCCATAAGACTGCATGTCATCAGGTTGGTTATACCGATTAATATCAAACCCACTGCCGTTATGCTCTAGTTGCATAATAAGCTGGCTTTCTTCTGGTTTGAAATCGAGTTTCAATTGCACCCACGCACTTTCATCAAGCTTTCTTAATCGCTGCTCACGTAACTGGTAAAATGAGTAAAAACCATCAGGGTCATCTTTCATTTTCGAGTCCAGGTTCAATAAGCCATGTTCAATGGCATTCGCAAATAGTTCCGAAAGTACCGAACAGACAAAATCAAGATCTTGCCCACCAGATATGATCCCTGTCAGGTATTGCCTGACTTCCGCCATAACCGTCACCTGAGTAAGCACCGACTTTGGAAAAAACAGAGAAGCACTACTAGGGACATTACTAATACCACTCGCTTGAGTTGTACTCACTTGTGGCTGGCGGTTTTTGATCGGAAAATTCATTTGCAAAATAGACACATCATCACTTTCTCTCTCAGTCGAAAAATGATGCACTTCTTCATACAAGGTTTCGATAATAGAGCCCGACTGTACCGCACATGGCTGCTGAAAGGTCGATTCCAAACGGTCTTGACCAAACTGTTCACCGTCTAAATTCACAGCTTCAGTAACCCCGTCGGTGTAGCTAATAATTTGATGCCCTTTTTCAAGCTTCATATTAACTAAGTTCACTTCAAACTCATGTTTATCTAGTACACCTAACGGCATATGGCTTGATCTTAGTTGGTGAAGAATATTTCCTTCACTATCTAAAACATAACTATCGGGTAAGCCCCCTCCCCACCAACTCACATCAAGACCATTGCTTTTAATTTCGAAGACACTGGCCGCTAACATCATTCCCATAGGTAAAAACCGAACAAGAGAATCATTCACTTCAGTGACAATTTCCCCTAGTGACAAGCCTTTGGCTGCCATAGAAAAAAATGCACGAGTAGCAGGAATTGCAGAAATAGCGGCGGGTAAACCATGCCCAGTGGCGTCTGCTATCATGACGTAAACACCACCATGAGGGCGGTTAGCCACAAGAATAAGATCGCCATTAAAAACCGTTGAAGGTGTCGATATGTATTTGAGCCCTGAAATATTCGAGAGTAGTGAACTCATTTCATCCATCAAATTGGTAAAAATTGATTCTGCTATCGAATGGTCATAATTGACTTGTTCGTGAAAGTGGTGGAGCTCATCTCTCTGCTCACGAAGCTCATTATGCATGCGCGCAATTCGAAAGTGCGCTTGAACCTTCGCTAATAAAACAGACCGGTCAATAGGCTTAGGAATAAAGTCGTCCCCAAGGTTTAAACACCTTTTATAGGAATCTTTATCGTCTAATACGCTCAGAAACAAAATGGGGATATGGTGATCAGGGAAAGCCTTTCGAATATCTTTGGCGGTTTCGAATCCATCTTTAACAGGCATCATCACGTCTAAAATGATGATATCCGGCAATATTGACATCTCTTTCATGGATTCAACGACACTTGCACCATCTTCGAAAGCATAAAACTGCTCAGCGATATCATTGAGCATAAACCGACACAGTTCTCGGTTTGTTTCATGATCATCCACAACAACTATTCGCATACTTGCTCTCCTTAAAACGGTGCTATTCGATCATAAATTTCTTATCAAACCTCGATATCAGTAAAATCTTTTTTACCTGAGGCATAGTGTTGGTAATCGTGATTTTTTGATTAGGAGAAAGATACTTTTGCATATTAAGAAGCATGCCGAGCCCCGCACTATCAATGTAATCCACTCGTCGAAAATCAATGGTGTAGTTGAAATCCTTTTTCTCGTAATAACATTGGCGAAACTCCTGCACTAAGTTAAAGCCAAAAGCGCCTTCAATCGCAATTTCAATATTGTTATTTCCGTGATTTACCGTGCTTGTTAGCGACATCGCTTACCCCCGCTTGTTTTCGACAAAAGCTGCTCTGAACTCACAACTTTCTCTAAAAGATTTCTCGGTATACCTTCTAAAACAATTTACCGTCTAAAACAGCTCCACTTCACCTTCATCAATGCTGCTTTGATTCGCAGCAGGACCGCCTCTATTTCGTGAAGCATCCAGTAATCCTTCAAGCCTTAACGAAAACTCATCTTCCGAAATTTCCTGTCGATTGAAAACATTCACTAGCTGTACGACCTCATCAAACAAGTACAACGTTTTATTCGCATACTCCCCTTGCTGGGAAACAATATCGGCAAACTGCAATGCACGAATGCCATTCCCTACTTGCTGTGAAAGCTCTTGCCCAAGCGCTCTAATTTTCAGTACTTCTTTCTCTACCGCGACATTCACTTTTTGAACACCAGTAAGCATGTCATCCACTTGTTCTTTTGATTCAATGGCTATCGTCATATCAATAGATGCCATATCCCCTACCGTAGAGTTCGCCTGTTTTACGGTTTCTTGGGCTATGTTTATTTCGCTCTCTATTTGATCATTCAATGTTTTCGCTTTGACTGACAATTCTCGAACTTCTTGCGCCACAACAGCAAAGCCTCGCCCTGCATCACCCGCTCTCGCCGCTTCAATTGCTGCATTCAACGCTAACAAATTAGTTTGCTCTGAAAGCCCTCTCACTCTTTCTAGTAGCTTGAATACCGTATCTAATTTGTCTGACATGTCATGAATACTGTGGACCGCCGAGATACTTTTTTCAGAAATGTCGACCAGCGTTTTTACGAATTGATCAATAATTTCTTCGGTACGAGGCAGTACTCTCGACAAGCTGTATTCACTATCTTGATTAGCAAGCATGTCATTCACTAACCCTTCAGATACTTGGCTTTGTTCTTCGCTGACTTTCTGTAATCCAAAAAAGCTATCATTTAGCGTTTCCGCTGATTCTTCGATGATTTGAGTTTGTCGATTTAAAGACTGATGAATGTTAGGTAAGTTATCGGAGTAAAAGCGATTCACCGAGTTCATCAACTGCGCGCTCACCTGATCGGATTTTTCTTGTGAAAGGTCAGGATCACTCTCTTTGACATGTAAACCCGAAGGGAAAGTGAACCAAGGCAGAGCCGCTGCAACTATCATTAGCCCTATCTGAATACTCGATGTTGCGTACAACACCGCAATTGCTAACAATATGACTTGTGTCGTGATTACGACTGCATATTTCATTTTTGACTGTAACGTCATTTCATTGTTCATAAGCCGTCCCTGACATTCTTCTATTTCTGCATTCTAATTTTTGAAGTTATCTCGAGTATTTATTCGCTAGATACACACTTTCGAATCTCCTTGGGGATCTTTGATAACGCTCTAACATGCTGCACTGCCCCTACTTCAACCGCGACTCTGGGCATCCCCCATACCACTGAAGACTGCTCATCTTGTGCGATAGTAATAGCACCGTTTTGCATCATTCTTAACATGCCATTTGCGCCATCGCTGCCCATTCCAGTTAAGATAATGCCCAGCGCTTTATCGCTCACCACTTCAGCAACGGAGTCAAACATCACATCGACCGAGGGTTTATGTCGGTTAACAGGAGGTCTATCGTCCACCTGGCCAAATAACTTACCTCCCTTACGTATAATCACGAGATGTTTATCTCCGGGAGCAACATACGCTCTTCCGTGAATAAGCGGCACAGTGCCGTCACTCAACTCTTGAACGTTGACTTTACTTACGCTGTCTAAACGGGCTGCAAAGGGTTTAGTAAACAAAGCGCTAATATGCTGAGTAATAACGATAGGAGGAAGCCCGCTTGGTAAGGCTGATAAAACATGACGCACAGCTTCCGTTCCTCCTGTGGATGCTCCTATTGCAATCAACTCAATATTAGAATGACCCGGCGCTACTGGAGCTAAATCCACATCACTGGACATACTCTCTAGAGGTTTCCCATTTACGTTAGCCTTAGCTGCCATTTTGAGTTTTTTATTGATCAATGATCTATAGCTAAGCATGTCTCCTGTACTGTCCATCGCAGGCTTTGGAAAGTAGTCGATAGCGCCTAATTCCAAAGCTTGCAACGTGGTTTCTGCTCCATGCTGAGTCAAAGTGGAGATCATCACGACAGGCATAGGTCTTAAACGCATAAGGTTTTTTAGAAACTGCACGCCATTCATTTTCGGCATCTCAATATCAAGCGTGATCACATCTGGATTATGCTTTTTGATCAAAGCTCTTGCTTCATAAGGATCTTCAGCAGTTGCGATCACTTCCAAAGCGGGATCCGACGAGATCAACTCCGATAACAATGCTCGGAACACGGGCGAATCATCCACAACGATCACTTTAATTTTTCTACACATTAAAATAACTCCACATCGTCGTTGGGTTGGTGACTATCAGACTCAACCTGCTGAGCGTAATGGTCTTCTTCATGTCTTAAATGGCTCACTTCGGCAAATGGAATCCTCTTAAGCCAAGCCTTTCCGGAAAGTGGATCAAAAATAATCTTGCGAGGCTCTAATCCTCCTAAATCGTAAGCATCAAGTTCGAAGCCTTCTTGCTTAGCGTAACGTAAAACAAAGTCGACATTTTTCTCACCAATGGCTGACTTTATGCCGTGCATTTGCGCACCACCAAAAAGCTTCATATGCATTCGACTTCGATTTGCACCAAGAGAAATCAATTGATTAATCAACATTTCCATTGCATAGCTACCATATCGAGAGGCTGTCGACACCACATCATCATGTGACCAGTGGTGATGTTCACTGCTGTGTACCATCGGTAACAAGAAATGGTTCATTCCTCCAACCTGAGCAAAAGGGTCCCAAATACAAGCTGCGACACAAGAACCTAACCCCGTGCTGATGACTTCCTTTTCGGCTGTGCAGTACAACCCCCCAGGCAGTACTTTAACAACATGTTGCTGCCTCAGTTCATGATAAAACCGACTGTAGTAAGCGCCCTGCTCTTTGGCTAACACGGGCTAAATTCTTTCATTACACACTCCATATGTTCCATTTAGACGCTCTATGACCGATTCATTACGCCCTAGTCATCTCTGCTCAACATCCGATGTTGGGCACATTACAACTTCAAATAGATGGTATTGCCTAAGTGTTCAAACTGTTGGCAATCTGCCCCTACACTTTCGGAATGACCAATAAACAGAGAACCTCCTTCATTAAGCTGCTGGCAAAATCTATCTATCAGCAATTTTTGCGTTTCTTTATCAAAATAGATCATCACATTACGACAAGAGATCAGATCAAATTTCTTTGTCATTGGCCAGCTTTCTAAAAGATTGAGCTGCTTAAAAACCACTTGTTGCTGAAGCTTTATGGCGCATTTTATTTTTCCTAAAAACTCGCCTTTGCCTTTAACAAAGTTTCCCTTGAGGTATGATTTAGGAATGCTGTCTATCGCTTCTTCGTCATACACTCCAGCCTTAGCATGAGCCAACACATTTGTATCAAGGTCGGTTGCCAGTAGTGCCACCTTAGAAAAATGTTCGAACGCATTCGCATGATTTAATGCCGCCATATAGCTGTACGGCTCTTCACCGGTAGAACAACCTGCCGACCATATCCGTACTTCCTGTTTTCGTTGGTTAACCCACTTTGGAACCAATGTTTTTTCAAGATAATCAAAATGATGTTGCTCTCGAAAAAATGACGTTTTGTTAGTCGTCAGAGCATTCACAAATGCTATTTGTTCAGATTTAGAATGTTCAATCATCTTTCGATAATCAGCAAAGCGTCCCACCTTCTTCTCACGCATTTTTCTACTGACTCGTCCATACACCATCGCGTACTTCTGATCGGTTAAATGAATACCCGCATTCTTATGGATAAACCACTGCACAAATTTGAAGTCTTTTTCTGTCAACTCAAACTCTTGCTTACCGAGATTCATCGAATTTAAACTTGGATTCACAGAAGACGCTCTTGGGTCCATTGAGCTTACCTTTTCTGACTGATCAACCTGCTTGGTTAGAACTCTTCCCATTCATCCCCATCCTCACGAAACGTCACTCCAGAATTAACAACCTTAGCGTTTTTTAATTCGCTCACATTGCCTCGTTTAGGAACAGATGAAAGATTACTTTGAGCGTTGTACTGAGCAACATTACTGTCGGTACTGAAGAAATTCATGAGATTAAGTAGCTCTTTACCTTCAGACCTTAATGACTGGCTGGCAGCCGACGTTTCTTCAACTAATGACGCATTCTGCTGAGTCATTTCATCCATGGTGGTAATGGCTCGGTTTATTTCATCAATACCTGTCGACTGCTCCAAACTCGATTCGGCAATTTGTTGGATAAGATGTGAAACACTGGCTACCGCTTCAACAATTTCATTCAGAGTTTCACCAGATTCATCAACCAAACGGGAGCCTTCATCTACTTTCTCTACGCTGTCTTTAATTAAACCTTTAATTTCTTTTGCTGCTGCTGCGCTTCGCTGCGCAAGATTTCTTACCTCTCCTGCAACGACAGCAAAACCGCGTCCTTGCTCACCAGCTCGCGCTGCTTCAACCGCAGCATTCAAAGCTAACAAATTCGTTTGGAATGCAATCTCATCAATGACACCTATAATGTCGGCAATCTTCTTACTCGCACTGTTAATTTCGGACATAGCAGACACAGCTTGGCCAACGACTTCCCCTCCTTTCCCCGCTTTCTTCGCCGCATCATCAGACAGTTCATTAGCACCTTTGGCATTTTCCGCATTTTGTTTAACCGTTGCGGTCATCTGTTCCATACTGGCTGCCGTTTCTTCTAGATTCGAAGCTTGCGCTTCCACCCTTTGGCTCAAGTCATTATTGCCTTCGGCTATTTCAGTAGAGGCTGTCGCGACTCTTGCTGACGAGGTAGTTATCTTCTCGACCATATTTCGAATATTTAAAATAGACGTATTTACCGCATCCGCTAAACGACCAAACTCACCTTGATTACTGTCTGGCATCGTACTTTTTAAATCACCATCAGCGACTTTGCTCATGACATCAATACACTGCCCTAATGGCTCAACCAATGTATCTAATAGCCCGTTAATCCCATCCCCCAACTCTTTCATGAAACCGCTGTAAACCGAGGTGTCGATGCGTTCGGCTAACTGCCCCGCCGTCGCCTTTTGGATTAAACTTTCTACTTGGCGCTGCCCATCCTGTTGCTCTGTTATATCAACCCACTGCAATGCAGGTCCCATATAGTTGCCGTTACCATCTCGCATGGCGATGCACGTTAAATTGAATTCTAATGAGCCGACTTTTATATCGGAGGAAAATGGTAAGCGGTCAGGATTGGCAATAATACTTCGCTGGTGGGCAGGATTTTTATGGAAGATGTCTATATTTTTACCCACTAAATGACTCGCATCGAAGCCGGTAAGCACTTTACGCATCTCACTCTCACGACCTTTCAATAAGGTAGAAAGAGATGGGTTTACATATTGAATAATGCCTTCTTCATCCGCCATCATGAGGTTTGTGGTCATACCTTCAACTGCAGAGGCTAAACGACCAATTTCAGCTTCTTTTGCACGCTCTTCGGTAACATCGCGCCACTCTAGAGTATTCCCAATATAATCACCTTTGGTATCAAAAATAGACGCGACATTAAGTTCAATTTTTAAATGTCCGATCGTGATATCAGTACTGTAAGGTAGGTTACTGGGGTTGCTGAGTAACTGTCGTTGGTGCGCGGGGTTTCTATGAAACTCATCAATACATCGGCCCATTAACCATTCTTCTGTGGCTAAAAATCCAGACCAAACGCTTCTTAAAGTCGCTTCATGTTTCTTAAATAAATTAACAGTTTCATTATTGATGTAAGTGATCAGTAAATCTCGGTCAATCATCACCATGGCAGTTTGTGCTTGATCTACCGCCGCTTGCAAACGAGCAACATTATTTTCCTGCGCTCGCAATGCCGTAACATCTTGCCACTCCAAAGTATTCCCAACGTAATTACCCGAGGAATCAATAATCGCCCCAACATTTAATTCGAGCAGTACATCTTGAACAGTAATAGTGGTGCTATAAGGAAGGTTTGCTGGGTTAGATAATAACTGTCGCTGGTGTTGTGGGTTGGCATGAAAGCCATCAATACAAAACCCAACCATGAAATCTTTGTCTGCTCGAAAATTTGGCCACACAGATTGAAACGTCGCTTCATGTGTTTTTAATAAAGTAATGGATTGCTGGTTGATATAAGTGACCTTAAAGTCTCTATCTACCATCATAAGAGCGGTTTTAGCCGCGCCTAAAGCTGAAAGTAATTGTTCTTTGGATAAGCCATCCTCTTCCACTGAGGTTTCTTCCATTAATACATCTGATGCTGCTTCTGCAAACTGAGCAACAGGTTCCTTTTTTCTATTCCAAAATGACATATTTACCTCACATTAGCGCGTCTTCTACTGTCGTCGAATTGAGCTCGTCTACATCAAATAGAGCTTCAAGATTTATTATAATGAGATGCCCATTAGCTTCTGATGCAATACCTTTGATGTAGCTTTCATCAAGCGTTACAGACATATGTGGAGCAGGTTTAATTGCTGTCGGTTCGAATGCGTACACTTCAGCCACGGCATCCACAATGATGCCTAAAGGATGTTTTTGTTCATCATTCAAAACAATGACCACCGTTGTGTGATTAATCACAGACGGGGGCAAATTGAACCGCATTCGAAGATCAACAATCGGTACGTATTCCCCTCTTATTTCTAACACTCCTTTAAGATAATTAGGTGAATTAGGCACACTCCGAACTTCACTCCACCCACGCACTTCACGTACATCCAAAATAGGCACTGCGTACTCTTCATGTTCCAAAATAAAGCTTAAATACTCTTCTGCTGCCATGGTTTCCTTACCCTCGCGGAAGTGTCTGGTTAGTGTGTTTTAAGATGAGCTCGATATTAAGTAACTCAGCAGTGTCAAACAGAGACATCACTTGATCATCGACATTCAATAAACCTTGGATAAATGGATTAACTTGGGACTCTCCAACGGCAGGATAAAGTTCATTTTCACCTTGGCTAACTACGTCGGAAACGGCGTCTACTACAAGCCCCATTAACTTTTCACCCTCGTCATCTTCTGAACGCAAAACTAACACCACCGTGGTAGGCAAGTAATCGCAAGTGCCAATTCCAAAGCGAGATCGTAAATCGACAATAGGAACGATCATCCCTCTCAGGTTTATCACCCCTTTAACAAAACTTGGAGAACGAGGTATCGGAGTAGGTCTTTCCCAGACTCGAATTTCTTCAACATCTTGAATGACGACACCATACAATTCGTTTGCCAAGCAGAAACTGAGAAAGTCAGCATTCTCGCTGATTTCAGCATTCATCACATGAGTCGGTAAATCAGATGCATCAGTCGCTACTTGTTGCTCCATACTTGCTCCTTGCATTGCTTCGTTTGTCTTTGCTTGGTTTGTTTTATTTTGTTTATGGCACCATCGCTTAAGGTTTCTCGTAGCCATTTTCTATAATGGGTTCGTCACTTTTTTCTGCGAAACCCCATTAGTGCTAGGCAGCGATACCGCCTTTATTCACTTTACTGTCTGAAGCCTTATCTAAAAATGAGGTAATCAAACCTTGGATATCGAGAATTAATGAAACCGAGCCATCACCTAAAATAGTGGCACCAGAGATGCCTGGCACTTTATTGTAATTAGACTCTAAGCTTTTGATGACCACTTGCTGCTGATCGAGCAGCTCATCCAAAAGTAAACCGACTCGGTTACCAGCCGCTTCAACAAAACAGAGAATTCGATTATGGAGATCCCCACTTGCTCCCATACCAAACTCTTCTTGCAAACGTAAAATCGGAATATTTTCGTCACGAAGTCGGTATAGCTCCACACCGCCTGATGCATGCTTCACGCAGTGAGTATCAATTTGGATAGATTCAATAATGGTTAGAAGTGGAATGACATAAACTTCTCCGCCGACTTTAACAAGTTGTCCATCAAGAATGGCTAAGGTAAGAGGTAAGCTAATGGTGAATTTGCTGCCCTTGCCTAATTTTGATTCCACCTCGATATGTCCGCCGAGTTCTTCAATATTTCTTTTCACAACATCCATACCCACGCCACGCCCTGAAATATCAGACACTTGATCAGCGGTAGAAAAACCAGGGGCGAATATTAAGTTTAAGACTTGTTTATCTGTCATCTCCTCTCGGCGAGCGTCACTGACCACTACGCCTTTTTCTACAGCTTTACTCCACAATCTATCGCAATCAATTCCGGCGCCATCGTCTTCTACTTCTATAATGATTGCCCCTCCTTGATGGAAAGCTGTGAGTTTGATAACCCCCATTTCCGCTTTACCACTTTCTTGACGTAGCTTGGGAATCTCAATCCCGTGGTCAATACCATTTCGCACGAGATGCACGAGGGGATCGACTATCCTTTCGAGTACGGTTTTATCCAGCTCGGTATTCTCACCAATAATTTGAAGGTCGACTTGTTTTTCCAAACGACCCGACAAGTCTCTAACTAAACGAGGAAAACGACTAAATGCAAAGCTCATTGGCAACATGCGTATGTTGAGCACATTCTCTTGAAGGTCTTTGCTGTTTTGTAAAAGTTGGTCTAATCCTGCTTTTAGTTTCTCAAGCTTATCGACCGTAAAATCATTGCCTATTTCTGTCAGCATTGACTGAGTAATAACAAGCTCACCCACAAGGTTTATCAGCCCGTCGACTTTATCGATATCAACTCGAATAGAGCTGACACCTGAATCTGTTTTATTTGATTTTGCTGGGGTTGGCTGTTGTTGCGTCTCTTTAGTATTAGCTTCAGCCTCTGTAACTGGAGGAGTCGTTTCAGTGGGAGTTTCTTTTGAAGTGGGAAGAGGTGTATTTAAAGGTGGCGTTTCATTCTCAGTACTTGGTGAAACCTGTTTTTCAATGTTTAGGTCGCATTCGTCTTCAACCCATTCGAATACTTCAACGATATCCTCTTTATTTATCTCGCCATTTAATTCAAACGTCCAACTCAAATAACACAGTTCTGCTTCTAGCTCAGCTAAATGAGGTAGTTCCAACTGAGTATTAGTTACCACTATGTCTGAATCTAAATCTTTTAATTCTCTGATAATTCTTAGCGGATCATTGCCACTGAAAAACAAATCAGAGTGTGGGATGAAGGTTATACTCCAATTCCCCAATACTTCACCATCAACAACATTCGTTGAATTCTCGAGATTCGTAAGAGCTTCATCTTCAAAGTTATCGCCACCACTCGCTGTTTGAACTTGTTCAGAACCAAGCAAATTTCTTAATTCATTACTGACGGACTCTTTGAAATTTAAATCTACATCTACTTTATCTTCATGCCCTTCCAGCATTGCTTTAATGCAGTCACAACTTCTCAGCAAAACATCCACAGTTTGCTTCGTTAGTTGCATTTCATTGTTTCTGACTTTATCTAAGTAGGCTTCTACGGAATGGGTAAACTCGCTAATATCAAAAAGGTTAAATGTTGCCGCACCACCTTTAATGGAATGAGCCGCTCTAAAAATAGTGTTAATGGTTTCAATATCGACAGTCTCAGGTTCAAGATCGAGAAGAATCTCTTCAAGTACTTCTAAGTTCTCGCAACATTCTTCGTAGAACATTTTACGTAACTGGTCCATGTCTAAAGCCATAACTGTCCCTACCCTGAGTTGAGCACTACTATTTTTTGTTACTACCGAATTAGTTCTTTGGAATCTAAACTGCTATAGCACTCGCTTTAGCGTTTTTAATAATGTCTCTGGATTGAACGGTTTCACTAACCAGCCTGTAGCACCTGCAGATTTTCCTTCCTGCTTTTTTTCCACACTGGTTTCCGTCGTCAACATGAGGATTGGAATGAACTTATATTGGGGAATGCCTCGAATAGCTCGAACAAGATCAAAGCCACCCATGATTGGCATATTTACATCGGAGATAACCACATCATACTTTGTGGTTTTAGACTTTCGTAATGCATCACTTCCATCATTTGCCGTTTCAACATCGTAGCCTGCGTCTTTCAAAGTATGGCTAACCATTTGACGAATCGATACTGAATCATCTACCGCTAAAATTTTCTTCATTTGAAACCCTCAACATCCATTTATGAGTAAAACTGCGCTTTGAGATCGAGCAAAGCAATCGAGTCGTTTAAGATTTCAGATGTATTCTTAATTCGAATATCTAGCCCAACATGCTTTGCAGAAACAAACAGAGATGCTAATGCTTGCAAACCTGCAGTGTCGACACGTGTGACTTTAGAGGCATCAATGGATATTGATTCATTGTGAGTAAGCCATTGTAGATATTTTTCTTTCGAATTGAGAACTGTTGAAATCTCTAAGGACTCTTCCAGTACATATTCCATATGTATCCCTTCGAAACTTAGTGTTCATGAAACTCAAATATTCAATAAACCTAAGTGCTAGCCAGTAAACGTAAGTATTAACCCTTGAAACTTGTCGCTTATTATTCAGTGTAGGTTGGAATATCCATTTATCAAATCTAACAAGGTTAATTCAGCCTAAGCATTTGTTTAAGAAATGTATGGGATTTAATTTCAAAGTTAAACACAGAGTTGGGTTAATGAAATTATCAGTAGTTATTCGTCAAATAGTTTTATGACTAATTCAATTGGGTGAGGATAGAAGAGTTTTGTATGAGAAGGATAAAGTAGAAGTTTACAGTGTAAATTGATTCTGTTTTTCAATTTACACTGTAAAGTGGAATTACAAATCAGCGGCAGATTCTATTTACACTGTAAATTGCAGATAATCTTTTCTACATCCAAACGAACTTGTGATTCAGCTTGTTTACGACCAGTAAAATCATGCTCAATAATGCACTGAGACCACGTTTTTTGCTGAACAACTTTAGATATCAATAAAAGTGAAACCTCATCATTTCCATTTGAATTGATGAGTAGAATCGCTTTAACCAGAAGATAAGCAACGCTATCAAAACTGTTTCCACCTTGAACATAATATCCAAGCAAACCAATTTCAGATGCAGACAGTTCCAAACCTGAAGACTTCGGTAATAGTGCCTTTACCATTTGAGGTTCAAGTGAAGTTAAAGAACTAGAAGCTAAATAAAGGAAGCTTTGTTCAAAGCCATGAACAGCATCACCTATCCAGTGTTGAGAGTTACTTTGTACAGGCTTAAGCATAAGTAAAGAATGACAACCACTCGCTTGGTCTCTTTGATGCCCTAAATGAACTGGAGAATATCCATTATTTTTCCAAAAGCTAACCAGTTCACTCGTTGCGCCATAGCTTGTTGCAAGATAGTCAACATCGGATAATGAGCTTGAAAGGTTATCTAACATTAAACTGCCTAGCCCCTGATTTTGATAACAAGGGTGAGTGGCAATCCTCATGACTCGAATACAGCGAGAACTTGCTGATTCTGTAAAACCTAAATGGTTGGCTAATATAGCAGGTGCTAAATGACCTTTAGGACGACGCTTTCCAAGCTGGATATCTTTAATTACATCAGAAGATAACCCTCCTTCTCCCACCGTTAGAATACATCCTAAACAAACTTGCCCATTAAATAATGCATAAAGCTCGACTGATGGATTAGACAATATCTGCATTAAGTCATTGGGTGTTGTTTGATAATGAGCACCAACCAATAAAGCAAAGCATTGTTTCAGCTTCTCCGGATGAGTAACAAACTCAGCCTTAGGTAGTTTTTCCCATAGGAGAGATTCACTTATCCGCTGGCTATGACCGCCATTTTCTTGCCTAGATAGTTGAGTTGATGAGAGCTCTAATGCAGTCGCTTCTAACCGAGCTCGCATACCACTTTCTAAGACTTGCTCCCCTTGATTGATATCCACATTCAATAGAAAACAATCGAACAGCCAGTTTTCAAGAGGGTCGTTAACACTCCAGCGAATAGGCTGTTCTATAGAGCAGGCTTTCCAATTCGGTCTTACCTTAGAAAGCCAAGATTCAAACTTTAATCCAAACCCTCTTCCACTGCCTTCATAGCCATGTAACGTGGTTGAAAAAACTAAACGGTGGTAGCTCTCAACCATTTTTTTCAGCATCGGAATAGGAATAGCGGCAGCTTCATCAACAAGCAGTAAGTCACAATTAGGCTTAGTTTGAAGTAACTCGTCCGGGGCAACAAAGGTCACTCTAGACTGACCAAATTTAAGCGTCCCCTTCCCTTCTCGCTCTGCTCCATCCAATAAATTCAGAGCGTGATAAAAAATGGGTTCCACAGCTTTAATAGAAGGCGCGGTAACCACAACGTTAAATGGCGAACGCATCAAAAGAAGTTGTGCCGTCGCAATACCAAGCGCGCTACTTTTACCACGCCCGCGATCAGCTGTTAGCACGAGTGGTCGTTTACGATGACCAGACAGCACTTTCAAAATTAGTTCTATAGCGTGATTTTGTTGGCTAAATTTATCGGTTATTTTTGCTGTTATGTTTTTTTTAGGTAGATCTGAAGGCGGATGGTTTTCATCAAGCTGCAATAATTTCGCAAAATGTTGAGTTAACCATGCTTGGTCGATAGAGGGGTTTTCATGTTTCTCTGGGGGTAATATGATCGCTAGCCCACCACCCATAATTGAGCCAAGCGCGGCACTAAAACTATTAGCATCAAATTCAAACCTAAAATCACATATCAGCAACTGACATTCACGTCCTAATAATTGCTGACCTTTATTGATAACGATATGATTCACGCCTTCTCTGGTGGCTCCCCCAAGTTGAAAGGCATTCAATTCAGGATTGTTCACTAGATAAGAGTGAATCACACCATCTTGCCAATTATCACAGCCACGTAAAACAACCCCATAGCGATGGTCATTGTGCTGAGCGATAGAAGAAAGATCGGTAAGAAAATTAAGCGGCTGAGTAGTCATAAATTGCATCCAGATTTATCTGCCATGCAGTTTACCACAGGTACAAAAAAAGCCGCATGAGCGGCTTTTTATATAAGTGTAAAAGTTAAACGAGTTTAGATTCAACAAAAGCTAAGATATCTTGCATTGTCGCATCATCGACTTTCTTAAGATTAAGCGCCAAGTTAGAACCTTTACGGCTGTAGCTTGCACGACCTTTTATCAGCTCAACTTTTGATGATGATTTTTTCACAGGCGCTGGAGCCAATTCTAAAATCCAAGCTTCTAGTGTTTCAGTCACATCTTTTGTTAATCGAGCCACACCTTGAGCATCGCTTCTTTGCCAAACAAACCCTTCTGAGCCAGTACACTTTTCAAGTAAAACGATTTGCTGTTCGCTAGTTAAGCCAACAAATTGTTTATGCAGTTTAACAATAGTTGGACGACCTAAATCACTGACATTAGGATAAGCTTGCAGTAATTCAAGTGGTAACGCCGCGGCTTTTAGCGCCCCGCTTACTAATGCTTCACTGCACTGGAAAATTTTAGCGAGTGCTTTTTGATCTTCAGCTTCACCTTTGTCTAGTTTCGCTTGCATCTCTTTGCCTTTTTCATATAACGAAAGTGGCTTATGAGCATTAGCGACATCAGAAAGAAACTTAGCATGCTCTGAATTAATATCTTCAGCAACATAAATTAAGAACTCTTTCCCTGCAAGAATACAAGACATACGACGACGACTACCGTCAAGTACCTCAATCTTGCCATCTTTATTCTTACGACCGACAGCAGGATATTGCTGACCTCGTTCTTTTAAAGTCGTAAGAACATCCGATAGTGCATGCTCATTTAGAAATGATTGTTCACGGGCATTTTCTTCAAATACTACCGTTTTATTCGCTACCTGATCCGCAGGAATACGTACTAACTCAAACGAAACTAGGTCTTCACCCGCGACAGAAAGCTCAATAATTTGAGCCTGCTCTTTCGCCGCCGTTTGAGCCTCTTGAGGAGTCACAACACGACGCTTATTCGCTTTTCCAAATAGCTTTGCGTTTAAGTCTGAAGTTTTAATTACCATGTGTTACTTACCCCTGATTTAGTGATGACCAATTGCTATGAAGTACGCGTTCCAACTCTAAAGCACTTTTTTGAACAGCATCTTGAGCGGTGGCAAGTGTCTTTTTACCCCCTTCAAAGTCGCTTGTTGTTAAATCAAAAACGGTACTGTAAGTATCGGCGCAAGTTTCAAATGCACGGCTTCTTGGTATGGTCGCCATCATTACCTGGTCACCCAATAAATAATTCATCTCAGTCAGAACTGAAACTTGCTTTTTATTGTCGTCTTCAAACATGGTTGGCATGAGTCGAACAAACTCCAACCCTTTCCAATCATCAGGGAACATTTCATATACTGTCGGTAAATGCTGGAAAAAGTTAACGGTAGAAGCCCAATCCAAACGTTTAGCGGCACATGGAATAAGTAACGCATTAGAGGCGTACATTGCATTCCAAACCAGTGGATCAACGTGTGGACCGGTATCAATCATGATGACGTCAAAATCATCAGCAATCTTATCAATCAGTTTCTCTTTCAATAAGCGCACAATATCTAAAGACTGGTTTTGAGAAAGATGCTGCCACGCTTCTGCGTTAAACATTGCGTCTTCAGGGAATGCCGAAATCGTCTTTAAGTTAGGATATTGAGTCGGTAATAGAACGTTCTTGCGTAAGAATTCAATATCGACTTCTTCATCTTCTGGCACGTTATCCAACATAATGTCGACCGCTGAATAAATGTTTTCGTGTTCGGATACACTAATTTGAGGGTTCAAGAACAAACGAAGCGACCCTTGTGGATCCAAGTCAATCAAACAAATGCGGTAACGCTTATCCAAATTTAGCGATAGACAAGCTGCAAGATGAACCGCTGTCATGGATTTACCTGTACCACCCTTCTGGTTTTGTACATTGATAATCCACGGTTTATGATCCACGTTTTTTTTGCGTTCATGGAATTTTGGCAAGCCAGCCGCATCCATAAGCATGTGTGCTTCTTCAAGAGAAATAGAATAATGGTTAGCATTATTCTTAGTAAACTGATGACCTTCAGCTTCAAGCTTATTAATCGCATCATCTAACTTACGACGAGTTAAACCCGAACGCGTTTCCATTAAAGCTTTAGACATAGGAGGAAAGTGCTCATCACTTCTCTCTTCTAAAACAATCTCAATGCGATCAGCCTGAACCTGTTGTGTCTGTTCGGCTAGTTGATAGAGATTTTCAATCGTTTGTTCTCTTTTCATTGCCAATATCCGTAATGATTAACCTGCCCACATTGTACAGCAATAAACACCAAAACCAACAAAAACATGAACATACATTCAGGAGCAATATCACATAAAATAAACTAACAAATCGATAGTTTGTGTAAATCGATAGAAATAATGAACAAATATATTAGTAAATCTTGGATAAAACACCATACAAAAACAATTAAAACAAAAGTGTTACAGCATCACTTATTTACAATGTAAATGACGAGTGAAAGTAAAACTCTCGGAACGATTGAAATTTATGCACAAACTACGGCAAATGTGATTTGGATTGTACTATTTAATAATGGAGGCTAACGAAGTCTCAGCTTAGAAAATAATTAGGCAATGTGGTCATTTACTCATATCGTTGTATATAAATACATCACTTACTTTGGAAGAATGATCAAGAGGCAAAGTGATAGGGATAAATCATTTACAGGCTGATAAGGAAACATGATCAAGGCTTAAATACGCTTATATTGATCTTATGATTGGTCATATCAATAAGATCTACTTTCGGAAAAATGATCAAGACAAACAAACATCGGAAGAATGATATTATCGGTCTAGATTACGGATAAACGTAGATGTACTGGGCTTTTGAGCTCAATTTATATCAGTAACCTCGAAATCCAATGAACAAACATAATAGATAAGCATATTTAGCTCATTTCCTGATCATGCTTTCAGGTTTATCTAAAGAAATACTAATTATGTGAATTTCAGTAGATTAAATACAGTAAGTCATGCAAGTACACATAAAGCGTTATATATGCGCAAATTTCATCCAATACTCACTTTACTTGATCATTCTTCCATAGAGAATATTCCAAATTAAACGAGTGAAGGTCTAGAGAACTTCTCTTACAAACTCTTGCTTGTGGATAACGTGTTTAAATAAGATGATCATTCTTTCGGGACTTACTTGATCATCTTTGTAGCAAGGTAATGATCATGTTTCTAGATAAGTGTGATCATACTTTCAAGATTAAATGATCATCGTTTCGGTGATCTTATGATCATGCTTTCAAAGACAAAAAAAATAAGTCTTTTATTTACAATAAGATAAAAGCAAAAAGCCAACCAGATCATTAGATCACTTAATCAATATAGATCATATTAATCAAAAAGATCAGTTATTTAAAAGCCAATAAATTCTCTTTATTTATGATCAAAATTTCTTTATCCTTCAGGAACTATAGTGATATTACGGCTAGTGTGATACGGATCAACAATGAAACCTGAAGACAAATTATTAATAAAAGCCCGCAGCCATAAAGATGGCCACCTGTTTGAAGTATCTGAAGCAGCTGTGGAGTGGATTGATCAATATCAGCATTTCAAAGGTGTCACCAAAAGCATCGTAGAATTACTCAATTTAATCTCATTACGTGGCTTCAGTAGCAAAGATGGCTATGTTTCTACAACAGAAATAATTGAATCAACGGATGGGCAAGTTACCCGAGCGGCACTTCAGCAACGATTAAGAGCTGCGGTAAACATTGGTTTATTTAAACAACATCCTGTTAGATTTGAAGAAGGTTTAGCTGGTAAAACCATGCTTCACCGTTTTGTTAATCCTAGCCAGCTTATATCTGTATTGGGAGCAACAAGCTTAGTTACTGAATCAGTAAAACAATCAGAAAAGCAAAAACGCTCAAAAGCATTGGCTCAAACGCAAGTTAACAAGCGTTTACTGACAGAACATGGCTTAAACACACCACCTTCAATGAAAGATGAAGCAGACCAATTTATTGTTTCTCCTACAAATTGGGCTGGAATCATTGATCAAGCGCTTGCTCCACCAAGAACTCGTAAGAATTACCAAAAGTCGATGGTTTCGATCTCTGGAACTCGAGCTGTGATCGAGACACGATCTTCTAAAAATATTATGACTGTTGATGATCTTATGACGTTGTTTGCGTTGTTTACGCTTACTGTTCAATATCATGATCACCATCAAGACGATTATCACCTAGACGCTAAGCACACACCAAATAAAACACCTTTGTATATCACTGATATTTTGTCTCTTCGCGGCAAAAAAGACAGTGGTCCTGCACGTGACTCGATTCGCGATAGTATTGATCGCATTGAATTTACTGATTTTCAATTACATGAGCTAACAGGACGCTGGTTAAGTGAAAACATGCCAGAGGGCTTTAAGAGCGATCGTTTTAGATTTCTAGCCCGTACTATCACTGCATCAGAAGAAGCCCCTACAGAAGGCGCTGACGGCGAAATACGCATTAAACCAAACCTATATATCTTGGTTTGGGAACCGTCGTTTTATGAAGAGCTGCTGACAAGAGATTATTTCTTCTTATTTCCACCTGAAATTCTTAAGCAACATACGCTTGTTTTCCAAATGTATTCTTATTTCAGAAGCCGAATGGCACGCCGTCATTCAGATAGCATGTTATTAAGTGAACTTAATCAAAAACTTGCTCGTAATATCGATTGGCGCCGTTTTTCTATGGATCTTATTCGAGAATTAAGAAAGTTAGGGGAAGTCGAAATCACCGCTGAGCATTTCCAGGTTAACCTTTGGGGCTACCACTTAACGATCAATACTTTAAGTGATAAAGGAAAAACGACGGATTATCAGGTAGATATCAAATGTAACGTTGAAGAGGTATTGCGTTATTCTCGTGCTCGTACCACGAACGCAGGTAAGAGAAATATGGCTCCGACGCTGCCAAACCCACTACGAAACGAAATGGTTTCTAAACAGAAACTAGAGGAACTTTCGGAGATTATTGATGGTGAGTTTGAGCCTATTCAGCGTAAAGCACCTTCTCCAAGAGGGAAGCTAGGGCGCCGCGTTAAATTACGTAAGCACTCTGTTGAAATTAATGCGGATGAAATAATGATTACTCTATCCAAATACACGTCAGCAGAAGCCCTAGAACGCAGTATAACGGCATTGTCAGCAATGACAGGGCATTCACATGCTTCAATCAAAGACGAATGCACAGAGCTAGTTGAGAAGCTTGATTGGCTTAGAGTTGATGGTGAAGTGTTAAGTTACGAAACTTTGAGCAAGGTGATTGAGTTGTATAACGACCGAAGTTCAAATAAGCATTTATCTATTGAGCGTTTAATTTCTGGCTTAGCGGTTCGACGTAAAGTGTGTAAACAAGTTTATGAAGGCCATTTAGATGAAAACGTCTTTTTAGCTTTAGATGAAGTCGCGATTGGTCATTAACCGCTAAATCCAAGATTTGATGATAATTGAACATAACGCTGACAATGAACTGACATAGCCAGCCCGCTGGCTGGTTATTATTTATCCCGAATAGACAACCTTTTTGTCCTTTCTGATGATTAATAGATTGGCTCATATTGTTACATCATACTGAATTGATTTTTGCGAGTTCTTAATGAACTCGCTTTTTTTTGCTTAAAATTCAAGGTGATGATCATATGAGTATTATGAAGCATGATCACGATGCTCCATGATCATGCTTCCTTAATTAGTGCGATCTTACTGAAGGCATCACTTGATCATCGTTCCAAGAAATCGAAGCCATGAATTTCACATGTGATTCGATCAAACTTTCCGATTCTTTTTGCCAAGTGGTGTCTCGTTGTTGGTTACTAAATTCAAGCGCTAAAACGCACAGATGCTGTATCCGCTTTACACACCATTCTTTCAAGCCTTGTTCTGCCATTGGGTCACAACATACAGATTGCAACTTACTGTATGCCAGCATGAGGTATTGATATGCTTTTTCACAATCATGATGCAGGTAGAAAGTATGTAAGCGCAAACAGCCATCAAGCCAGCAAGCAATGCCTTTGCTTTGTTGATCTGTAATCGTTGGTCCCCAAACGGTTTCCGGCGGATTTAAGATCAAAGGTTGTAGTGCTAATACTTGATCATGCTTCTGGTCTTTATACCAAGCACTGATCGTTTCTAACCATGCATCTAGATCATTCATGCGACATTATCCCACTGTTTAACAAAGTGATTTTCATTAACTTGATGAACATTTTCTTGAACGACGCCACTTTGTTCTCGAATTACATCTGCGTCTATTGAATAGTTTGGTTCATTTTTAACAAGTTCGCCAAATGGTAAATCAGGATCGGGTACCGCAGAGATCAGTAATTTTGTGTAAGGGTGCTGAGGGTTCGTCAAAATAGATTCCGTTGAACCCCACTCGACAATTTGCCCTTTGTACATCACAGCGGTCTCTTCTGCGATGTAGTGGGCGGTCGCGAGATCGTGTGTGATGTATAGAAAACCTATTCCTAAGTCTTTCTTCATGCGTTGCATGAGGTTTAATACACCTAATCGGATGGATACATCGAGCATCGATGTTGGTTCATCCGCTAGGATGACTTTTGCACCAACTGCTAATGCACGTGCCAAGTTCACACGTTGTCGTTGTCCACCACTTAATTCATGTGGGTATTTAGATAACGTTTCTTTAGGCAGCTCCACCAGCGTCAGTAATTCAAGTAAACGGTCTTGTAATTGCGCATTGCCATTGACTTGCTTATGAATCTTTAAAGGTCGAGTAAGGTGGTGTTCTATTGTGTGAGTTGGGTTAAGAGAGCCAAATGGGTCTTGAAATACCATTTGTACTTTTCCTCTGTAGTCCAACACGTCTTTTCGCTTATTTAGTTCGCGAATGTCTTTGCCTTCAAACAAAATTTCGCCTTCTGTAGGCGGGTATACTTTTGTCATCAACCTTGCACAGGTACTTTTTCCGCAGCCAGACTCACCGACCAAAGCTAGGGTTTTACCTGCGTAAAGATCGAAACTAACGCCATGCAGGGCTCTGAATATGTCTTCTTTTCCTAATCCGCCGCCGACTGTGAATTCTTTGACGAGGTTTTTAACTTGCATTATTGGTTGCGTCATGTGAGCTCCTAGCTAGCGATTGCTTGTTTAGTTTCGTGAATATTAGGGAATGAACTCCACAGCTTTTGTGTATAGGCATGCTGCGGGTTATTTCGGATCTCATGAGATTTGTTCACTTCTACGATTTCTCCGTAGCGCATGATGGCAATGCGATCGCACAATTGGCTCATTAAAGCTAAATCGTGAGTAATAAATAATACTGAGAAGCCAAATTCTTCACGTAATTGGTAGATTTGCTGCAAGATTTCACGTTGTACAACCACATCAAGCGCAGTCGTGGGTTCATCCATGATGATCAACTTCGGATTGAGCGATAAAGCGATAGCAATGACTAGCCTTTGACGCATACCTCCAGAGAATTGGTGTGGATATTCGGTAAGACGGTGGCGAGGTATATTGACGAGATCCAACAGCTTTTCTGCGCGGTCTTTTGCTTGTTCATCACTCATGCCTTGGTGGTGGCGTAATACATCAGCAAACTGCTCTTGAATTGGAAGAACAGGGTTGAGAGAGTTCATCGCGCTTTGGAATACCATGGCAATTTCACTCCAACGCAAGGTATTAAGTGATGAATCAGACAGTTTCAGCAGATCGCAACCATTGAAGATGATTTCTCCGCCTGAAATAAATGCTGGCGGCTTGTGTAATCGGTTGATAGCAAAAGCTATCGTGCTTTTTCCACAACCAGATTCGCCTGCAAGCCCAAATATTTCGCCAGGTGCAATAGAAAAGCTTACTGACTTAACGGCGTTGAAATCGCCATCATCGGTAATGTAGTCGACACAAAGGTTCTTCACATCGAGAAGTGGAGGGGGGGTGAGTTCAGCAGTCATTGAAGTTACTCTTAATGTAATGATAATTATTATCATTATCTTTTTGTGACTTTAAAGAGAAGTGAGCAACTAAAAAATATTGAACTGACTCGTAAATATTTTTAGAGAATGTAAGGAATTTTCAAATAAAGACAGGAAGGATGACTTGAGAAATGAGAGTTGGATCAAATGACTTTTTCGACGGGGAATCTTTTAACTGTAATTCTAGAAAATGGCTTTGGCAAAGTATAATTGATGAAATTATTATTTCGCTTTGCGAACAGTCGAAATCATCACATTTTGGTACAGATTTTCTTAACAACCGAATGAGCATTTGCTACAGATTACTTGTCCATTACATGGTGCTTTCGGAGGAAAATATGTCCATTAATTCTATCAACCATGATGAAATGACAAACATAACAAACAAATGGGATGCGGATGAACAGATATCCCTAAAACCAGAAAAACAGGTGAAGTCAGCAGAAGCTCGTCGCCGCATTGAAGCGCTCAGAGAGATCCGTGAAAGTGGATTGAGCCTTGAAGAAGCGCGTGAGTTAGGCTTGATTCATTAAGCTTAAATTTCCTGAGTTTAATGATTGTTTGGTTTATTTGACAGGGGGGCAGGAAGCCGCCCTTTTTATTACATATTAATTAATGATAATCACTTAGATAAATGATCACCACCAGCCATAATGTCTGAAAATGTAAAGTTCTTGCTTAGCCTCTACCTCTTATATTCGCCGTTCAATTTGACACCCATCATTCCCCACACTAGCTTTAAAATGAAAACTATTAATATAAAACCTACTGCATAGGTTTTACACTATTTGTTGTGCTAGGAGTCAGCTATGTCAAGCGATGTACTTTTCTATGAACCAGAAGATAGTAACGGTTACCTTTCAAATTTCGCCAGTTCACCCATTGAAGTGAATGATCAAGTTTGGGCAACGAGTGAACATTATTATCAGGCAATGAAATTTGCTTCTTCTGAACTGAGGCAAAAAATATATTATGCCGCTTCCCCGGAAGATGCGTTTATCTTAAGCCGTCAATATGAAGATCAAGTTCGTAACGAGTGGGATGAAATTAAAGTGGACGTAATGCGTTTTATTGTCACGGAAAAGTTTAAACAAAATCGATACTTTTCGCATTTACTTGCCAGTACGGGCGATTCGGTCATTAAAGAGCATTCGCATATTGATTCTTTTTGGGGAGATGGAGGAGACGGCTCGGGGCAAAATAAGCTGGGTCATATTCTTATGGATATTCGGCAAAATCTCCAAGAAACCGAGCCATTCAATCATGTGAATTTTGTTGATAAAGCCAAGCTCCCCACTCAATGGGGTACATTTCAAATGTATGGGTTTGTTGAGCGGGCAACGGGTAAAGAGCATTTGGCATTAGTTTACGGTGATTTATCTGAACAAGCTTCACCACTTATACGCCTTCACTCTGAATGTTTAACTGGTGATGCTTTATTTAGTGCCCGTTGTGACTGCGGTTTCCAGCTCTCTAGAGCGATGGAAAACATAGTGGAAGCTGGTAGTGGAGTTTTGTTCTATTTGAGGCAAGAGGGGCGTGGAATAGGGCTGATTAACAAGATAAGGGCTTATCATCTACAAGATGATGGGGCAGACACAGTAGAAGCAAACGAGAGGTTGGGTTTTGAGGCAGACATGAGAGATTATTCTTTTTGTCGCGGTATGTTGAGCTTCTTGGATATTAACTCTGTACGCCTTATGACAAATAACCCTCGAAAAGTTAAAGCGATGGAGAAGTCAGGCATAAACGTGGTGGAGCGTGTTGCTCTACAAGAAGGGAATAATCCGCACAATAACCACTACTTGAAAACGAAAGCAGAAAAGTTAGGGCATATGTTTGATGAGAGCTTTGTCCGCTAGTTATTTAAAAATCCGCTAGTCATTAGTTATTTCAAAGCCTAGGTAGAACGTAAAATAAAGCCCCAAACTGGAGTGGGGCTTTTTTGTTTCTCTGATAATAAAAATGACGCTTATGTCATGGCATTTATCAGTACTGTTGAACGATCCTATCCAATTTACCATTTGCTTTGAGAGCAACGAGTCGCTGATTAATAAAGCTTTGTAGTTCTGGGTCCATTTGAGGATCAAAAGCAAGGTGAATGGGATAATTAGGAATGACAGAATCAAAGTTTTGAAGTTGGAAGGTGCTTGGATCTAAGTTTTGCTGCGCTAAGTTATATTTTACTCGCGATTCCATTTCAACGAAGACGGTGTCTCCCGGAATTCGTTTTAGTACTCGGAAGGCTGCTGTGTAGTCCTTAACTCTTAATTCTTCTATCTGCCCTTCCTGAAAGTAGGGGTCAAGGTTCGGGTACTCAAACCCTAACAACAATACAACGGCTTTGTTTTCTAGATCATCCATGTTTTCAAAATCAAAAGGTTTAGATTGGCTGCTCAATAATGTGTGTTTTACATTGTAAATAGGGATGTCAGACAAGTTCCTAGACTGAATATTCCCCCAGGTAGGGCTACCATAGGTTATCCAGTTATTTTGTTGTTGAGATTCTAATAATGTGATCATTCTGTTAAAAGGGTAGGTGTGGTATTCCAATTCATACTGTGAACCTTGAAAGACCGCTTGAACAATATCAGTCACCATTCCGCTGTGGTCACTACCATTAGTTTCGATTTGAAAAGGTTGAGCCTGGTTTGCTATCACGTAATAGTGGACGGATTCGGAAGCCATCAGAGCATAGCTTGAGAATAAACTGACTAATGAAGTGATCATAATGGATTTGTGCATAACCTTCCCTGAGTAGTTAATGATTTACTACTATAATACTAGTTGAATATATAATGTTTGAGATAGAAATAGGTACTAAAGTATGGTGAAAATGGATAGACGCTATGTAGGATTATCTCGCCAGTTACTGGGAGTCATCATTGTTATCAGTACCCTATTTACGGTAATAGTGACAGCTTTAAGCTTATATGTTGAATATCAAAATCGAGTTTCGTACATCAGCTCTCAAATTGAGCAGGTTGAAGCCGGTTACCTTTCCGGACTAAGTTCTAGTTTATGGGTGGAAGATAGAGATCAACTTTTAGTTCAAGCTGAAGGGATATTTCGTTTACCAGCTGTTAGTCATGTATTTATCCAAGATAAGAATGAAACCTTAGTTGACCTTGGTACTTCACCTGCGGAGCAGTCGCACTCTCAATCATGGGATATGGTTTATGAGATGGGCGGAAAAGAGTATTACCTTGCGACTCTTACTGTTGAGTCGGATTTAAGTATGATTCTGCAAGACTTCGGTCAGCGAATCGGCATTTTATTATTGTTTGAAGCCATTAAAATTTTCCTTCTTTCTATTGTTTGTTTGTCAGTGGTTTACCACTTAGTCGTAAAACGCTTGATGGCAATGTCCTCCGAAATTCGTCATTTTGAAGAAGGTAATAAACCAGTATTATTGAAACCCTCTAAGTCTCATTACTATGATGAAATTACCGTTTTAGAAAACAACTACAATCAATCGATAGAAGAAGTGCGTAAGCATTATGAACAATTAGAAAAAGCCCGTGAAGTGGCTGAAAATGCCAACCGAAACAAGAGTGAATTTTTAGCCAATATGAGCCATGAAATTCGAACTCCAATGAATGGGATAATAGGGCTTTCTTCACTTCTTTCTGATATGGACATGCCTGAAGAGCAGAAAGAATACATTGAGATGCTCAACACTTCTTCACTCACTCTGTTGGACTTGATTAACGACATTCTCGACTTCTCTAAAATTGAAGCTGGGCGGTTAGAGTTACAATATGAACCTTTAAAACTTGCCGATATTGTTGCTGACGTTGAATCCACTTTTAGAGTAAAAGCCGAACAAGAAGGGTTGTTGTTCAAATTGACTGTCGATCATCGTATTCCTTGTATGGTGAGTGGAGATGGCACTCAGCTAAGACAAGTACTCAATAACCTAGTCGGCAACGCCATTAAATTTACCGAAAGTGGCTACGTACATCTCCACATGCAGCTGGATAAAGAGCCCGTTGATATGGGCAGAGTGAGTATTCGTTTTGAAGTGATAGACAGCGGTATTGGTATTGCGTCAGATAAGATTCAGTCAGTATTTGACAAGTTTCAGCAAGCCGATGGCAGCACGACCCGTAATTATGGCGGAACAGGGCTAGGGCTCGCAATTTGCCAGAAAATCGTCGCGTTAATGGGAGGAGAACTGAAAGTCATCAGTGAAGAGGATAGAGGAAGTACTTTTTACTTCACGATTGATTTTGACTCGAGTGATGTCTTAGGTAAAAGAAACGTCGATTTTGAATCGTTATCGGTATTGCTGGTGGATGACAGCCAATTCAACATGCGTATTACGTCATCACAATTGCAATCATTTGGTGCCAGTTCTATGTGCTGCGAGCACGCCAAAGTAGCGGTTGACTTGGTTCAGCAGTCCATCATAGATAACAAGAATTATGATCTAATTTTAATTGATAAAGTCATGCCTGGAATGGATGGTTTTGAACTTGCTAAAGTTTTAATTAATCGATTTAAATCGCAATGCCCACGTTTAGTTATGGTGTCAGCATGTCCAGAGACCCGTGATGAAGAATTGGCAAAACGAGTTGGCTTTGTCGCTTATTTGGCTCGGCCATACCAAGACAACCAGCTCAAGTGGCTCATCCGAAAAGCACTATCAGAAAACATTGAAGTTCAGTATACGCAGGACCACCTTTCTCACTCTCACGATAGAGCGGCTACCTTTGTTTCGACAAGATCTGAGACGCCAAGAGCCAAGGTCCCAAAAGTTGAAACGCCTAGATCTGGGACATCGAGAACAGATGTATTTACCCCCATTAAAAAGCAAAAATCTGTTAATGATTCCATTGAGAACAGTAACATTCATCCACTTTCAGAGCCGTCACAGGAAAAGGAAGCTTATAAAGTGTTGGTTGTTGAGGACTCGTTAGTTAATCAACAGGTGGCTAAAATGATGTTAACCAAGCTTGGCTTACACGTCGATATTGCTGAGAATGGTAAAATTGGCGTAGATATGTATAAATTGTATGACTATCAAATGATTTTCATGGATTGCCAAATGCCTGTGTTAGATGGCTTTGAAGCCACTAAACAGATTCGCCAACTAGAGTCATCAAGCGGGCGTAAACCGACTCCTATTGCAGCCCTAACCGCTAATGTTGTCATGGAAGATAAGCACTTATGTTTTGATGTCGGTATGGATGAATTTCTTGCCAAGCCTGTGAACCACAATGCTTTAAAAGAGGTGGTTCGCCGTTATATACCGGATTTAGAAATACTAACGGGTAAGAACGAGCACGGGATCCGCTAAAGATTCAAAAATTAATAACTAACTTTGATTCATCCCCTAGCATTAAGGGTTAAGCCTTGAGATTGTGCTCAATATGTTGGTTTTACTGGGTGGCTATGTGCTATATTTCCCGACCAAGTGTATTACAGACGAAGGCTAGCAATGTCTATCAACCTTTCACTCCTTCCGCCCAGTGAGAAAAATAAAATCGAACTGGATAAGCAAGCATCATTTCTTGTATGGAAATTGAAGCAAGCTAAATGTGGCCCTGAAGCCATTGTTGAAGAAGCAATGAAGCTAGGTGATCCAGAAGAAAAGGCTTGGTTTGAGCAGTCTGTAGATAAATACAAACGAGTAATGGGTGTCGCATAATTGCGGCTTTCTGTTACTCAGCAAGGCTGTTGAATTGAAATGACACAGCTTTTTGCTAGAATTTGCCCCGTTAATTGAATTAGAGAGAACATCCCGATGGGAAGAAGTTTTGAAGTGCGCAAAGCCTCTATGGCGAAAACTGCAGGCGCAAAAATTAAAGTTTATTCTAAATACGGTAAAGAGATTTACGTACTGGCTAAGAACGGCAGCTCTGACCCAGACATGAACCTACCTCTTAAGCACCTGATTGCTAAAGCGAAGAAAGACCAAGTACCAGCACACGTTATCGACAAAGCGATCGATAAAGCGAATGGCGGCGGTGGTGAAGACTTCCAACCAGCTCGTTACGAAGGTTTTGGCCCAGGTGGCACTAGCGTAATCGTTGACTGCCTAACAGATAATGGTAACCGTACATTCCAAGATGTTCGCCAATGTTTCGTAAAAACTGGCGCGAAAATTGGTGTTGAAGGAACGGTTTCTCACATGTTCGCTCACCAAGCTGTATTCCAGTTCAAAGGTGAAGATGATGAAATCATTCTAGAAACTCTGATGATGGAAGACATCGACGTGACTGACGTTGAGCTAGAAGACGGTGTGATCACTGTATTTGCTCCAACGACTGAGTTCTTTAAAACTAAGACTGCACTAAACGCTGCGTTCCCAGAGCTAACTCTGGATGTTGAAGAGATCACATTCGTACCTCAAAACCACGTTGAAATCCCAGAAGAAGATGCTGAGAAGTTCCAGAAATTCTTAGATATGCTAGATGACTGTGATGATGTTCAGCAGGTTTACCATAACGCTGAGCAGTAATATCAATCTATAATTGATAGCTTTGCTCTTGTGAGTAGAATGCAGAATACAAAAAACCGAGCCTAGTGCTCGGTTTTTTTATGGGTGTAATTCAGGCGTTTGTCTGTGACATGGTTCTTTGAACGGATAGCCCCTTGATCATTGTTCCGTGATTTTAGGTTGGCAAAGCGTTCTCGGGCGACAAATCCATGCTGATAGTTTTCTAATCAAAGGGAGCACGGTGAGGTTGAGCACGATTGCACACGGCCAAGCAAGAAAGAAGCTTTGTAGCCAGATTGGTGGCCATTCGTGGCTGAATCCCATTTTATAGCCAGAAATTACCCCAGACATGATAGTCGCCATGGTCAGAGAGGATAAAATCGCGGTTACCCAAAATTGTTTGTTGTTCATATTATGTTTCTCCCGTGATTTTCTGTTGTTGATGAGATAAGGTTACATCTATCCATTAGTGAGAAAAATAGGCATATGTAGAAGTATGAATTCCATATTTGGAAACATTGATGATCTCTTCTTATTCTGTGCTGTGGTTGAAGAAGGCTCTTTGCTGTCTGCATCGAAGCGGCTGCAACTGCCTGTGTCGACCATGTCGCGTCGGTTAACCGCATTGGAAGAACGTCTCAATATACGGCTATTAGAAAAGAAAGGTCGTGAGCTGGTGGCCACCAAAGATGGTGAGGCGGCCTTTGCTGCACTGAGCAGTGGCATGGAGTCGATTCATTACGGCTTTAATAGCTTGCTGGAAGAGCGTGATGCTATTCAAGGCAAGATAAAGCTCGCAGTGCCTCATAATTTCTATAGTGGCTTTCTACGGTCGACTGTAGAGCAATACCTCTCTCAATACCCGAACGTTCAACTCGACCTTACCTTGAGCCAGCAACAACTCATTCCGCAGACTGATCGTGATTTGCTGATCACGTTTAAGATCTCGGGTATGGAAGACATGATTGCTCGGCCACTTTTCAAAGCCAAGCACGGATTTTTCGCGAGCCAAGAATACTTAGATTCGCGTGAGACAATAGAAAAGCCGGACGATCTAGAGCTGCAAGACTGGATTAACGTCGATGATGTGTTTGATATGCCGCTCTACAAATCCGACCGCCTAGAGCAGATGATCACGATTAAACCTAAGTTCATCGTTAACGATATTCATGCGGTGGCGGCCGCAGCGCAAAAAGGCTTGGGGCTTGCTTCATTACCTTTTCGCCACATATCCCCTGAGATGAATTTGATTCAAGTGCTCCCTGAGTACCATCGGGGTGATCGCCAAGCGTATTTAGTGTACAAAGAAAGAAAATATCAGCCAAAGGCTTTGACCCTGCTTATTGATGCATTGATTGAGAGTGTTCGATCTTTTCATAGCGATGACTTGGTCAAATAAAAGGAGAAAGAAATGAAAGTAAGTTTTATCGGGCTAGGCGTTATGGGCTTCCCAATGGCAGGTCACTTAGTCAAAGCCGGTTTTGAAGTTACGGTATTTAACCGCACTCACAGCAAAGCGCTAGACTGGGCTGATAAACACCAAGGTAAAGCTGCTGAGAGCGTGGCTGAGTGTGTTGCCCAAGCTGACGTGGTATTGGTTTGTGTTGGCAACGATGATGACGTTCGCAGCATGACGAACAGTGAAACTGGTGCTTTAGCTGAAATGAAACCTGGGGCGATTCTTGTTGACCACACAACTACGTCAGCTTTGTTATCTGAAGAGTTAGATAAAGCAGCTCAAGGAGTCGGTGTTCGTTTTATGGATGCGCCAGTTTCTGGCGGACAAGCAGGCGCTGACAACGGTGTTTTAACGATCATGTGTGGTGGTGATGATGCCTTGTTCAATGAACTACAACCTATCTTTGAAGCGTATGGTAAATCTTCTGTTTTGATGGGCAGTGTAGGGCAAGGGCAACGTGCCAAAATGGTCAACCAAATCTGCATTGCGGGTGTGTTGAATGGTTTGTCTGAAGGTTTGATCTTAGCTGAAAAGTCAGGTCTAGATATTCCGACATTGGTGGATTGCCTTAAAAATGGTGCAGCTGGCTCATGGCAGATGGAAAACCGTGCAGTGACCATGGCACAAGACAAATTCGATTTCGGTTTTGCTATTGATTGGATGATCAAAGACCTAGGTTTCTGTTTAGATGAAGCTCAACGTCAAGGTGTGCGTTTACCGCTAACAGAAAAGTCGATGGCTGCGTATAAAGCGTTATCTGAATCAGGTGAAGGGCGTATGGATACCTCTGTATTGATGAAAGCTGTCACAGCAGAATCAAAAGCCTAGCTGATCATAGTGTATTTGAATCAGGATTTTTTAATCGATGGTTAAGTCGAATATTAATGATTCATCACTAAGCTTAAGTATTTAAGAATAAATTGCAGCGCTAACTCATAATAACAATGGCTGTTTGTACAGCCATTGTTTTGTTTAATCTTGGTGCTATGTATCCATGCTCCTTTCTAGCTTCAATCCATTTTCCTCCATCCAACTAAGCGCTCTAATTTCCGTTTACCCTGACTGATGACCATTCACGCCGATTAAATACCTTTCATCGCATTCAACTTTATCCATGACAATTTACGGTTAACCTTTCATCGTCAACTTATGAAAGGAACCGCAGCTATGACACATCTAACTTCGAAAACAACGACCTTCTCTACTACTTCTAGTTTCAAGCAAGTAAAAAACTCCCTGAGCTCTGCGCTTAAAGTACCAGTGCTAGGTTTGGCGGCATTGGTACTTTTTGTCGCGCCATTTACGGTGAATGCGAATCCCAATAATGAAACGCTTTCTATTTACAACCAAGCTGCTCAAGGTGATGAAGATTTGGTTGATGTGGCTTACGAGCAATTGAATGCAACTTTAGAAAAAGAAGGGGCGACGCCTCTTACCTTGGTTTATCTAGGTAGTACTGAAACCTTAATGGGTCGAGATGCTTTTTTACCTTGGAATAAAATGAAGTTTGTAGAAAAAGGGCTAGCGACCATTGATAAGTCTTTGCACTTGTTGAGTGATTTTGAAACGCCAATTCATGAACAAGAGAGAATTCAAGGCTTACCAGAGTCGTACCTGACCCGAGCTATGGCTGCTGTTACTTATTCATCACTTCCAGACATGTTTAACCACTTTGAGCGTGGTTATGACCTATTTATTGCCCTACTAGCTGAAGATAATTTCCGCCAACAGCACTTTGCTGCCACTTCATGGGTTTACCGCTATGCAATTGAAGCTGCGATTCGAGCTGAAGATATGAAGCAAGCAAAAGAATGGTTAGCTGAAATGGAAACGCAAGATGATTCAAATATTGAAACCATGACAGCAAAAGCCTTAGTCGAAAAAGCAGTTTCACAAAGCTAATCACAGAATGAAGTCCAAAGAGCTAGAGGGAAGCGGCATGATTCAATTCAATCAAATTAAGAAAAGTTACCAGTTAGGTACTCAAACTGTGGCTGCGCTACAAGGTGTGGACGGGGTTATCCAAAAGGGCGAAATGGTGGCCTTGTGTGGTCCTTCTGGTTCAGGAAAAAGTACGTTACTTAACATATTAGGTTTACTGGATATGGACTATCAAGGGGCAATCACTTTGGATAATAAACCTTATCCGAAAGAACGAATCGCGGCTGCAACCTTCCGTCGTCAGCAACTGGGTTTTGTATTTCAAAAATTCAGCTTAGTACCTGTGATGACCGCTCTAGAAAATGTGGCTTACCCGCTTATGTTAAACGGTCTGGATAAAGCACAGCAGGAATCCATGTCAATCGACATGCTAGAGCGTGTTGGTTTAGGTGACTTCATCCACCATCGTCCAGATAACCTTTCTGGTGGGCAACAGCAACGAGTGGCGATTGCGAGAGCTTTGATACATAAACCTACATTGGTTATTGCTGATGAACCTACAGCGAGTTTAGACAGCCATACAGCCAACATGGTGATCGATATTATGAAAGAACTCGGTCATGAGATGGGGACAACCTTTGTGGTTGCGACACACGACTCTCGAATGGCCGAGCGCTGTGATCGAGTGATTGAATTGTTGGATGGTCAACTTCTAGGAGCACAATTACAAAACTCACCTAAGTTGGAGGCGGTGTTATGAAAGCATTAACGGTTTGGGCTCCTATACGCTTAGCTTGGCTGAATTTACTGCGTAATGGTCGCCGAAGTTTATTGTCGGTTTTAATTATCGCAATTGCTGTTTTTGCGTTAACCAGTGCTGGTGGGTATGGCTTATACACCTACGAGTCTTTACGTGAATCAACAGCTCGTGATACCGGACATTTAACTTTGAGCGTACCTGGATACTTTGAGCAAGATGAGGAGATGCCGCTGAGTAATGGTTTAGATAGTGCTCAAGCGTTAATTCAAAACATCATTGGTGATACAGATGTACGTGGTGTGCAGCCTAGAGTGTATTTCAGTGGTTTGGTGTCTAATGGTACCAAGACGAATATCTTCATGGGTACGGGCGTGAATGAACGTGAATTTGATATGAAAGGACCGTTCTTAGACGTTCGCAGCGGCAGCACGCTATCAGATGTGAATTCACCTCGATATGATTCTCAAGAACCGCAAGTTATGTTGGGTATTGATTTAGCCCGTAACCTTAAAGTGGAAGTCGGTGATTGGGTGACTTTACTGGCAACCACCAGTGACGGCGCATTGAACGCTTTCGACTTCAAAGTACAAGGGATTTACTCAACAGGTGTTCCTGATCTAGATAAACGCCAGCTATATATTCATGTAACCAGTTCTCAAGAACTTCTGGCATCAGATAAAGTCAGTACCTTATCAGTTTTCTTATTTGAGACAGGTTTGACGGACTCAGTGCAAACCCGTTTGGAAAGTAAATTGTCTGCCCCTCCTTTCTTGAATGATCTTGGCTCACAGAAGATCGAGATCACTCCTTGGCAAGATCGCGCATTTTTCTATACCAAAGTGAAAGATCTGTATGACCGCATTTTCGGGATCATGGGCGCTGTGATGGCATTGGTCGTCTTTGTGTCTTTGTTCAACACCATGACCATGTCGGTGACCGAGCGTACTCGTGAAATAGGCACTTTAGCAGCGCTTGGCAGTTATCCATCAGAAATTGTTTCTGGCTTCTTAAGAGAAGCGGGACTATTGGCATTGATAGGCAGTGCTGTAGGCGCGATAACCAGTGCGCTCGTCAGCTTATTGTTACTGGTGGTTGATATTCAAATGCCACCACCACCGGGAAGGTCAGAAGGTTATCCTCTGAATATCTATTTCTCATTTGAGTTGGTTGGTGCAGCAACCTTGTGTGTGATGCTGATTTGCTTAACGGCGGCTTACTTTTCTGCAAGAAAAGGCGTGAATAAACCCATTACAGAGGCACTAGTGTATGTATAACTTCAAAGAGATAAGACGCTCTCAACGTTTCCTGATTCGCAGCTTTTTTATAGTGTTTTTGTTCATCGGTAACATCGCGAATGCATCACAAAGCTTAGACCAGCAAACAGTAACTGAAATGATCGCTAAAGCAGATCGCTACCGACTCAACTCAGAAGCGGCTTCAAAGGTAATTTCCTTAGTCAACTTATACGAAAGCGGGCAATTGGACAAAACGCGTCAGTACAATGTATATACGCGCCCAAATAGAGAATCATTAGTTGTGTTTAAATCCGCAGTAGAGGCGGGGCAAAAAATGCTCATGATAGAAGATAACTACTGGCTATTGATGCCGAAAAGCCGTCGTCCTATTCGTATTACACCAATGCAAAAACTATTGGGTGAAGCGTCGGTAGGGGACATATCGACTTTGACATGGAGTGAAGATTACCAAGGCTCTTGGGTGAAACAGCAAAGCCTAACTTTACCTTCTGGTGAAAGCTTACAAGCGCATCAATTGAAGTTGATATCGAAAACCAAAGGGGCAAGTTATCAAACCATCGATTTATGGGTGAGTGTCGACAGAGCCTTTCCTATTAAAGCTGATTTGTACTTACGTTCAGGGAAAATAGCCAAACAAGCGTGGTTTGAAGAAGGTGTACGCAATGAATTGCCAAGTGTCGTTGCGATGACGCTACTTGATAAGATCCAACCTAATAAAAAGACAGTAATTGAGTACCTGGAAATCTCAGAACAAAAGCTAGAGGATAAGTTCTATAACCCAGCTTACCTATCACGAAATAGTGTGTCAGGGCTTTAATCATGTTTGGTCGTATGGAAACGTATATGAAAAAAGCATGGGAACAGGTTCGTTCTTTGGGCTTATTGAGCTTAATAAGTGTTGGCATGAATGCTTATGCCGAGTCTGTCTATCATGAAGCTGTCTATCATGGAGGTACTCAAACAGATCAAGAAGTGACATTGGCGTGGGACTGGCAAATCAGTGCGGATACCACACAATCCAGAGAAACGCCGTTTAGCTTACAAAGCAAGCATAGCTACCAATCAGTGAATGCGTTGCTTGATTTAGAAGTCGGTTATGAAAATTGGCTTGGGCTATTTGCGATTAAAGGTAACGATTTATACAGCCATAGTTCTCATTTCACCTCTATTGATAGCAACTCTACTTATGGGGCATCACAAACGGACTTTGAGGCTGAGTTCATTATTCGAGAGCTATTTTGGCAAGGTGAATGGGATTTATCGACTGACTGGCTTGGTGATCACTATCTCGATGTAACCTTGGGTAAAGTTCGTTTAGATTGGGGAGTCGGTTATGGTTATCGCCCACTTGATGTGATTAAACCTTACCGCCGTAACCCTGTTGGAATTGTGGCGGAAGAAGGGGCTGGCGTGTTCTCTCTTTCTTCGTTTGATGGGCTAGGGGAGTGGACGCTTATTTATAGTGATTCTTCTTGGACATCTCATGACAGCGACTCTCAATACACCAACGAATTAGAACAACAAAGTGAACAGCAAGGGTTTGGTATACGCCGTTACGGCTTAGTTGGAGAGCATGAATACCAATGGCTCGCTTATTATGATGACGTTAGGCATGGCTTACTTGGGGCAAGTGTGGTTTCTGTACTGGATCTTGCTTGGGAGTTTCATGGTTCAGCGGTGTATCAGCGCCACAGCCTTGGCTATCTGCAGCCCAAGACACAACCAAATAACCTACAGGCTGTAACGTTATCCGAGAAGGATGAGGCTTATCAAGCACTTGTCGGTTTAACGTGGGCGAATGAAATCGGCAATAGCATTATTCTTGAATACTGGTTTGATAGCCGAGCATGGAGCGGCTCTGAATGGAAAGAAGCAATCAACAGTGCAACGCTATTAAAAAGTAACCCAGCAACCGCCACACTGGCTGGTTCCTATGCTCAGGGTTATCAGCACGCCAATATTGTTCAGCATAACCTCATGTTTCATTGGACATTAGACTCAACTGCATGGGCGCATATTTTTTCAGATGGCATGAATGAAACACCTCAAGGTGATTCGTGGGGATGGCTAAGCAATGTGACTCCAACCTTAGATGTGCTGATTTCGCCTGAAGATGGTGGTTTTATTGTGACTCAATGGATCAACTACCAAATGGTCGATAGCGGATCATCTTCGGTTGATTTGGAACTTGCTGCACGCTTTTTAGCTGGTAAAGGTGATTCTGCTTACGCCAACCTACCAGATAGCCATATATTCATTTTAAATATCAAAGGACGATTCTAATGGCACTTAACATTTCTCAACGAATCAAACCTAAGCACTTTCCGTGGATCAAAAGTGTATTACTGACTAGTTTGTTTTGTGTATTAATTGCGTTTACCACACAAACGGTTTGGGAAGGTGGGATCGCACATCACTTATTAATCAGTTTTGGTTTTGGTTATAGCGCAATATTGTCTTCATTCGTCATTGTCCGCTTATTTCCGAATATCTCAAAGTTACTTGAAGCTTCGACCTCTATGGTTTTTTCATTGATTGTCGGGACGCTGAACGCGCGATTTTGGTTGGATGAATATTTAGATGACAGCCAGTCAGGTATGAAATCTGTAGTGTTACTTGGTATTGTTTTTTGTACCATTTGTTATTACTACTTTTATACAAAAGAACAAAAGCTTGTGGCTGAAAATGCCCTAGAAACTGCGAAACGAAGACAAGCCGATCAAGATAAAGCGTTGGTTCAAAGTCAACTCAAACAATTACAAAGCCAAATTGAGCCGCACTTCTTATTTAACACGCTAGCGACTATAAGCGCATTGATTGAAACTGATAATGACAAAGCCAAGCTTATGCTTGAGAAGCTGACAGAGTTATTACGAGTGACACTAAAAAACAGCCGAAATGAGCAATCTACTATTGAACAAGAGCTAGCTTTGATTAACGCTTATCTCGGAATCCAAAAAATTCGACTGGGTGAAAGGTTAACGTTTTCTATCAACAGTAAAGGGATATCTGATGATCAGATTCTACCTCCGTTTTTGATTCAACCTCTTGTTGAAAATGCACTAACACATGGTATTGAACCAAGGGCTGTGGGTGGTAATGTGTCTATTCAAATTACTCGCAAAGATTCGCATCTGGTGATTGAAGTCTCTGATAATGGCGCAGGGTTGAATCCTGAACCTAGCTCAAGTACTACTGGGCATGGTGTGGGGCTTAGTAACATAAAACAACGAATTGAAACTTTGTTTGAAGGTAAGGCAAGTATGTCTATCAAAGAGCAAAGTACTGGTGGTGTAATTTCTACGTTATCGCTGCCTATTTAATCGAGCAATTTACAGTGTGAATTTAAAGGAATGACAAGCATGGCTAGGGCTGAGCAACCAAAAAACGTGACGGCAATCATTGCTGATGATGAAGCATTGCTTAGGCGACATCTAGATAAAACATTAGCGGAAGTGTGGCCAGAACTAGACATCGTTTCTTGCGTCGATAATGGATTAAAAGCATTACAAGACATTGAAACCCTCAACCCTGATATAGCATTTCTCGATATTCGAATGCCTGAAATTGACGGCATGAAACTCGCCCAGAAATTGCAGGCGCTACCTTCCCCTCCACTTGTCGTATTTATCACTGCTTATGACGAATACGCCGTGAAAGCATTCGAACAAAATGCGGTTGATTACTTACTCAAGCCAATTAATGAGGCTCGTTTAAGTGCAACCTGTGAGAAGTTGCAATCGAGGCTTGTCGGTTTACATTCTTCTCCAATAAATGGTTCTCAACAAAATGAATCGTTATCTGCTTCCGCCATACAGGCACCAGACTTAGCGGCTTTGATGGAGCAAATACAGCAACTCTCGCAACCGGCTCAAGCACCACAGTACTTAAATTGGGTGAAAGCGAACGTAGGTGATGATCTTCACTTAATTTCTATTGATGATGTGTTGTTTTTTAAAGCCGAAGATAAATATGTCTCTGTGTTTAAAAAAGATGAAAACGGAAAGCTCCAAGAGTTCATTATACGAACTTCTTTAAAAGAGCTTCTTAGTCAGCTTAATCCAGATGAATTCTGGCAAATTCATCGTTCTACAGTAGTGAAAGTATCGTCTATTCAAAAAGTGAAAAAAGACTTTTCCGGGCAAATGTTGGTTCATATTGAAGGTAGAAAACTACCGGTAAGCCGTTCATCTCAAACCTTATTTAAAGGTATGTGATTCCACTTTAACTCGGTACTCATGCTGCATGGTCTGTAATTTATAAAACCAACAATTTCAAAAAAAATAACGATGGGTTGCAAAAAATAAAAGTAGAGCGGATAGCGAAGAATAATGATATTTGAAGGCGATATATTAGGGGGAAATACCACTTAAAGAGGTCGTCATGAAAGCACATTATGCCGCTGTTGTACTTTGCGTAGCATTAGCCGGGTGCAGCACTCAGCCTACCCAAACCTTATTAAAATCTGACCCGTATTGGGTTACTGGCGAATTGAATAATGGTCTTAAATACCATATTTATCCTGACAAAGAACAGCCTGTTTCGGTACGCTTGCTTGTACATGCCGGCTCACTTCAAGAAAATGAACAGCAGAAAGGCTATGCTCATTTTGTAGAGCACATGGCTTTTAATGGCAGCACCAATTTTTCTCAAAATGATGTAGTAAGTTTGTTTGAACAGGCTGGCGCAAGTTTTGGTGCAGATCTCAACGCGTATACTTCCTACCAAGAAACTCTGTATAAACTTGATCTCCCTGATAATAGCCAATTAGAAAAAGCGGTTACTTGGTTGCGCGATATCGGTGATGGTTTAAGTATTTCTGAGGAAGAGGTTGAAAAAGAGAAGGGGGTGATACTTGGTGAGTTTCGCTATTCCCGTAAAGAAGATAAGCCCTTCGCCTTCAAGTTTTACGACCACTTAATTCAAGATAATCAATTTGCCAAACACGATCCTCTTGGCACTAAAACGTCAGTATCCAATGTGGATGCTCAAGGTCTGAAAGATTTTTATCAAACATGGTATCAGCCTCAATTGACCGAACTGGTTATATCTGGTGATATCACGCTTAGTGAAGCGATACCACTTGTAGAAGAAAAATTTTCAAGCTGGAAAAGAGGGACGACCCCGTTCCCCAATAAGAAAAAACACACCACGTACAATAATAATGACTTTGTCGATTATGTTGGGGGCAGTGAATCTCCAAGCATCGGAATCGTGATTGATCGTGGTGCAAGAGTTACCACCAGTCATGAGCAACAACACCAGTTATGGTTAGATGAAATCTCACAACAGTTGATTCAGCAACGTCTCTCTGATGTATTTGTTGATGCGGCGTTACCCATTCAGTGGGCTTTCTCGACCAGTTATTTAATCGAGTACCAGCGTTACTCGATAACCAGTGTTGCCTTTCCTACTCAGCACCGTGAGCAGAGCCAACAACAGTTTTTCACCACATTGGCTTCTTTACGTGATTACGGTGTGACAGAAAATGAACTGAAAGTTCCTTTACAGGAATACACATCGTATTTAGAAGACGTGAACAGCAATTGGGATAAAATGAATGGTATTGGTCACGCAGAGGGGAAATCGGTTGCGTTAGTTATTGATCAAAAAGTGCAATCTCAGTTGGATTACATCGCCAGTATGAAAGTGTTTTTGGCTGATTTGAACGTGAAGACGATCAACCGGAACCTCGACAAACTGTTATCAAGTTCTTACTTTATCGGCGTAGGGTTAGATGAAAGTGAAGACGTAGCGGCAATACAGGAAGAGCTATCTGGATTGAAATCTACGTTTAAGAAAACAGGCTCAAAGCCATTATTAGTCACCGCCAGCAATGCGTTTAGCGCACCTGGAAAGCAAGGTGAAATAGTGTCGGTGAAACAAATTAACCAAGACCCAAGTTTGCAGAAGTGGACTTTAAGTAATGGCGTGGACGTATGGTATTTACGTGATAGCAAGGCGGGGAATCAAGTCGGTGTATATTACGCTAGCCAAGGTGGTAAAGCTGCATTAGACCCTAGTTTGTTTCCTGCGACCGAAGTGGCTGTTCCCGTCGTGATCCGAAGTGGAGTCGGGGATTTTACTGGTCCTCAATTGGATGCTCACCTAAAACGCCATGATATTCAAATTTACCCATTTATTAATTTTACTCATCATGGGCTAGAAATTAGCGCCAAGAAAAAAGGGCTAGCTGAAAGTTTCGCCGCTCTTAATGCTATCATGAATGATGTTAAGGTTGACCCTGCTCAGCTAGAAGCTGTGAAAGAAGAATTTGCTCAAAATCGCAGTGCTTACTTAGCGACACCTCTTGGCGAGTTTACGCAAATGGTGAACAAGAATAGTTATAAAAGCGACAGCCGACATTTCATGTTGGAAGCTGATGATGTAAAGCGTGTCACGGCAAAAGAAGTGGAAGCGATTCATCATCAACTGTTCCAAATGAGGCGTAACAATACGCTGGTGGTTGTGGCTGATATTAACCCATTAGAGCTGAAGCCTTTGGTTCGTCAATACATTGCATCGATACCTTTGGAAGTCATTGAGGCGCCTGAGTTTACCGTCGCTTATCAAAAAAATGCTTTGCCTAGAGTGGATGTTAACGTAAATACAGAAGACAGTAGCCAATATTTTCTAAGAGTCATATCAGACAACCATACTAGCCAATCAGCGAAGGATGTGTTTATGGATGATATGTTGCAAAGAATATTGAGCCGCCGTTTAACTTCATATGTGCGTGAAGAGCTCAGTTTGGATTATGCACCGTATGCTTTTTCAGCGTCACAAGATAGCGAGCCAAGCCATGACTGGTTCCTAGGTGCGCAAACGGCACCTGAGAACATAGATCAGATAGAAATAGCCATCGATAAAGTGATTACAGATATTTTAACGGGTATTTCAGAAGAAGAAACTCAGGTTGCAGCAAAGCAGTTGGTGGTGGATCTGAACCCTATTAAAGATAATCCAACCCAACAAGCTTGGTTTCTTTCACGGTATCTAATTCATGGCTATGGTGTGAATGCATTGATGGATATTCAAGGAATGGCAGATTCCATTTCTCAAGAGGATATGTCTCAACATGCTAAAGACATTTTTGGTAGTGGTAGTTGGACTTCTAAGAATGTAATGAGACCTAAGTTGTAAATTAAACTCTGTATTAATTTTATCCAAATAGAGGTGAGAGTCGAGAAGTCGCTCTCACTTTTTTGTATTACTAGAATGAAAATGGCTTATTTACTACGAAATTTAGGAGTGATGTAAGCTTAAATAATTTATAAAATGAAGATCGTGATCACAAAGCTATTCGTACAATTTAATATTAAATAATAATCATTAGCTCAGCCTGTATATTGTCACTGAATGACATTAAGAGGTTGTTATGAAAAATTATTATTTAGCGACAGCGCTTTGCGTAACTTTGATTGGCTGTAGCTCAACTCCCCAAAATACCCAAATCCAACCTGATCCTGCTTGGACTTCTGGTCAGCTAGACAATGGTCTTACGTACCATGTTTATCCAGATCATGAAGCATCTGTTTCTGTTCGATTATTGGTTCATGCAGGTTCATTCCAAGAAAATGAGCAGCAAAAAGGCTATGCCCATTTTGTTGAGCATATGGCTTTCAATGGCAGCAAGAACTTCTCTCAAAATGATGTTATTAGCTTATTCGAGCATGCTGGTGCCAGCTTTGGTGCGGATCTGAATGCGTACACTTCTTATCAACAAACGGTGTATCAATTAGATTTACCTGATAACACTCAGTTGAAGCCTGCTTTAACTTGGTTGCGAGATATTGGTGATGGCCTTGAAATCGCAAGTCGCGAAGTGGAAAAAGAAAAAGGCGTCATTTTAGGTGAATTCCGTTATTCACGTTTAGAAGACAAACAAGTTGCAGATAAATTCTATGATCACTTCATTGAAGGTGGACCATATGAATTTAAAGATGCTCTGGGTACGAAAGAGTCGGTGACTCAAGCGAATTCTCAAGGGTTAAAAAGCTTTTACCAAACTTGGTATCAGCCTCAATTAGTTGAGGTGATAGTGTCTGGTGATATAAACATTAATGATGTGGTACCACTCATTGAAAAACAGTTTTCAGATTGGGAACGTGGTCAAACACCTAAGCCTGCAAAACAAAAAATCACGACGTTTAATGAAGGTGACTTTATTGAATATGTGGGTAGTAGTGAGCCCCCGAGCATCTCTTTGATGACGAAACGTGCACCTAGTGTGATTGAAAATCATGCCCAACAGCATCAGTTGTGGCTTGATGAGTTTTCTCAGCAAATGATTCAACAGCGGCTAAACAAAGCATTTAATGACGCAGCACTGCCTACTCAATGGGTGATATCGCAAAATTACTTGATGGAATATCAGCGTTATTCGTTAACCAGTGTGGCATTCCCAGCAGGTGAGCGAGAAGTGACACAGCAAAAGCTATTGTCGACTTTAGCGTCACTGCGCGATTATGGAGTGTCGGAAAACGAGATTGTGAGTGAAGTCCAGGTTTACAAAGGCTTGCTTTATAATGTTGAGAAAGATTGGGATCAAATGGACAGTGTGATTCACGCTGATTATAAAACCACAGCTTTAGAGGTTGATCAAAAAGTACAGTCACAACGTGACTACCAAGCTAGCCTTGAAGCATTCCTTGAAAATTTAGATCTCGATGTGATTAATGACAATATTGAGGCGCTACTATCTAGTGATTATTTCTTGGTTGTAGGGGTGGATAAGAGTGAAGACCAAGCTGAAATAGTAAGCAGCATCGATAGCTTGAAAGCTGAATACAGCAAACCTGGAATTCAACCATTATTTGCCATGACCAGCAGTGCCTTTGCGATTCCTAGTGCTCAAGGGGACATTGTTACTAAAGAGCAAATGTATACAGACCCGCATATCCAGAAGTGGATGCTAAGTAATGGTATTGAAATGTGGTATCTGCGTGACTCTCTTGCTGGTGAGCAAGTTGGGCTGTATTACATTAGCTTAGGTGGTAAAGATGCGTTAGACCCTAGCTTATACCCTGCGGTTGAAGTGACGCTCCCTGCCATTGCAAGAAGTGGTGTTGGCAGTTTCACGGGCTCTGAACTTGAAGCTCATATGGATCGTGAAAGCATTCAGGTGTATCCATTTATTGATTCTACTCGTCATGGCATTGAGTTTAAGCTGAATAAAGATGGGTTAGCAGAAACGTTTGCTGCTTTAAACGCTATTGTGACATCTCCCAATGTATCACCAGACCAACTGGAAGCAGTCAAACAAGAATTTATAGAAGCTCGAGAATCTTTCTTGGAAAGCCCTGTTGGTCAATTTGATCAAGCTATGAACCAGAACAGTTTTGCGCCGAATAGCCGTCACTTTTTATTAGACGGAAAAAGTGTTGAGTCTGTTTCGGCTGATGATGTGTTTAGTGTCCACCAGCAACTGTTTGGTCAATTTCGCAATAATAAAATCGTGGTTGTCGGGAATATTGACCCAAGTGAGTTGATGCCTCTTGTGCGTCAATATGCCGCTTCTATTCCATTGGAAAAGGCTGCAGTGCCTGATTTTAAAGTCGCTTACAATACTAAGCTCAAAGAGCGCATTGATATGGCGATTAACAATGAAGATAGCACTGAGTACATATTGAGAGTGATTTCTGAGAAGTCATCAGAAGCGGTGTCTGAAACTGAATTGCCGAGTTCAGGGCATACAGAAAAGCAATCAGCGAAAGAAGTCTTCATGGAAGATCTTCTGCAGCGTATTCTGACTATTCGTTTAGATGGATATATTCGTGAAGAGCTGAGTTTAGATTACTCGCCTTATGCTTATTCAATATCACAAGACGGTGAGCCAAGTTATGACTGGTTTGTGGGAGCACTAATCGCACCTGAAAATGCGGATAAAATAGAAGTTGCCATTGATAAAGTGATTACTGATCTGCTGAAGGGCATCTCTGACGATGAAATTAGATCTGCGGGTAAACAATTGGAGAACGACTTCACCCCGTTAGAAATAAGCCCGGTTGATCAAGCATGGGTTGTGTCTCGTTACCTTATACATGGTTACGGAGTCGAAGCTTTGTTTGATGTTAATAAGATGGTGAATTCAATTTCTAGCCAAGAAATGAATGAGCTTGCAGAACGAATTTTTGGTGAGCATAGCCGACAGGTCAAGAGTATCTTACGTCCTAAAAGCTAAACTTAAGTGCTTTGCATTTTAACTAATTAAGACAAACGTCTATTTGTTACGTTTAAGTTAGGGTGAACAAGTTACTCTGTATTTCAAAGCCAAGCACTTGTTGCTTGGCTTTTTTGTAGGGGATAAAAAATATAAGGGAGCTAAAAGTTTAGGAGTAAAACACAATAGGTGCCATCGAAGTGATGGACCATCATTGTCAGCGTTATGTCAAATATGAATGAGTTTGCTTTTAAATCAATTGTCACTCTCACGGATGTTCTATATTGTCGCCACTTATACCTTTTGAGTGTTAATTGATTTGCTGAAACTGGGTTTTCGACTTGTGCTACTTTTGCTGTTACTGAGCCTTGGCTTAGTGAACCTGCATGGGCATGCGTTTAATTCCATTCAAACTACGCAATATACGACTACTCAGAAAATCTGCGATGCTCAAGCTCAATTTAAACCAGTAACCAGTGATAGTGCAGCTTCACTTGAAGGTAAGCCTTCTAGCAGTGATGTAGGCTCAGCCTCTGAGTGTGTTAACCAAATCGCGGGGTCTTCTCATGATAGTACCCACTATCATGACACTGAAATGAGCGTTCAGTGGAACACATTCAGGCGAATACTCAGTAATGATCAAGATGCCTCATCTGATCTAGAGCCTGTTTATCATCTACTTATCGACTTTTTTCCTCCATCATTGCTCGCGTTAGTATTAGCAGCCGTACCGCTGCTTGATTCTAAGCTGCATTGGACCAGTCTTATTCAATCGCCTCCATCACGGCTATCAGGCTGGAAAGAAGGCAATATTCAATACTCGCATTTCCGAGACTCTATTTACTAATCACTTCCTTTTTAGGTAAGTCTGCCGCACTGAAATACAACAATTCAGCTTGCCAGTCGATCGCCTAATAAAAATTAACTCGCAATGAAGTAAAACTCACCGTAACTACAGCCAAATTTGATCGGGCGGTTTTACGTGTGGGTTCAGTATTAGTAAATAAAATAAGAGATCTTGCTTGTGAAAAAACACAACAGAAGACAACCCATTAACCGCTATTCAAAGTGGAAATACGTGGTGCTCATCGCCACCATCATCATTATGATTTTTAGTGCTCTACCGTCATGGTATGGCGAAAATGCAGCTATCCAGGTTAGCCAGCGTTCAAGCTCGACTTCTCAGAGTGGATCGTCAAATAGCATGCTAGGAAGCGATGTATTAGATGCGACAAAGGTCATGCAAACACTAGCAAGCCAAGGTATTAAGGCTCAATCTGCTCATCAGAAAGATAAGCGACTGGTCGTGATCTTAGAGGATGCTGAGCAGCAAGCTAAAGCGAAGCAAGTATTAACCGAAAGCTTAGGCAGTAATGCAACGGTTGCGTTAGCCATGGAACCGGCGGCTCCTGCTTGGTTGACGGATATGGGGTTTTCGCCAATCCAATTAGGCTTGGATTTACGTGGTGGTGTGCAGTTCTTATTAGAAGTGGACATGGCACCTGTGTACCAAGCGCAAGTTCAGTCTGTGATTGATGAAGTGACCAGCGAAGTGCGCTATACACGAGGCCGTATTGCAGGTGATGCCGCTGAGCTGACTTTCAGGACTGAAGCGGATTACCACCAAGCTCAAGCATTGATTAAGGAACGTTTTCCGCAGTGGCAAGTGCATGCTTCTGATAAACGTTTAACTCTTACTCAAACAGAAGATGAGCAGCGCACATTGCGCAACTTAACCGTTCAGCAAAACCTCCAAATTATGCGTAGCCGTATTGAAGAGTTGGGGGTAACGGAAGCGTCAATTCAGCGCCAAGGTGAAAGCCGAATTCGAATTGAATTACCAGGAGTTCAAGACCCGGCAGCGGCGAAAGATGTGATTGGAGCAACCGCTTCTTTGGCGTTCTATTCCGTTTATGAAACGCCGACAAGAGGCACGCAGACTCTTAAAGATAAAGAAGGCAACTCAGTGATTGTTGCTCGTAAAGCAGTCCTGAGTGGCGAGCATATTATTGATGCGAGAAGTGGCATTGGGGAGATGGGTAGCGCTGAAGTGAATATCACTTTAGATTCCGCTGGTGGTCGAAAGATGTCGGACTTCTCTCGTCGCAATATTGGTGAGCCAATGGCGACCGTCTATAGTGAATACAGCCGTGACCGCGCAGGGAATAGTGAGCAAACTAGTGAAGTAATTAGTGTGGCTAATATTCAGTCTCAGCTAGGTAGTCGTTTCCGTATTACCGGTGCTGGCAGCATGGATGAGGCGCATGAGCTCGCGTTACTGCTGCGTGCAGGGTCTTTGACAGCGCCTGTGACCATTATTGAAGAGCGTACGATTGGTCCATCATTAGGGGCCGAGAATGTCACTAATGGTTTTGCTGCTCTCGCTCTTGGGCTTGGGTTGACTCTGACTTTCATTGCCTTGTGGTACAGACGCTTAGGCTGGGTAGCTAACTTTGCTCTTATCATCAATATGACCACATTATTTGGTTTAATTGCCATGTTACCTGGCGCAGTTCTCACATTACCTGGTATTGCTGGCTTAGTGCTTACGGTGGGGATGGCAGTGGATACCAATGTTCTGATATTTGAACGTATCCGCGACAAGATGAAAGAGGGGCGAAGCTTTGCTAGCGCGATTGATTGCGGATTCAGCAGTGCTTTTTCGTCTATCTTCGATGCGAACTTCACCACGATGATTGTTGCTATTGCTTTGTACGCAATTGGTAATGGTCCAATTCAAGGCTTTGCATTAACACTCGGCTTAGGTCTTCTTACCAGTATGTTTACTGGCATTTTCGCATCACGCGCCATCATCAATTTGGTTTGGGGGCGTGATCAACGCCACGACGTAAGGATTTAAGCATGAAAATTACCGATAAAATAATGACAACATCACGTCTGGCGATGTGCGGGTTATCACTAGTGCTATTTTTTGCTTCAGTGATGTTAGTGACGGTGAAGGGCTTCAATTGGGGGCTTGATTTCACCGGAGGTGTGGTTGCGGAAGTTCAGCTTTCTGAGCATATATCCAAAGATGAATTGAAGCTCACACTTGATCAAGCTTTAAGCCAAGACGTGCAAGTAATTGGCATGGGCGAGCAAGATCGTTGGACGATACGTTATAGCCAAGTCGCACAAGGGGAACCATCAAATACTGCAGTTCAACCTAACTTAGTCGAAGTGCTGAACCAGGTTAGTGACCAAGTTCAAGTGCTCAATAGCAGTGTAGTTGGTCCGCAAGTCGGCCAAGACATGGTGGAGCAAGGTGGTCTAGCCTTATTGGTATGTTTCGTACTTATTATGCTGTACTTGAGTGTACGTTTTGAGTGGCGTTTAGCATTGGGTGCTTTGGCGGCATTAGTGTATGACGTGACTTTGATTCTGGGGTTGTTTGCACTCACTCAACTTGAATTTAACCTGACTGTACTGGCTGCAATCTTGGCGATTCTGGGTTACTCACTTAATGACTCGATCATCATTGCCGATAGAGTTCGTGAAGTATTGCGTGGTAACCCGAATGGTGAAACAGATAATTTGATCAACCGTTCGATTCAGGCAACCTTCTCACGCACTATGGTAACGTCAGGCACCACATTAATGACAGTCTCTGCATTATGGCTGCTAGGTGGCGCAGCTCTGCAAGGGTTTGCTATCGCATTATGTGTAGGGATCGTGAGTGGTACTTGGTCATCAGTTTCAGTTGGGATTACCTTACCGACATTACTTGGTCTTAAACCTTGCCACTATCAAGTGAAGCCAATCGAAGAGACCGAAGAAGGGTATTCGTGATTGCCTGTCCTAAACAGATAAACAGATAAACAGATAAACAGATAAACAGATAAACAGATAAACAGATAAACAGATAAACAGATAAACAGAAATAATAAGGCTAGCCGATGAGTTTTAATCACCGCTAGCCTTTTTCTTTTTATGGATGATTCATTAAGCTCTGAGGTGGTCTTATGATGTGAATATATGTGTATTAACACATAAAATTATCTCAATTCTAGGGCATTTTAATTTCTATGCATTATGTTTATCTGAGGCTTAATAAATGGAGAGTAAGTCATGGAGTACAGACATCAATGCCACGTTGGCGATCATGGCGATGCACTTAAACACCCAGTGCTTGCAGCTTTAATTCAATCACTTGCTGCGCAGCATGCCAGTTTAAATATTATCGATACACACGCTGGAACGGGCTGTTATGACTTAACGAGCGCACCAGATAATCATGCTGCTGAGTTTAAAGAAGGTGTTGGCTACCTTTGGCAAAATAAAGGTCACTTACCTAGACCGTTTCACGCATTTCTTCGTACTCTCTCCGCCTTTAATCCAGGCGAACAACTGACACTGTACCCTGGTTCTGCCGCTCTAGGTTTCCAGCAAGGTAGACCTCAGGATGCGTTTCATTTTTCAGATATTCAATCCGATGAAGCAGCATTGCTTCAAACGAATATCGAGCAAATTCGATCGGATCTTCATATATCGAGTACGTTGTCGATACTCGCTGGCGATGGTTTAAAAGCTCTGCCGTTATCGGTTGGTACGGACCATTCTCATCACCTTATTGTGATTGATCCGCCTTATGAAGAGGATGAAGAATATATCGCGGTGATAGATGCGTTATGTAAAGCGTATAAGCAAAATGAAAAAGTGACGGCATTAATTTGGTACCCACTTTATACCGAAGATAAAAGTTCATTGATTTTACAAAGAAGTTTATTAGCCTCAAAAGAGCAACAGCTCCCCGTTCCTATACAAGCAGAGCTAAGGCTAAGAGACCCAAAAGATGATGATCGCTTAATTGGCAGTGGCCTATTGTTGTTTAATCCTCCAGCCGGTATGGCTGCTTTAGTAGCTGAAGTACTGGAATATTTACACTGTGAATTGGCTACAAAAGGCGAAGGGTATTGGCAAGTTAAATCTTTGTCTTGTTAAGCTAAAAAGCCCGTCACATAAGTAACGGGCTTACAAAAATCGTCTACGTATTTTAGGACAAGACAGTATTGAGATTTAGGGCTTAGTGTTTGTCTTAGTCAGATAGGTCAAACTGCATTCCAATAGACAGCCCAATCAAATCTTTACCGGCTTTCAGTTCACCAAAATATTTCCCATGAGAGAATCCAAGCGCAATCGACAGCTTATCTTGCATAAGCTCTGGGTCATTATCGGCTACCACTCCTTCAGCTTCAATATACATAGGGAAAGAGAACATATTCGGCATATTGTACCGGTAACTGAGAATTACCCATTCAGCCCACTCACCATTCGTGATGGTATTTTGGTGCTCTGGGTCTATCACTTTTGCATCGATCTCATACTCTTCTTTCGCGTACTGACCTATGACTTTTGCTGAGAACCAATGTTTCTCATCAAGGCGGTATCTAACGCCACCTTCACCGGTTCGAGAGTTTCTTAATTCTGATGTGCCAAGACCATATTTCGCGAAGATATCCCAATCTTCCAGCTCGTAAATATACTTAACGTGGATACCATACTCAAGACTGTTTTTTTCATGGTAGAAGCCCGGTAAGTCACTGTATTCTGTATCGTAATAATACGTAGACTCTCCGACATAAGTTCCATCTAATGCTTCGACTGACACTTCAAGTTGGTGTGCATGGGTTTGAAAAGAGATAATTCCCAAACCTATAGCTGTAAATAACTTGTTCACTGCTGATGCCTGCTTACAATTAGTAGGCGAGAACTATGTCACATATTTGTTTTTTATATAGCACGAAAATTGATTAACTGTGTCTCGAAAATCATGACAATTACTAGGTCAGGTCAGGTCAGGTCAGGTCAGGTCAGGTCAGGTCAGGTCAGCGACTTACCACACCCTAAGCACGTTGGCTGTATATCTGGTGGCAGCATGATGATTAGCCCGCAGTGTGGGCATAGGTCACCTTGAGTTACTGAGATAGATTGAGCCAGAGTTGGAGTTTTATTAAAGAGGTAATATGCATACGCCAGTCTTAAATTTATCTTTAACGGATTCGAACGCTTCAGGATACGCCGCTTTAGCCGCTGAGCGAGTCTCAAAGTGCTCGCTTGAAAGCATGTTACCTAACACTTCAACTGTACTAAATTGTGTGTCGTCTTTGATGTAGTGCCCAGCAAATGTTGAACCAATATAAGTGAAGGTGATAGCTGTAATGGTGTCATCGGTATTCTTACGTAGGCTAACGCATTTTTGGTCCTTGGCTATTTTTTCAAAATGCACACGACCTCTGCCTTTTTCCGGAGTGTAGTAATAAATCGCTTTATCATGAACATATTTATCACCTTGGTGCTGCGCAAAGTCAGTATCAATAAGGATAAAAGCCGGTTTTTGGGCGGCTTGTATTTTTTCTAAGAATGTCATTTTTTCTCCAAACTGTGCAGAATCCGTACCTTTTTATTATATTATCGGAATGTCGTTCTATATGCGAATGGTATCTCTGATTGGTTTAATTCATTGCTTCTCTTTATTCCTAATACTCCTTTTGTTCTTCAAGGCATCTTCATTTAAAGTAGAGCGCACAAACATGCAAATGAACGAACAAAGGAATGGTTATGTCTGAATATGGAGCGGTTATTCGCTGGAATCGTGGAAAAGATGAAACTTTTAGCGACAATCAATATAGCCGAGGGCATATGTGGGAATTTGATGGTGGAGTCAAAGTACCAGCTTCCTCTTCTCCTCATGTCGTTCCTTTGCCTTATTCTGTTGAAGAGAATGTCGACCCTGAAGAGGCCTTTATTGCTGCCCTATCAAGTTGTCATATGCTGGTTTTTCTCTCTATTGCTGCCAAACGTAATTATGTGATTGAAGAATATGTGGATGACGCCGTTGGAGTCTTAGAGGAAGACACTGAAGGCGTAACATCGGTGACAAGAGTGACACTAAGACCCAAGATTGTGTTCTCAGGAGATAAACAGCCGACCTATCAACAGCTTGAAAAGTTGCATCATTTATCCCATCAACACTGCTTTATTGCTAACTCAGTAAAAACGGTAATTACCACCGAGATTATTATGTAATGAGTGCGCAAATATACTGTATTTTCGTGAATTTTGATTGAAGGCTTCACCGGTTATGTTCAGCGTCCCACTTAACAGCTTTGTCCACCGAGTGCATGATAAAGCACAGGTTCTCGATTACGTTTCTCGTGAATCATGCTCTCTTAAGAGGGTTCGTCGTTCACGACATTGGCTGCTAACGGGCTCAGAAGAGCAGCTCAGGAAGCTGCAAAGTACGCTAAGTGATGAGCATGATTTATGGATCAAAGATGCGATAGATAAAGCTTTGCCGACTCCGATTGTGTGTTTGGAGGGGTTGCTAGTTGATACACCCAATTTAACGCTTAAACAGCTAGTGAGCCTTTCTGGCTGTTCGATGGCAGAAGCTCGCTTAGCAATGGATGAATTTGAAGGGTTGAGTTAAATGTGGAAAGGTAACGTTGGAAGTATGGTTCATCTCTGAGTATTCTAGAAAATAGATAAACTAAAAAGCCCACTCAATTATGACTTAATAGAAGTATTAATTGAGTGGGCTTTCATGTTTTACGCGGTTATCCAGAATAACGGATCGCGACTTACGAGTTAGCGATTTTAACTCGAATTGTACTCTTGTTGAAGCTAGTCATGTTCAGCGCTTTAAGGGCTGCTTGAGCTTCTTCTTGCTCTGGTAACTCAACAAAAGCAAAGCCTTTCGAGTAGCCAGTTTCTTGGTCTAGTACAACTGTACATTCTGTTACAGAGCCATGCTCTGAAAACAAAACGCGAAGTTCTTGTTCTGTTGTTGCGCGCGATAGGTTGCGAACTAAAAGTTTCATGATGAACCATTTCTATATGAATTTACATTGTGCATTGTCTCACACTTTCGTGCATTCCTCACATGATCTTTATTGGCGATTGATCGTGATGTCAGAGACAAAACCATGCTCGGTACTGACTAATGCTTGCTTAAGCATGATTGCTGCTTCATTTGCGGTCATAAAGTTAGAGGTATCGAGTTGCTTACCACTGGATGCCCAAAATTCGGTAGCCATGCCGCCTGGGTACACTGCCACAATTTTCATTGGACTACCTTTAAGCTCTAATCGAATAGACTCAATGAATCCTTTTACCGCCCATTTTGCCGCACAATAAGTGGATTCTTCTGCTTTTGCACTTTGTGCGGCAGTCGACATCACAACCGCAACCGTCACGGCTTGGTCGCGGTAGCGTTGCACCAGTTCTCGGAGCAAAAATATGGTGGAGTGAATGTTGTTGTTTAGCATGTCAGTAATGCTGCTTGGATCTTGGTCTTCAATCTTTCCAAAATAGCCACTACCAGCACTATGAATGACGAGGCTAGGCGGTGTATCAAGGTCATCAAGTAGGTTAGATACTGATTGAGGATCACATAAATCGCAAGGCAACACGGTTACGGGGTGTGAAAGGCTCGTCGATATTTGGCTTAAACGTCGCTCGTTGCGCCCTGTGATGGCTAATGGATGTTTATCAATTGAATATAACTTTGCGAGAGCAGCACCAAGACCACTGCTTGCACCGGTAATTAAGATCATAAGATTTCGTACTATTTGGATTAAGCCGTTATCTTACGGTTGAGGTTTGGGTATTGCTGAGACCTAGAGTTGATTTTGATACTGTACTTGAAAGTGAAAGTGAAAGTGAAAGTGAAAGTGAAAGTGAAAGTGAAAGTGAAAGTGAAAGTGAAAGTGAAAGTGAAAGTGAAAGTGAAAGGTATAGATATGCGCTTTGGGTTTGGGCTTTACCCTGCCTAATCGAAGACAGGGCTAAGATTTAATCTTCGTATTGCTTAACGGCAAACGAATCTTCAATTCGGTTCAGTTCTTCTTGCTCTTTTTGCTTAATTTCTTCTTGGCGTTCAGCCTTTCTTTCATTCAGCGCTCTTTTTTCTGATTTGGTCAGAAATTTCACCGCTTTTTTGTTAGTAAGCGCATACGCTACAACATCTTCGCCCTTTTCTCTGCGTTCATTGACACGCTGTGAAAAACGCTCGTTGTCGCGTTCTTTACGCTCTGCAGCACTTAATTTGCTCATTTTTATTTGCCTCATTAGTTAATCACGGTAGGTTTGGTCACTACCCTCAGGTAAACAAATGAGATGTACATTCATATAGCTGATAAAACCATTTTAGCATAATAGCCAGAGCAATTTGCTATGCTATCTGGCTGAGAGCCTTGATTAATCAGCTGTTGGAATTATATCTTTTCGATATACAGGATGATTTCGCCGACTTTGAAGCCAAATTTAGACATGTCTGTTTTGTTAAATAGGCGTTTTTCATCGATTAAAAACATCCAATCATCAAGTGTGACTTCGTACTGGCTGCCATCTACTTCGATCTCAAGGCTATATTGCCAATAAAGTGCTGAACCTTCGGTTGTACCTTTTGCCACCCCAACGACATCCCCAGCCGTGCCTGTGTAGATGTTGTCTCCGGTTCGGGTCAAATTCCAATTTCTTATTGAACGCTCACCATCATCAAAGGTAAACCACTCTTTGATTTCACCATTCTCGCCTTCCCATGTCGCTAGCAACTTCACCTCAAAACGTCGCAGTAAATTGCCAGAACGATCCAGTACCATCCCATAGGCTTTGAGTTCCCCATCAAAGAATTGCTCTAGCTTTAATTCTGGAGTGGTCTGAGCGTGCTTTTCAAGGCTTGCGGAGCCACAGCCAAATAGGAACAACGCGCAGAATATACCAATGAGTCGTTTCATGACTAATCCCTTAAGTATTAATTATGTAGTGCTAATCTGTAATCACTAACTGTTGATAGATGGTTAGCTGCATTCTTGAGTGTATTTGAATCGTTTTTTATTTAACGAGCCCAAGTAACTGCTTTCTAAGCTTTGGCTCAGAGGTCTTTTCAGATAGCCAGATAGAAAGAAATGCCTGTCCAAATTCCTTATTACTGACCACTCCTATAGGCTGGTCATCAAAGTAAAAGCGGCTAGTTTGATCTTCTGCAACAATAATGGTCAGCGTGTTACCTGGTTTGACGTTTGGCCACAAGGCATTGAGAGGTTCAAGCCAAGCATTAATGTTCTTCTGCGTGTAACCCAATTGATTCCATTGGTCTTCCGTTGCATCAATCAAAGCTTGGCTATCAATCGATTTTTGATATTCGATCTTCAGCGCTTGTTCTCCAGTGGATACCGAAGAAAACAGCTCTGCTGAGTAAATCGTCCAAAACATATAGTTCATTTCCCCTTCCCCCAGTTTTTGAAAATCACTAGTTGGAGAGGCATTAATTGAAGAAGCGACCCCTGAAAGCGCTAGCAAAATAGCAGCAAGGATTATGCGTCTTGATATGTGGGATCGAGTGGTTAGTAGCTGTCGCATGCATCACCTCTGAGGTTGAAAAGTCATAGGTTTTTGGAGGTAGTTATAACCAGAAACTAAGATAGGCAGTAATGCTCCCCAGCCAATCATTAGCGACGCGAGCATCCATTCGGTTTGCCAATTAGTTTGTAATGCTCCAGCTTGAATGCCGCCCCAGTAACTACTGGTTCCGCCTATGGCTCCAATGACGATAAGAGTTACGGTTGAGCGATTCACCAACCAGTGCAAACTGTGGTTTAGGCTTATCAAAAATAAAACCCAAATCATCACAAGCCAAGCTGGGAAGTGAAACCCTAAATTGGCCACTTCTTCACCCACTAATAATGAAGAAGTAGTTGTGAGTGAAGATGTTTCAAGTGGCAAAGCACTCAGACCGCCAATACTCAGTTGTAAGCTATCCATTGCTATTCCTACAGGCAGCAGCAGTAGCAGTTTTAAGTCTTCTTGTTTGGTGGGAGACAAAGCAAAGTGTAATGCGATTATCACGCTGACTACCCACCAAGCTTGCTCTGTATAAAAAGCCGAACAGAGCCAAGCCGCTTGAAATAAAACGAGGTTAATAATCCAAAATCGTTTCATCTTTGTCTCCCAAGTAGCGAGGTTTTCTCGCCACAATGTGGTGGGTACTGATCACTCGCTCTAAAAAAGCACCTTCGCAATAACAGAAATAGAAAGTCCAGAGACGTTTGAACTCTTCTGAGTAACCGAGTGTCTGCAGTTCATCCCAACTTTTATCAAAGGCGGTTTTCCAATCATTTAATGTGCGAGCGTAGTGCAAACCAATGTCATCCACCTCGTGAATCACCATGTCAGTATGAGAGGCAAGGTGATGGCTCATGACAGAGACAGAAGGTAGGCAACCGCCAGGGAAAATATATTTTTGAATGAAATCGACGCCTTTGCGGTATTTCTCGTAACGCCCGTCGGCAATAGTGATGGCTTGAACCAACATTTTCCCTGTCGGCTTTAGCAAATTCGAGCAGGTTTCAAAGAAGGTTTGCATGTATTCGTGGCCAACGGCTTCAATCATCTCTATTGAAACCAGTTTGTCGTATTGACCTGTAAGGTTACGATAATCTTGCTTCAGCAGAGTGATCTTATTAGTTAACCCAAGGTGCTTAATACGCTGTTCAGCAAGGTTATGCTGAGCATCAGAAATAGTTGTAGTGGTGACTTTGCAGCCGTAATGCTGAGCCATGTAAATAGCCAGACCGCCCCAGCCAGTGCCAATTTCTACCACGTGATCGGTTTCTGAAAGCTCTAACCGCTCGCAGATAGTGCGCATTTTATTTTGCTGGGCTTCATCTAATGTCAGAGCACCAGAGCTGTAAATAGCCGATGAGTACTGCATCGATGGGTCAAGAAAACGCTCATACAGTTCATTACCAATGTCGTAGTGAGCTAGGATATTTCGCTTTGAACCTTGCTCGGTATTGGCATTTTTACGTCTAAGTAATAAGTTTTTGAATTGGGTCAGCCATTGGGTTTTGCTGTCTAATTCATCCAACTGAGACTGATTTTTAGCCATGATTTGAATGACGCGGGTTAAGTTTGGGCTGGTCCATTTACCATCAATATAGGCTTCAGATGCTCCGATACTGCCTCCCATCACTACGTCTTTATAAAAGGTTGAATCGTGCACTACGATTTGACCGAGTAATGATTCTGAACGTTCACCGAAGATTGAGTGGTTGTCTCCTTCGATGATTTCAATGCATGCGTCTTTAAGTTCATCCAATACTCGAAATATGAGAGTTCGGTATTTACTCGAGTGGGTCGCTTTGTCCGTTTGGGCTAGTGCTGAATTTTGATTTTGTTTTGCTAGCTGTTCCATGTAAACCTCTCTCGGGTCTCGTATCTAATTAGAATGCCGTGTTTGCTTGATCTTAAATCCTAGTACAAATAAACGAATGTCTGATGACGTGTACTGGATTTTTTCATTTATTTTTAAATGCTTAGCGATGCCCCTCTCACTTGAACCTATTTCTGCTTAAGCTTAACTCCGTACTAAGAGGTAGCCGCGAGTAAAATGAGTGAGTGATGCTCTGTTTCATTGTTGTATACGGGATGATTAGCAAAAGGGTTCATTTAAAAAGAGTATTTTTTAAGAATAAGTTGGAGCTATAGAAAGTAAGGGGGCTCACAAATCTGATAGGGGAGTCGGTGAGGTAAAATTGAAGGGTACTGAGAGCCCCTTCATTGGTATCGACTAATGGCTAAAAGAATCGAGTGAGAGTGACTAAAGCCATTTTATTCGTCACTGTAGTTCAAATATTGAATACACAAGTCATGGAAGGCTTGAGCCTGTGGGGAGATAGTTCTATCGGTTAAACGGAAGATGCCAATTTGTCGTTTTAATGGTGGATCGATAAGTGGCACCCAAACTAACCGAGTTTCATTCGTTGGGAAGGCTAGTTTAGGTAAAGTGGTGACTCCAATCCCTAATTCGAGCACGGAAAACAGTGAAGTGATGTTCTCTACCGAGTACAGAGCTTGCTCACTTAATGTTCGAGCCGGAGTTGGATCAAGCAAGGTGCAAGTTCCGTTTCGAATGAAAGGTTGTTTTAACAAAGTTTGCCACTCAATCCCTTCAGGTTGTTGTGCTATTGGGTTGTCTTTTAAGCAAACGACTCCGATGGGATCTGAAATAAGAGGGGTAAACTCAATGGAATCTTCTTCAAGATGAGAGCTATTTCCCAGCGCCAAGTCCACTTCCCCTGAGAGTAACCGCGCTTCAACCCCCGCCGCATTATCATCAATTAAGCTCACTTCAACGCTTGGGTACTGTTCACAAAAAGCCCCGAGTACGCTAGGGATCAATTTTGCAGCAACAGAGGGTACGCTAGCAATTCGAACTCGACCTTGTTGTCCCGCAGCTGCCGCTCGAAGATCATTGTTTAACGCATTGTAAACATTCAGGAATTGAATAATTTTTGGTAAACATATTTCACCAAATGGGGTTAGGGTTGACTTGTTTCCAGTCTCAAAAAGGGGTTGCCCTAGAATTTTTTCAAGCTCTTTAATTGATGTTGAAAGGGCGGCTTGTGATCGATTTGCACGGTGAGATGCGGCTCTAAATCCACCTTCTTCGATGACTAAAACAAAATGTTTTAATTGTTGGAGCTTAATACTCATTGGCTAACATCCTTCTCATCCCTTTATTTTCCGTACTTTTCTCATGGTGATAAGTTTTCTTTATCAAATGCACAAAATTTACCGTTAGATTTATCAGGTGTCAACGTGCAGTATTTAACCATCTTGAAACATCTTAGTTACAAAGTTGGATAAAGCCGTGAATGCACAAACTAAAAAACACCCAGTAAAGACCTCTCTTTTTGCATCTAAAGCGCCTCTTGAATGGGCGATTGTTAACAACGGTACGCTTTATACCGCTCAGATCCCAATTGATGACACTGGAGCGGTAGTTGAAGGTGGAATTGAAGCTCAAACACGCCAAACCTTTAGCAACCTTGTTCATACTTTAGAGTGTGCTGGCGAATCGATGGATTCCGTTTTACAAGTGCTTATCTACGTGACTGACCGTGAGTACTTAAAAACAGTAAACAGTATTTACGCTGAATATTTCAATGCCCCATACCCGAACCGAGCTGCCATTGTGGTGGCTGGATTAGCTCGCGAAGAAATGTTGGTGGAGTTTGTGGTTTACGCCTCGGCCTCTCAACCAGAAGAATAAGCGACTAAAATTGTATAAAGCTCAATTACTGAAATAAATATCAAATTGATATAAAGCTCAAAAATCTCCCATACATAAACACTAGGTTGCCAGACTCAAATACAGCCTAAATGTCACAAGGAAAGAATGATGACTCAAGTACATACGAATCAGACAGAAAGCGCTCAAGCAGAAAATGCGTTGTACATTGCAGGTGAATGGCAATCTGGTATTAGTACCGTTGCAAATATCAACCCTTCAGATATTTCTGAAAACCTTGGTCAATTTGCTCAAGCAAGTGAAGAGCAGGTTCAACAAGCGATTTCAGCGGCAAAACATGCTCAACCTGAGTGGGAAAAAACACCGATCGAACGTAAGCAAGCTGTGCTTCAAGCAATTGGTGATGAACTGATTGCTCGTTGTGATGAACTAGGTACGTTACTTTCTCGTGAAGAAGGCAAACCTTTTGCTGAAGGTCGTGGTGAAATTTATCGCGCGGGTCAATTCTTCCAATATTTTGCTGCTGAAGTACTTCGTCAAATTGGTGATAACGCTGCTTCCGTCCGTCCAGGGGTCTCCGTTGAAGTGACTCGTGAAGCTGTGGGCGTTATCGCCATTATCTCTCCTTGGAATTTCCCAACGGCTACGGCGGCTTGGAAAATTGCACCAGCATTAGCGTTTGGTAACAGCGTTATCTGGAAACCTGCGAACTTAACACCGGCGAGTGCCGTTGCGCTGACTGAGATCATCCACCGACAAGGCATCCCTGCTGGCACATTTAACCTAGTGCTAGGTAGCGGCTCTCAGGTCGGTGATGCGCTTATCCATTCTAAAGATATTAACGGCGTCAGCTTTACTGGTTCTGTTGATACTGGTCGTAAAGTTGCAGCGGCGACGGCGCCTAATTTTGTACGTTGCCAATTGGAAATGGGTAGCAAAAACGCGTTGGTTATTGCCGATGATGCCGATATTCAAACTGCCGTTGAAGCGACTATTGCGGGTTCATTCTCTGGTGCGGGTCAAAAATGTACAGCGTCTTCTCGTTTAGTGGTGATGGATGGTATTCATGATCAATATGTCGATGCTCTGATTAAACGCATGAGTGAGCTAAAAGTGGGCCACGCTCTACAAGACGGCGTATTCATGGGTCCAGTGGTTGACGGTAAGCAGTTGGAGTCGAACTTCAATTGGATAGAAAAAGCACGTCAAAGCGGAGGCGAATTAGCATTCGGTGGTGAACGTTTAAGCCTAGAGCATGAAGGCTTCTATATGTCTCCAACCCTATTTTTAAATACCCAAAACAGCTGGGAAGTAAACCAAGAAGAAGTCTTTGCACCAATGGCAAGCGTGATTCGTGTTGCTGATTTGGAAGAAGCTATTGCAACAACAAACGATACTCGCTTTGGCCTTACTGGCGGCATCATCACTCAAAGCTTGCGCACTAGTGCCATGTTTAAACAACAGGCTCAAACTGGTTGTGTCATGGTCAACTTACCTACCGCGGGTACCGATTATCACGTTCCATTTGGCGGACGAAAAGAGTCTAGCTTTGGTCCTCGTGAGCAAGGTCAGTATGCGAAAGAGTTCTACACAGTGGTTAAAACCGCTTATCAACGTCCGTACTAATTGAGGTCGGTGGTGCGTCATTAATACGCACTACCCCCACAACATATTAAGACGGTTTATTAAGGAGTGGTTATGTACCAGCAACGGATTGTTATAGATGGATTGCAGTATTGCAATTGGGATAGAGAATATTTTCAAACTCTAAAAGCCAGTGGGATTACTGCGGTACATGCCACGATGGTGTATCACGAAACGGCTCGTGAAACGCTGACTCGCTTTGCTGAATGGAACCTAAGGTTTGAGCAAAATGCTGACCTGATTATGCCGATCCACTCTATGGCTGATGTCGAAATAGCCAAAGCGAAGGGGAAAGTAGGGATCTTCCTTGGCGCGCAAAACTGTTCACCGATTGATGATGAAATTGGTTTGATCGAAGTGATGCGTAAGCAAGGGCTGTTGATCATGCAATTGACTTATAACAACCAAAGCTTATTAGCGACTGGTTGTTATGAGCAAAATGATACGGGTATTACGCGCTTTGGTAAGCAAGCCATCGAAGAGATGAACCGTGTAGGCATGATCATCGATATGTCTCATAGTGCTGAGCGTTCAACTCTAGAAGCCATTGATATGTCTTCTCGCCCAATTTGCATTAGCCACGCCAATCCCACTTTTGCTCATGATGCTCTTCGTAATAAATCGAATGATGTGATCAAAGCCTTAACGGCTCGTGATGGCTTAATCGGTTTCAGCTTATACCCATTCCATTTACCTAATGGTAGCCAATGTACCCTTGAAGACTTTTGCCAAATGGTGGCGACTACCGCAGACCTTGTCGGTGTTGAACATTTAGGGATTGGTAGTGATTTATGCCTAAACCAACCTCAGGCCGTACTTGAGTGGATGCGTAATGGTCGCTGGTCAAAAGCGATGGACTACGGTGAAGGATCGGCAAATAACTCTGGTTGGCCTGATGCTTTACCTTGGTTTTGTGGAAGTGCGGGTATGGAGAATATTTACAACGGATTAATACGTCACGGATTCAGTGAATCTGAGGCGGGACAAATACTGGGTGAAAACTGGTTTAACTTTCTTAAACAAGGGCTCAAACCTATTTAACCAAAGGCTCAAGCTAGTTTAACTAAATGCAAAAACGATTTAACGAGCCGTTTTAGTGTCATAGACCTCTAGTGAAATGGCGGGCCTTTAGTGAAATTAAGGCGAATGCTTGTTTAAAAAGTCACCCGAACATGGACCTCCTGCTCAACAAAAAAATAATAGGGCAGGTGTTAAACACAACCTTTTGTAGCCATTGTTAATGGCGCTGCAAAGAAACCTCTGGAGTCAGAGTATGTCTGATTTAACCAATAGCGTGAAAGCTTCAAATGTAGCAAATGCAAATCTATCTGCGGCAAACCGTTCTGCCTCAGATAAGGCGAGCCAGCCTGAATCAACATCCGATAAACTGGGGTTAAGTAACCCTGCCTTATGGTACAGCGGCGGGTTCATCGCTCTGTTTGTTGCCCTCGCTTTATTTGATGGGGAGCTGTTATCAAGCCTAGTGAACTCGGGGTTTGGATGGTCAGTCAAAGTGTTTGGCCCTTATTGGCAAATACTTCTTCTGTTGACATTTCTGATTGGTATTGGCTTGGCAGCAGGGCGAACCGGTAAGGTGATTCTAGGGGGAATCGCAAAGCCTGAAATGGATGGGTTCCGTTGGATGGCGATTATCTTCTGTACTCTTCTAGCTGGTGGCGGTGTGTTCTGGGCGGCGGCTGAGCCTATCGCGCATTATGTTAGTCCTCCTCCATTGTATGGCGCGCAAGAAAATACCCAGCAAGGTGCAGTTAACGCTTTATCTCAATCTTTTATGCACTGGGGCTTTTTAGCGTGGGCAATTGTAGGCAGCTTAACGTCTATTGTGGTCATGCATTTACATTACGATAAAGGTTTACCTCTTAAACCTCGAATCTTGCTTTACCCAGTACTTGGCGAGCGAGCATTGAAAGGTCATACCGGCGCTTTAATTGATGCATGTTGTATTGTCGCGGTAGCGGCCGGCACGATTGGTCCTATTGGTTTTCTTGGCTTACAAGTCAGCTATGCGTTGAACGCTTTGTTTGATATTCCAGACGGCTTCACAACTCAGCTCATCATCATTCTGTTTGCGATTGCACTTTATACGTTGTCAGCTTTGAGTGGTTTGAATCGCGGCATGCAAATGTTGAGTCGTTATAACGTTATCCTTGCGATGGCATTGATGATTTACATCCTGATTTTTGGTCCAACTAACTTCATCTTCAATGGTTACATTCAAGGTGTAGGCAGCATGATTGATAACTTCATTCCAATGGCAACTTACCGTGGTGATGAAGGCTGGTTAAGCTGGTGGACGGTGTTCTTCTGGGGCTGGTTCCTAGGTTACGGCCCGATGATGGCTATCTTTATCGCTCGTATTTCTCGTGGGCGTAGCATTCGCCAATTGGTCAGCACCATCAGCATTATTGCTCCATTAGTTACCTGTTTTTGGTTTACGATTGTTGGCGGTACGGGTCTCGCGTTTGAAATTGCAGAACCAGGCACAGTAAGTAAAGCATTCGAAGGGTTTAACTTACCTGGAGCATTACTGGCAGTGACACAGCAACTCCCTATGCCAATGCTGATTTCAATCTTGTTCTTGATTTTGACCACAATCTTCATTGTGACAACCGGTGACTCGATGACCTACACCATCAGTGTAGTAATCAGTGGTGAAACTGAGCCAAATGCTGTTATTCGAGTGTTCTGGGGTGTGATGATGGGGGTAACGGCATTAATCCTTATCTCCCTTGGATCTGGCGGTATTTCTGCCCTGCAATCATTCATTGTGATAACCGCAGTACCGGTTTCATTAATCTTGCTCCCTTCTCTTTGGAATGCACCACAAATAGCAATGAAGATGGCAAAAGAGCAAGGGCTATAAACGAAAAGCTATATAAAAATTCGCAATAAGCCGATAGATCAGAGCTGCAAATAAGCAGCCAATGCAGGAGGCGGGATCGTCCGCCTCCAATGAAATCCAATAACGAGCAATACTCTATAACTATAAAGGTGGTGAGCAAAATGGATGCACATCGTTCTACTTACACTGAAGCACAACTGCGCAATGCAGACATCGTCATGGCACCTGAAAGGCTCGGTGCAATGCACCAAAACCGAATCAGTTTCGTGAGAACTCTGATTCGAAAAATGGCGCAACAGCAATGGAAAGTCACAAAGCATGAATGGAAGCTATGCCCACGCGGTTTTGGCCACGTTATCTACAAATTAGCGACCCCTAACCATGTTTATCATTTAGTCGTATTTTGTGATGAGATTGCCGACGATGAACGCAATGATCGTGTAATTGCTGAAAAGTGGGACGTAACTTTTGCCTTAGTCTATGGTGATGTTGATGTGAGCTTGCTGGAACAACTGCGAGCGAATGTACCGCTTCAAGAAGCGGGGCGTAATCCAAACAATGTTTTGGTGCTGGCGCGTGCAAACAAGAGTGTTCGTGTGTTTGAGCATATTGTTAGCCATTTAGCGAAAGGTGTTCAACCCACTACTGATGAACTTGCTGAAGTTGGGTATATTCTCCGCACAACCGCTGTATATGGTAATGGCAAGTTCGGTATTGCTGACTTTAAGATTTTAGAAAATAACCCAGATTTCAATCAGTCATTTAGTGCTCAAATGTGCGCGGTGTATATGCTTCGTGAATTTAGTTTAGACTGGGTTCACTACTTGGCTGAGCAACAAGGTGGTGCGGCTGCCATTCCACTTCATCGAGGCTTACAGCGATATCTTGGTGTTGGTAATGCGACGGGCCTTGGCATGGCGCCTTATCTGATTAATCACCCAAGTGTTGTTGATCAATGGATGACGACGCGTGAAACCGCTTTAGCTGCTGTGCTTGCCTGTGAAAGCGAACCTGCACTGTATGATTCTTTGCAGTCATTGATTCAAAAAGGTATCAGCCATTTAGAGCAAGTCATCACTATCAATGAACACCAAAAAGAGCTGAACGCGATAGCGGTGCACGATTTAAAACAGTTGAATAGCAAATTCGATTCTTTCATGTCTACCAATATTGAATCTAGCCTTAGTTCTAATCCGAACCAAAGCCAAAGCTCAACTTGGAATGATCTTGTTAATAAAACACAGCATATGAGTTTGGAAGCCCAAGAAATCCTGCTCTCGTGCTTGATGGAATTGTACCCAGAATTAGTGGACGCCCATCAAGATAATATGAACTGTGATGAAACCTTGTTTCTACCAAGCGGCAAGAAAATCCAAGATCTACTTGTGATCTTAGAAGAGAATTACGGTTGGGCAATCAATACTGATTTCACTAAGCCTGATAATAACTACTGGTTTTGGTATCGCTCACAAGATAAAGAAGAACCAAGATTAGGAGTACGCGGCGAAGAGCCAGGTGAAGAGCGCGAGCTACCATTAGATATTGGTCGCCAAGCTTATCGTTTGTACCATGCTTTACAGGAACATGCGCCTGAGCTATCACTTGCTGAGTTTCTAATACAGAGACCTAAATATCGTGCGATTGCTCGCCGAGTTTGGACATTGGGTCATAAAGCGATGGGTGATATTCAGATGAATGTGTTGCATCAGTCATCTCTACCTATGCATTTGCTACGTTGCAAATTAGCGGTATTTGGTGCCACGAAGTTTGATCCAAGATCGGACCGCTGGGTTCGCGTGACCTTCTTCCAAGGGGCACCATTACTGGATGAAATCAGCGAAGGTGAGTGGTTATTCCCATTGCTTCCGAGCAAGTTGGAATTAGGTCAACAACAGCATCAACAACACCAAGGTATCGTACCGGGAGCTGAGTTATGATCGTTTCTCACAATGAATTGGTGGCTGCGGTAAACAAAGCCTTTTTAGGTATGCGCCGCTCATGCGGTGAAGCCGATGTTATCGCCGGTATGGTGGCTGATCTACAAATGGTAGGGTTAGACGGTGTTCGCCATTTCAATAATGCGAGTGACTTTATGGGGTTGGAAGATGATTGCCCTGTCGATATTTCTGTCACTTCTGACAATACCATTGAAGTCGATCTACACAAATGCAGCTTAGCGTGCCATTTGCCTGTAATAATGGACTATGCCATCGAAAAAATGATTGGTGTTAAAGCATTAAAGATTGAACTAAATAACTGTCACAACCGTTGGTTGGCATACAGTGAACTAGTTAAGTTAGCAGCAAAAGGGATCGCATGCACAGCGAAGTGGGATAACGGGACTAGCCCAAAACGCACCTTGTATGTATTGAACCGTGGTTGTGTTGCACCTGAACTGTTTCTATCTGATTTGGTTATGGAATCAGAAGAGAGCCTACATAATATGACGATTGAATTATCGGTCCATGATTTTGATGTGGTGCATTTATCACAAGGCTACACGACTCATATTGAGTCTCATAAGCTGGCTGAAAAACAGAAAAAAGCGTGGAATGAAGGGATTTATATTGATGACTCTCAATGGAGTACATTGAAAGAAACCGCGACGGCTATCTTAGTCGAGTCGAGCCAACGTTCTGCACAAGGCGCTGGTGAGCTGTTCACCGCTGAATCCTAGCCTGAGCACTGAATTATAGCCAGAACGCTTATGAGAGCTTAGTTTCCCCTTAGCTAGGCTCTCACTTTGTGATTTGAGAGTGTTCCTTACTCTCTTTTTTTATTTTATGTTTTTCACTTCCTACTTATTTCGATTTTTCTATCAAAGACAGTAAATGTTCAGAAGCAGATTTCGGATCTTCAGCGTGGCAGATGGCTGAAACTAAAGCCAAACCATGGACGCCTGTTTGTGAGAGTTGTGGGATGTTGGATTCATTAATCCCCCCAATACCGACAATCGGTAATTGCGTCGCTTTTAGCGCCATTTCTAACCCTTCAATCCCCCAATGTTTCTTGGTGTTGGTCTTGGTCGGTGTAGAGAAAATCGCACTTAACCCAATGTAGTCGATTGGCAAAGAATTGGACTCTTCTAACTGCTGCTCATTTTCAATAGACAGCCCAAGTATCTTATTTGGTCCTATTAATTGTCGAGCGACAGTGGCGGGCATATCCGATTGCCCTAAATGAACACCATCGGCATCAACGGCGAGTGCTACATCAACGCGATCATTAATGATTAACGGTACATCAGTGTTCGCTAAAATTGCTTTAACCGCTTGAGCTCGTTCAATAAAGGCGCGCACATCGCCATGCTTTTCACGAATTTGTACCATAGTGACACCGCCTTGCACTGCTTGTTCAACAACAAACCTTAAGGTATCGAGATCTTGTTGGTCATCAGTAACCAGATAAAGTGTGTAAGGGTTCATAGGGACCTTCAAGTCAAAGTTCTGAGAGATGCATTAGCCCTTTCCTCTTTCTAATTTAAGGAGCAGGGCTATATGATTAAGTGCTATTTATTGATGATTAATTTTGTATTTTAAGACGCTGTAGCAATGTTGCTTCATCAAGTTGATAAAGCTCATCAAGTAAATTCATTTGTAGGCTGCCTGGACCGCGAGATTGCTCTGCTGCGATTTCTCCCACGACTCCAAGAATTGCAGCCGCCGCTAGCCCAGTATCATCACCCACCGCGGCGAATGCGCCAGTTAGTGCTGTTAAAGTACAGCCCATACCTGTCACGTAGGGCATCATTTGGTGCCCATTGTTTAGTTTTACGATTTGGTCTTGGGTGACGACATAATCCGTCTCGCCAGAAATAACCACGTTAGCACCGTATTCTGAAACCAAGCATTGCGCAGCTCCTAACGCTGCATCGCTGCTATCTAGGGCATCGACCCCTTTGCTTTGTGCTTGCTCGCCGGCAAGAGCAATAATCTCAGAGGCATTACCCCGAATAATGAGTTTATTCGCTAGTCGAGCGATAGTACGTGCGGTTTCAGTGCGAAGTGCGCTTGCACCGCAGCCAACTGGGTCGAGAATGACAGGTTTATTGTGTAGATTCGCTTGCTCAACAGCGTAGCTCATGCGAGGGATCCATACACTGTCTAGCGTACCAATGTTGATCACCAGTGCGCCTGAAAATGACATCATCTCTGCCATTTCTTGAGTGGAATGCGCCATGATAGGAGACGCACCAATTGCCAATAAGGCATTCGCAGTATTGTTCATTACTACGTAGTTCGTAATATTAACGACCAGTGGCTTTTGCTCTCGAACGGCACTAAGTGCTTGAGTAATTTTTTCGATTAACACGGCTAGTTCCTTATTCATGAATGGCTTGGCTGAGGGTGCTCGGATTGAGCCTGAGATTGGATAGGGTGAGACTGGCTGTTAATCGAACTCAGTATATTGAGCCCTTGCTGCCAAAAAGCCACTTCCATGCGAGTTGCGGTTTTAAAAATATGAACGATGTTTTGGCCACGTTCGCTATTAATATCAATATCCGCCAGTAGCTGGTTGAAGTATTCCGCGCCAGTTGCTACTCCTGATTGGAACTCTTCACCGCCATAAAGGTTTATCCAGCTTGCGTATGGGTTACCTTCCAGCACCGTAGTGTCACTTTCTATTAACGCTTTTCCAATGACCGCATAGCCGATTGAGCAAGGTGCTAAAGCCGCGTAAAGATCAACCAAGTCTCCCGTCATTCCCGCGTCTAATACATAGCGGGTATAAGCAACGGTACCGAAATCCTCAGGCTCATTTTCAAGATCACTTTCGGTTAAACCCCATTGCTCGCAGTAAGTCACATGATGGGCAATTTCAGAATCCAACAAAGCATGGACGCTAGGTAAAGCTCGGCGCATATCAGCCAATGTTTTTGCCTTATAAATAGCTAAGGCATAAGCACGCGCATACTGCTTCAGGAACAAAAAATCTTGCTTGAGATAATGTAAAAAACAAGGTTGTTCTAAGGTACCTTTCGCTAACTGAGTAACGAATGAATGCTCGGTATAGTCTTGCCAATCTTGTTCGCAAGCTTGAATTAAATCTTGGTATTTCATGGTGCTTTCCTAATCGAAGTAAGCACCGAGAGCCAGTTCTCGGTACTTATCCAGAATGATTTTATGAGTTCGGCTTAAATTATTGAGATCAGCTTAGTTAAACGTTGGTACGTAGCTTGACGCTTTAGGTAGAGATTTGATGATGCCTTTGTCATACATAAACTGTGCGTAGTCATCGTAACGTTTATGATCGACAGCCGACGGGCGCAAAGCGAAGCGAGTAAGTGTGTCGTTCCATGCACGTTTGTTGAGTTCGTTGTTCAGTGTGTCTGGCGAGTAAGCCACAAACTCTTTCCACGATTCTTGAGGGTGGTTGACGATGTAAGTCGTCGCTTGTTCTAGTGCTTTATTGAATGCTTGAATTGCTTTCGCATCATGTTTATCTGCATTGGCGACAAAAACCAATTCATCATACGCAGGCACGCCGTGCTCTTCAGGGAAGAAGGCTTTAGCTTTAAACCCTTCTAGTGCTAATTGGTTGGTTTCGAAGTTACGTAACCCGCCCCAAATAGCATCTACTTTTCCAGAAGCAAGAGATGAAGACAGCGCCCAGCCAATATTGATCGTTTCAACATCTTCAAATGCGACATTTTCTTGAGCAAGCATAGTGCCGATCGTCGCTTCTTCATTGCCTGCTATCGCGATACCAATTTTTTTACCTTTTAAGTCGGCTAATGAATCATTCTTGCCGTTATCTAGCACCATTAAAGTATTGAGTGGTGTTGCGATAAGTGTAGAAGCGCGAACCAGTGGTAAGCCTGCTGCCACATCCATGGTTAAGCTTGGTTGGTAAGTAACCGCAAGATCAACGCGACCTGCTGCAACCAGTTTGGCTGGGGTACTTGGATCCGCAGGCTCTTGTATCTCAACTTCGATGCCTTGATCTTTAAAGTAACCACGTTCATGCGCAATAACGATTGGACCATGGTTGGGGTTCACGAACCAATCAAGCATAAGTGTCATTGGCTTTTCAGCTGCTAACGCGTGACCTGAAGTAAGAGAAGTAAGCAGGGCGATAGCACTCATTAGCTTGGTTTTTAATAGCTTAGTTTTTAGTAAATTGGTCTTTAATGGCTTAGTCTTTAATAGATTAGTACTTTTCACTTTTGTCATTTCCTTTTGCATTATGGTTGTCTGTGAGACATGTTCTGAGTTTTTACTTTTAAGATTGCTCGCAGCTTGGGTTTATTATTGGTTTTCCCAAGGTATTGCTTTTTTTAGTATTTTGTCGGTGATGAAATAAAGCGAGATGGATAGCACCGCCAGAATGAATAGTGCGGCAAACATTTCATCAATGATCATTCGCGCATTCGCTTGTAGCATTAAATATCCGAGCCCAGCACTAGAGCCGACCCACTCGCCTACGACTGCGCCTATTGGGGCAATGACAACGGCGACACGTATCCCAGAGGCTAATGTTGGCAATGCTGCTGGCAATTGGATATGGCGGAGTAGTTGCCATTTAGATGCGCCCATGGTTTTAGCAAGGTCTAGGTAGCCATTTGGCGTATTTCTTAGTCCGTCATAACAACAAGTGGTGACAGGGAAGAAGATTATGATGGCTGCCATCACGACTTTAGAAGCCATGCCATAGCCTAGCCAAAGCATCAAAACTGGTGCGATAGCAAAAACAGGAATGGCTTGGCTAGCAATTAAGATGGGCAATAACCAGCGTTTGAGCGGCTCAAACATCAACATCTGCAACGCGAAAAATAGCCCCATAGAAAGCCCAAGCAGTAAGCCGAATATGATTTCTTGAGCGGTCACCCATGTGTGCTTGAGTAACACGTCATGGCGCTCTATGAGCTTTATCATGACTTCTAGCGGGGCTGGTAATATGAAGCTCGGCATGGCAAATGCCGTTACAACGAGCTGCCATAAACCTAACACCACGGTGCCACTTATCAGCAAACGTACCGCTGGGTGGGTGCCTTGTTTTTGGTTAAACGTCGTTTCAACTGATGCCGTATTCTGTAATGCGTTATTACTGGTTTGGTTACTCATAATCACGCTCCAGCTGATTGAGTATCGCCTGTTGGAGCTCTGCGCATTTCGCATCCAATATTCTAGGAGGACAAGTCGAAGGCACTGAAAGAGGGTGAGCATTAGCTGGAGTGCCTTGTAATACATACAAGTTATTTGCTAAACGGACCGCTTCTTGGGGATCATGAGTAATCAACACAACGGTTTTATCTTGAAGCAACTCACTGGCGAGAGTTTGTAACTTATGTCTGTTGACAGCATCAAGCGCTGAAAATGGCTCATCCATCAATACGACGGGTTTGTCTTGCATCAGCGTTCGAGCTAATGCAACGCGCTGGCGCATTCCACCAGAAAGTTGAGCAGGTTTTGCATCTGCGTAGTCAGCCAGCCCGACTGCTTTTAAGAGTGAGAGAGCCTTTGCTTGAACATTGTTAGCAGAAGTAGCCTGTTTTGAAATATCGTGTTTAGAAGCTGAATGCTTAGAAATAGAGCCGTTTGACTGAGTCATAAAACGCTCACTTAAACAGACGTTATCAATCACTGAAAGCCAAGGCAGTAGAAGATCTTGCTGCGCCATGTAGGCGATACGACCCTGCAAAGGCAGGGTATCTGAGGTAGACAGTGAGCCATTCCATTCGACTTTGTCTTCTAGCAAACCAGCTAAATAACGTAAGACGGTGGTTTTCCCGCAACCACTTCGACCAAGTAGTACTGTCCATTTCCCAGCTTCAAGGTGTAAATGCAGGTTAGCTAAGGTATCTACAGCACTATCTTGGTAACGCAAGCTGGCATTATTTATTTCAATACCGACCTTGCTTATCTCGACATCTACCTTGTTTATTTCAATACCGACTTTTAACTGGCTTGTATGGTCTACGTGCACTGGTTTCTTTGGCTGACATTCAGGTGCTTCCTGTATGTCAGCAGTATTAGCGGACATTAGCATGCCCTGCATAGAAGTGGTTTACTGGTCCATGCCCTTGCCCAACTTGTAGTTCATCCGCGTGAGCAATCGCTTCAGATATGTATTTTTTACCTAAATTTACCGCTTGGTTTAGTTCATTACCTTGAGCTAGAAAAGACGCAATAGCGGAAGAAAGGGTACAGCCAGTACCATGAGTGTTTTTGGTCGGGTAGCGCTTTGCACTGATTAGAGATGAGCTACTTGGTAGTATGAGCAAATCATTACTGTTTTCGTCTTTCTCTAAATGACCACCTTTCAGTAAAACCGCCTTTGCGCCTAATGCTCTTAACTCTTCAACCATGTCTTGCATGTCAGATTCGCTTTCAGGCACTGGTTTCCCTGTTAAAGCCGCACCTTCCGGTAGGTTCGGGGTGATAATATCCGCAAGTGGGATCAGCTCTGCTTTTAATGTACTGATGGCCGATTCTTTCAGCAGTAAATCACCGCTGGTCGCTACCATTACTGGGTCGATAACTAAATGTTTTGGTTGGTACTGCTTAATTTTTTCGGCAACAACTTTGATAATCTCAGAGTCTGCCAGCATGCCGACTTTGACAGCCACAATATTTAGATCGGTGAAAACAGCGTCTAACTGGCTTGCCACGTGTTCTAAGGGGATGGGGAAAATGGCAGATACGCCTTGAGTGTTTTGCGAAGTGATAGCTGTGATGACAGAGCAAGCGAAGCTGCCAGTTGCAGACATAGCTTTGATATCAGCTTGAATACCCGCGCCGCCGCCACTGTCTGAACCTGCGATGGTTAAAACGATCGGTGTCGTTAAATCTGAAATGGTATTTTGTGAAAGGTATTCTGAATGAAGCGATTGTATTGGTGATGTCATGATGGCTCCTACTGTCGAAAAGACGCAGGAGAACAGGCATAGATCGATGAAAGGCGTGCAGTGAGAACAATGAGTGAAGACCCTATTGAAGTACTACGCAGATCAATGCTTATAGTTCCCTACGCCAGTGCTAACTGAATCAGGTTCAACGGGTCTCGAATCACGATCTCAGCAAATTCAGATAACTGTATTTGCCCCCCGACTATTGAGCATAATCATAACAGTACTTCCTACCTTGGGGTACTGATTTTAGACAGCCTAAGTATATTATAAAGTCTTAAAGTAGATATTCTAAATGGGATGATAAGTTTTAATTTACGTTTGAGTTAAAGATAACCAATGGCGTTATGGATGTTTGAAAAAAGCACATCATTGACGATTTCATCTTTAATCATTTTTTGATTGTTCGCCAACTCAACATCTGAAGAGATCCTAAAGCGTTTCAGTTCTGAATCGATAAGGTTGTAGATATGAACCCCATTCGTTGTTGAACCATTCGTACTTTTAATTACAGACGAGCTATCAGACGAGATTGCCTCGAAATCAAAGCTATATGAAAGCGCATTTTTCCAGCTTTTTGAGTCGTCAGTGATATCAAAATTCAAGTTTTCGACATCATTGATTTTTGAACCGGTTGGATAGTACAACATAGCGTCGATACCGATTAGGTTATCTTCTATAAGGCTGCGGTTAACGGTGAGTTTGAGGGTTGAAAACTCACCACGAGCATTGGCTTCATTTTGTTCGTCAAACTCAGAATAATGGATAGAAAAATCTTCAGTGGTTGGGTCCCAATGACAACTTAAATTGTATGCTGTATCCGTAGCAATGGCATTGGTGTAATTGGTGTGGCAGATGCTAATAATGTGCGCATAATCAATGCCTAAATGTTCAGAAACGTCTTGATAAGTCTCTTTTAGTTTATTGTCTATCTGGGTTTCACTTAGTTTATTTTCTGGAAGTGAAGCCTTGCTTTGAACATCAACATCGTTACATGCAATAAGGGTAGGTAAGGCGCTAAGAGCCAGCAATTTTTTTAACTTTGGAGTTTTATTTAGCATTGGAGTCCAGGACGTAATTTTAAAGGCGATTTAGTAATGATTAATCAAATGACGTTTAAGCCATTGCGTTGCAACTCCGTTTGCCTTTAACTCTGGGGTGATAAGCTCAATTCTGAGTAAGTGCCCCTTTTCACTGATTTCCGATTCAATGATATCGATTCGTTCTTGATTTTCTAATGCGACTGATTTTGGAATGACTGCCCAGCCAATGTCATTTTCAACCAAGGTGATCACTGACTCCATATCACTAACATTCACTCTCTCGATATCCGGTAAATCTATGTATTTATGTTCAAGGTTATAGATACTAGAGCGTGAAACTTGTTTAAAACCAAACAAATCGGCATGCCCAACAGGTGTTTTGGTTAATGGATTACCCTTGGAGCAAATTAAGCAGGTTTCTATGTAGTCTATGGTTTGAAAACGTATACTTTTATCAAAGAACCAGCGTCCAGTCGCGAGCCCTACATCGACTTCATTTTTCTCAATAAGGTAAACAATATCTTGAGTCATTAACTGCCTGACCACTAATTCAACCGTTGGGAATGTTAGTTGGAAATCGACAATGAGTTGGCGCATCTTTTTAGTCATCAACCAATCATCAATAGCAAGCACAATCCGATCTTCAATGCCGGAAGATAAATGGTGGGCATGGCTGAGTAGCGTCGTTTCAGATGCGATCATGTTCTTCGCATGAAACAATAAGGCAGCACCTTCGTTAGTAATAGTTGGTTTATAACCACTACGATCGAACAATGATAAATTTAGGTCAATTTCTAAATCTGAGATGGCGTTACTAATCCAAGACTGAGCTTTGCCTTGTTTTTTGGCTGCTGCGGAAAAAGAGCCACATTCAGCTGCGTACACAAATGCTTTAATTTTATCGGTGTTCAAATGACTGTTAACCTTAATCGCGTTATACCATCAGTATTTGTGTAGATTATAGGCTAAAAATTGAGATTAAAAGATAGACACTATAACTATTTATTATAGTGTTCGATGTTGAGGGGCTTGGAGACATAAATTACATTGATTATTGTGTCTCAAAACTAACGTTGTGATGGCTCACTTTTGGTTTCAGGGTGTGCCACGAAAGGGACTTTTTTAATAAAGAGTTTTAGGGCTTGATAGTAAATACCAAACACAATTTTGAAGGTCATAGCAGGAATACTAAGCAAAGTATTCCATAAACTTTGCGACGAAATTGGTCTTTTGGATAGGGCTAATGTCGCATCGAATACCTTGCGTTCTATATTTTGGTCATTGGGCTTTCGGTTTTCAATATGGACTAATGTGCTATGCGCTGGCGGTTTAATTTTCCAGTGGTACATCATATTAAGATCCATGAAAGGTGACACATGAAAGTCCTTTTTTACTTTCATCTCTTTCGCCATATCAATTAAGTAATAGTGCCTTTGCCGCCAAGGAGTGTTACTGACTTCTGCCAGCATATACTGGCATTTTCCTGCTGAATCGTAACAAAAATAGCAATTTATAGGGCTAAAATAGAGCCCTAAGCAGCGGCACTGAACCAGCATTGTCACTCTGTTTGAAGTATCCCAAGTACCACCCAATAGTTTTACTTTATCTGATATTCTATCTTTTAAATTGCCGGGCTCGTTTCTAATGTAGTCGGATTCGACAAATCGAATTGGGTTAAACCACCTCAGCCCAAAAACAAGGCTACGCGATGAGGTTTTAGCCAACTCATCAAGATCAATACCCATCATGAACAGTTGATAGCTGAACTTATGGGTAATCTCACCGAAACGGCGGTGGCGTACATTGCCCCAATAGATGCCGCTGAACTCATCTTCGCTACGTGCTGAGTCAGAGTGTGTCGAGCTAGAGTGTGCTGAATTCGTTTTCATAAACCGAGACCAAAACGTTTAGTCACATCTAAAGCACTGCGTACACCGTCTTCATGAAAGCCGTTATACCAGTATGCACCAGCAAAGTGGCAGCCATTTTTGCCACAAATTAGCTCACGCTTGTGCTGCGCTGTAACCGTTGTGGTATTGAGTACCGGGTGGTGATAAACGTAGCTTCTGATTATCTTACTTGGGTCAATTGCTTCACTTTGGTTCAACGTGACACAGAAAGTGTCATCACTTTGAATACCTTGCAGGATATTCATGTTGTAGGTCACGCAGGCTGGGCGTTGGCTGTTCCCATCAAGCATATAATTCCAGCTTGCCCAAGCTAATTTTCTATCTGGAAGCAAACTAAGATCGGTATGTAATATGACTTCATTTCGGCTGTAAGGAATCGCACCTAATACTTCATACTCTTGGGAGGTTGGGGCTTCAAGTAAACTCAGTGCTTGATCTGAATGACACGCAAATATGACTTCATCAAAGTTTTGTTTTTCACCGTTTTCAAATTCTATAACGATTTGATTTTCGCTTTCGGGTTCATCACGAATCACTTTTTTGATTGAGGTATTTGTCTGAACCGGTTTACTTAATCGTGACAAAATTACGTCTACATAAGAACGCGAACCTTTCGGAATAACATACCACTGAGGGCGGTTTACAATGTCTAGTAGACCGTGGTTGTAGAAAAATTTAATGAAAAATTTGAGCTCAAACTGCTCCATTTCATTCAAGCTAGTTGACCAAATTGCAGCGCCCATAGGCAAGATGTAGTGCTGGCTGAAAAAGTCAGAAAAACTATTAGACTTTAGAAAATCACCTAACGTGACATTTTCAGGAAAGTCATTCACTTCATAGGCTTGTTTACATAGCTTATTAAATTTGATGATTTCAGAAATAAGCTTCCAAAACTTGGGTTTGAAGATGTTACGTCTTTGAGCGAATAGTGAGTTGATACCGTGTCCGTTGTATTCAAACTTAGTTGTAGTGTTATGCACACTAAAACTCATTTCTGTAGGCTGGCGATCAACCCCTAGTTGAATAAGCAGCTGATTAAAGTTTGGGTAAGTTCTGTCATTAAAAACAATGAACCCAGTATCAATAGAATAGGCTTGCCCTTTATGTTCTATATCAACAGTTGCAGTGTGCCCACCCACATAGTCATTCTTTTCAAATACAGTGACATCATGCTGTTCATCTAATACATGGGCGCAAGTTAGCCCTGAAATTCCAGATCCAATAATCGCGATTCTTTTCATTTGCTAACCCATCCTTGTTGCGAGTTTTTGCCAGAGAGACGTTGGGAGAAATCGTAGGCATTTCATGATGAAAATAAACTTTCGCGGAAAGCTGATATCTGCTTTACCTTGTTCAATGCCTTTTATGATTCTGTGAGTCGCTTGTTCGCTGCTTATCAGCATTGGCATTGTGAAAGTATTACGATCGGTGAGAGGGGTTTCAACAAACCCAGGGTGAACCAGAGTGACGTTAATATTGTGCTGAGTAAGCGTCACAGACAGTGTTTTTCCTAAGTAGCTTAATCCCGCTTTTGATGCACCGTAGGCTTCTGCTCTTGGCAAGGGCAGTAAACTCGCACTGGAGCTAACCAGAACCAAGCGCCCTCCTGGTTTTAGGTGCTTAAGCCAAGCTTGTAGAGCATAACCAATGGATATCAAGTTAACATTGATAATACGTTCAAACATTTGAGCGTCAAAGTTTAGCGGGTCGTCGATGTATTCGCAGTCCCCTGCATTGAGAATCAGTAAATCAATAGGTTCTTGATTCTCAAGAGAAGGGTAGTTGTGATAGTCGGTAAGATCGAAGCATAAAGGCGTGATGGTGGCATGAGAAGGTAGCTGTTCCATCAGCGCATCTAATTTAGGCTGGCTGCGCCCACATGCTATGACATCATGACCTTGATTTACATAACTCAGCGCTAGAGAGTGCCCTATCCCAGATGTAGCACCTGTGATCATAATACGCATTATTGGCTCGCTCTTTTTTTGATGGCTTTGACGGCAGATCCAAGCAAAGGAATATGCTCATAAAGCATGGCGCCCACATCAAGGTAGTCTTGGTGGAAGATAACTAAGCCATCTTGTTCTTTTAAATGAGAATGACCATGTACGGTTATCGGGTCTTGACCGTTTAATTGCTTATGAACAAAGGTCATTCTCCAATAAACAGCCGCTTCTCCACTTTTTGATTCAAATGTATGTTCAATAATGAAATTACAGCTCGTTACTTTTGTGTATATTTGCTCGAAATAGTGGGTCAAAGCTGGTAACCCATAAACGCGGTGCATTGGGTCTTTGAACTCAATCTCTGGGTGATAAACTGACTTGAGTGAATCAAAGTCAGTTGTACCAAGCTCTTGGTATACAACTAAAAAATTCTGTAACCAAACTGAATTATCCATAACCAGCGTTCTCAACTCTTGTTTGCCGTCACAGGCATTTATTTATAAGAAAGCTTCTATTTAAAGAAAGCTAGAGCTCTCAACCTGGCTTGCTTGTGCTCCACTATTGGTGCCCAATACTGGTCTTGATCTGGATGCTTTTTAAGATAGTCATGAGGAAAGTGAATATCTTTATCAGGCAGATCGGCAAGCTCTGGTAGATATCTACGAATGAAAATACCTTTTGGATCAAATCTTTCGCTCTGAGTTATCGGATTAAATATTCTGAAGTAAGGTTGAGCGTCGCAACCGGTACTTGCTGCCCACTGCCAACCGCCATTGTTGGCGCTCAAATCACCATCAATAAGATGAGATATAAAGAAACGTTCACCCCATCTCCAGTCGATGAGTAAGTGCTTGGTTAGGAAGCTGGCAACAATCATTCTTAGGCGATTATGCATCCACCCTGTGGTGGTGAGTTGTCTCATAGCAGCATCAACAATAGGGTAGCCTGTTTTACCTTCACACCAAGCTTTGAAGTTTTGATGATCTGGGTGCCAGATTAAACCGTCGTATTTGGTTTGGAAGTTACTTCCTTTGGCAAGCTGTGGGTAATGGAACAACAGGTGCTTGTAGAAATCTCTCCAGATTAATTCATTGAGCCATGAAAATGCCGAATGTTGAGTGTCGAACAATACTTCAGGGTTCTGCTGAATTAATTGTATTGCCAGCCACCTTGGGCTAATCGCACCAATGGCGAGATAAGGGGATAAGCCGGATGTTCCTTTGATTGAAGGAATATCTCTGCTGTCGTGATAACTAGACACTTTGTTCGCGAGGAATTCAGGTATGACCTGCTTTATGACTGTATCACTAAGTGGCCAACGATCTGAAGATTCTCTAGGATAGCCTATATCGAAATTCCCACTCGACTCTGCACTTATATCGAGATGGTGATTCGCTTTACTGTTTCCATCAATATCTGAATGGTTGCTTACAGGACCTAAAGTTGAGGTTGAATCACTAGGTGGAGAAGGGCTACATTCAATTCCTGTTTGCTGCACGCGCTTTAACCAGGCGTTTTTGAAAGGCGTGAATACCTTAAACATCTCGCCTTGTTTATTGAGTACTTTTCCTACAGGCACAATGGTATCGCTTTGGAAGAGTTCCAATGGTAAACCTTGCTCAATCACTGCCTGATCTCGTTTTACTTCATCGCATTCAGGTTCTGTATTGGCGAAGATTTTTTCGACATTATTGTTTGAACAATATGCCTGTAGTTGGGTGACTTGGTCTGCGAAGTCAGTGGCTGTAATGTGTATAAACTTTATACCTAATTCATCCAATTGTTCGGATAGCAGTTGTAAGTGGCGACACATTAAATCGGCTTTCATGGGAGCAAGATGATGCTGATTCCATTGCTTTGGCGTAGATATGAAAACAGCGCATGTTGCGCCATTTTCTATTGCGGCTAGCAGAGCAGGGTTATCATGAGTTCTTAGATCTCGTCTTACCCAAAGTATGTTGTTCAATAGCCATATCTCAGTTTGAGTTCTTGAGGGTGCGGGTTTAAGTAAACTTGTGTCTGTAAGTACTCGTTTGGATATTCCAACAGGTAATGGTTAATGAGCGTGAGTGGTACGAGCAATGGAATCAGCCCCTCTCGGAAATCATTAATTTGAGTTGAAAGCTCTTGTCTATGAATACTAGTTAGTTGCTTTTTAAAGTAGCCTTGGAGATGCTGCAAAGTGTTCGCATGGCTTCCTCGGTTAGCGTGGTGAGACAACGCTTCCATTAACCCTGTGATGTATTGATTGGCCATGGTATCTACATCAAGATCTGCGTTAGCAAGCAGCTGGCCAAGTTTTTTATATCCAGCTATGTGATGACTCATTACCAAATATTTGTGCGCACTGTGGAATTGAATGAGCTTATGTTTGGTGATCCCTTCATCTACCAAGTTCAACCATTTAGAATAAGTAAACACGCGAGTCATGAAGTTTTCTTTTAGCACGGGGTCATTCAACCTTCCGTTTTCTTCAATAGGAAGTAGCGGATTTCCATCCATTAGCTGTTGGGTAAATAGACCAACACCTGTGGATTCAGATCCTCTCCCGTGATGATGATAAACTTTCACTCGTTCCATGCCGCATGTTGGGCTTTTCTGGCACACGATGAAACCGGCTAGGTGCTGGCTTTTTTGTGAATGTTTCTGACCAAATTCAATTAGTTCTTGGGTGACGTCTCCTGTGCCATCTGGGCGAGAAACATGTATGACATCATCAAGGTGTCTTGTTTGACGAATAGTTGGTCTCGGGGTAGGTAAACCAACGCCCATTTCAGGACATACTGGTTCAAGTTCAACGTAGTCTGCGAGATCTTCAGTACAAAAACGTGAGCGTTTATGACCAGTATCAAAGCGAACTTTTTGCCCAGCGACGCATGCACTGATACCTATTTTAATTTTCTTATCCATTGCTTCTCTCCCTCAAGCCAGTGTCATTCATAATTTAGTTGTTATATTGGTTTGAACTTCAAATCGACTGAGTACGTAATCATTAATAAATATATTTACCAAGAGGGTTAAATAATTGACTGACCCCTTTAGTAAAGTGGAGCGCGTCGCTAGATACAGTTAAGCATACGCAACCTTCTTGTGTGACTGGGTTATGAGTATGTTTTCCATCTAACCAAACGAAATCACCCGCCGAATAGTGCCCCATCTCATCATCAAAGCTGCCTTGCAACAGAAGTGTGATTTCGAATCCTTTATGTGTGTGTGAAGGCACTTGCCCACCTTCCGCGATATGCAGCAGGCTGGCATGGCGTGATCCATCTTCAAAGTCTAGTCGTGCTCGCGAAATTTTCCCTAGACCTAACCACTCTTTCCGTACCACCGAATGTAGTGCTCTTGGCAGAGTGAAAGACTGCCCAGCCACCTCAACTTCAACGTTTTCGGTAGGGGACGTGGTTTGGACTAGATCTGTATTGGCTGTGATTTGGTTGATCATGTCTAAATCAAGAAGATTCAGCATGTCATTATTCTTATCAACCTCATCACCTTTACCTTGTGAAAAAATAGCGTCAAAGTTGATAGCTACATCCACATTGCTTTCATCATCTAGGGTATTTTCATTTTCCTGAGCCGCTTCGAGTGGCTCGAATAAAGCTTGCGCTGCTTGCTCTGTTAGTAGTTCAACGGTTGCTTGGCATTCGGCGCACATTTCTACATGGCTTGCGACGACCAGTGAAATGGAATCTGGAAGTGTTCCAGCAACAAATTCTTTAAGTACATTAAAGTTGGGGTGATGTTTAATCATTGTATTGGTCTCCCATTTGTTGCTTTAACTTGGCAAGCGCTAGACGTAAACGAGACTTGACCGTACCTAATGGAACATCCAGCTGTTGTGCCAGTTGCTCCTGAGATAGCTCTTGAAAGTACACGCCCTTAACAATAGTTCTCTGTGCAGGAGGGAGTGTATCGATTTGGCTCATCATATGGCGTGACATCAAATGGTCAGCGAAAGGAGAGGCTTCTTCATGACTTTCTGCTAAGGCTGCATCAATAGGCCAAATATCGTCAGCCACATTTTGTTCGGCTTTAGCTTTCACTTTTCGTAGCATATCGAATGCCGCATTACGCATTACGGTATATACCCAAGTAGTCGCCGCACCTTTATCTTCATTGTAAAGGTGCGCTTTTTTCCAAATATTGGTCATTGTTTCTTGAACTAATTCGTTGGCAGAAGCCTCATTGTTCAGTTTCGTCATGCCAAAGCGTTTGATCTTCGGTGCGAAAAATTTAAACAATTGAGTGAAGGCTTGTTTGTCTCGCTTATTCGCAACGAGAACCAGCCAGCTTGAAAGCTCGGTAGGGACTTGCGATTCAGGGATGATGACGTGCTCCTTGTCTTTCCCAGTTGTTCTGATTGTTTCCATATTAAACCAACCACTCAGCGAATTTAGAGATCATTACGACGCTAGTACTAAAATGGATCACTTTTATTTTTAACTTATTTCATTTTGCATGGTACTTCCTGATACGACCTCGTTTAATAGCGCAACTAATGAAGGAAAACTTGTGGGGGAAAGAAAGGTTTCTTTTCTTCCGAGTGAAATAGGCAGTATCTCTATCAATCTAGAACAAACCCAGATAGGGTCATCGAACTTGGTGTTTGAATACAGTGATTGAATGAGTTCATGTTCTTGAAATAATTTTTCTAAAAAAGCGGATAGTATTGGTGTTGGTTCATTATTATCAAGTCTAGACCAATGGTTAGTCGCAAGTGCACTCCCTATCAACAAACCATCGTCTTGATAGGTGAAATTAGATATTTTCACCAACTCTATGCCTTCGACATCCACTTCAAGAATATTGTCATCCCCCATGTTGAAGTCAACAATGGCGACTTTAATTCCCCATGAACTGACTTGGTAATCTCGTTGTTTATCGGAACGTGCAATAACAAACCCTTCCCCCTTGGAAGCATTAGCTATCATTGATAGATATTTTTTCTCGAATATACGTAATCTCTGCCTGCCTTCTGGCAATAAAAAAATTGGCAAAGGGAACACCGCAAGATTATGTTGAACTTGCAGTTGTAAATGAGGAGGTTGATTAGTGCTTATCATTGCCTGTTGTGTATTTTTTGAGGTTGGTTCCTGCATATGCCACTCTTTTAAATAGGTACGCTTATTGGTTAGTACGCACTGCAGGTCGCACTCGATCAGTGCTGTCTGCTTTCTTTTGTTTTACAGTGTAAAGCTAAGAGAAATGATAAATGTTGGAGGAACTATGATCAGTTGCAACCAGTACGATTACATTGAAATTGTGTGTCTGTATCAATATGAAATCTTATTAACGCTAAAGTCTGGTGAAAGTATTCAAGGCATTGCGATGGACACAAAAAGAGATGATGATAAGCAAGAGTGTATTTTGATTAATCTGGATTCAGGTTCAAAGTTAGTGGTATTAGATGAGTTGTTAAGCTTAGAAGTGCTAACTCAGAACCCTAAGTTTAAGATGGTGAGATTCTAAGACCAGTACTCGAATGTTTAGAGGCTTAATTAGCTTCATAACTCGTAGTGTTAATCTGTTGCTTAATTGAGACTGCAGGCGTTTAAATTGAATAAGGCTTTCTCTCATACAAAGGATGGGTAAAGTCGAAAAGGATACTTCTGATAGAAGCAATGATATGGAGAACATGACTGAGATGCATCAATTACCTGATAATGCCGATATTCGTTCACACCTAGAAGACGCCTATTTTGCTGATTCTTTTCATACCGACATTCAATACCATGGGCAATCCGCTATGGATGTTTATATAGACCTTATGCAAGCGACACCGAAATGGGTCACAACGTTAATGGCTTTGAGAAATAGAATCGTTGGGCTGTTTGGGTTGAAAAATTTAGGCAGTATGACTGAGATCGATAGGACGAAATCAGCGGCTGATTATCAGGTCGGCGATAAAGTTGGTATCTTTTCTTTGTATTCGAAATCAGCATCGGAAGTCATTGTTGAAGACCGAGATAAGCACCTTAATGTGAAATTATCTTTTACGATTGAACCTAATGGAAATAAAGCAAAGGTGCATGCAACATCGGTTGTTCATGTAAACAACAGGCTAGGTCGGGTCTACATGTTTTTTGTAGGTCCTGTTCATAAAATCATCGTTCCGAACTCTCTAAAACAGCTACCTTATGCCATATTGTCATAGGGAGATAAAGTGTGTCGCGAGCTTTTAAGAAAGCGTCATACCATTTTAATGTGCGTAATTGAGGAAGTGATGAATGGATTATCCTATCGAAGGAGCCTGTCAGTGCGGGCAAGTGACCTACCAGCTTAAAGCTGAGCCGAAAATGGTGTTGGCTTGTCATTGTCAAGAGTGTCAAAAGCTCTCTACCAGCCCATTTAGTGTCACGGCGATTGTGGCGCAAGGTGATATTGAGTTTCAAGGAAAGCTGAAAGAATGGAGCCGAATGTCGGATTCCGGTAATCGGAATACCGCGGCTTTTTGTCCTGATTGCGGCAACCGTGTTTATCACTACAATCCAGACGATCAAACCACCCTTAAATTAAAACTGAAGCCAGTCGGCTTTGAACATGACACTATTTTCCAACCGGTTGCGCATGTTTGGGTTTCGGAAAAACTGAGTTGGGTGGACCTTCCTGAAGGCGTTAAAATCTTTGATAAACAACCTTAACTGTTTAAACCTTTAGCATCTCAAGGAATGAATATGATTGTTATTTACGGCATTAAGGCACAACTTAACCCTATTAAACTTCAGTTGTCAGACATTTTGCAGTTTTGCTTAAACAGTGAAATGGGCCTACCCGATGATAAGCGAGCTCATCGCTTTGTCCCACTCGATAAAGATGACTTCTTTTATCCAGAAGGTCGCACAGATGCGTACACTGTTATTGAAATAAACATGATGGAAGGACGAACGGTTCGCACCAAGAAAGCACTCATCAAGAGGATTTTTTCTGAGATTGAACTCAAGCTTGGGATTAAACCCATCGATATAGAGATCACGATTAAAGAACAACCTTCACACTGCTGGGGCTTTAGAGGGATGACAGGTGATGAAGCTCAAGACCTTAAATATAAGGTGAATGTCTAATCTTTCTCTATGTTGATCGCTATGCTGAAAGTCTAATAGCTATACTGAAATTCTAGTAGCCAAGCTGGAATGTTAAGAGCCATACTGGATAGGTAAAGGGCAAGCTGAACAAGCAAATTAAAGCAATAAAAAAAGGACAAGTATGGAAAACTACTTGTCCTTTTTTGATCTTTAAAGTGAATATCTCGGGTTTAGACTGACTGAGTTACACCGTAAATCTATCGACTAACTCATGAAGTTGGTGCGCTTTACCATTAAGGTCTTGGCTGCCAACTCGGTTGTCATTTGCCAAAGAAGCGGATTGGTTACTTTGGTCTGAGATAACAGTAATACGTTGTGAGATCTCTTGCCCCACATGGCTTTGTTCTTGAGTTGCGGTTGCTATTAAAGAGTTCATATCCATGATGATATCAATAGAACCTTTGATTTTTTCAAGTGCTTCTTTCGCTGAGTTTGCTTCGGTAACCGCGCTATTACTTCTAGACTGGCTGGTATCCATCGCTTTTACTGCATTATCAGAAGCCGATTTTAGCTGTTCAATCATTTGGTGAATCTCACCAGTACTTTCTTGAGTCCGGCTTGCCAGTTTTCTTACCTCATCTGCTACAACGGCGAAGCCGCGACCTTGTTCGCCCGCCCTAGCTGCTTCAATAGCTGCATTTAACGCAAGCAGGTTTGTTTGCTCGGCAATATCTTGGATCACTTCAAGTGAAGATGAAATATTTCTCACATCACCTTCTAGTTTAGAAATGACTTCACTCGCTTGGGCAACCTCAGAAGCTAAATCTTGCACAGAATGAACTGCAGAAGAGACAATCTCATTCGCTTCATTCACGTTGTCTTCAGCATTTTTTGCTGAATCTGCAGCTTGATTTGCATTGTTGGATATTTCGTGAGCAGTCGAGGTCATTTCTGTCATTGCAGTAGCAACTTGGTCGGTTTCGAGTTGTTGACCTGAAGCCAGTTCATCCACCTGAGTGGCTCTGCTAGACATGTTGTTGGTTTCATCTACGACTTGTTGGCTGACCAAACTTACTTTTCCAATGATGTCTTGTAGGCTTGCAACAAAGATATTGAAGTTAGTAGTGAGTGTTTTAAATTCTGGGACCGATGAAATATCCATGCGAGCGGTTAAGTCGGCATCACCACTTGCAAAGGCGCGGATTGAATCATCAAACTGTTCAAGTGGGCGCATGATACTGCGGTTAATGTACATAGCAAAAATCACTACAATCGCAGTGATTGCTAAACAAAACAGACCAATAGTCACTAGGCTTTTGTCTGCAATGTCTTTTGATTGTTTATCCATAATGGCGATGGTGCTGTCTACATCGTCAGTATAAAAGCCCGTTCCGATCATCATGTCCCACTGTGGAAAAAATACCGAATAACTCAGTTTAGGTTGTGGGATGGTTTGGTTCGGCTTGGGGAAGTAATAGGTTGTGAATTTGTTTACTTTTGAATTCTTCAGGAGATCTTGAATCAGGTAATTGCCTTTCTTGTCTTGTAGATTAAAGAAGTTTTTACCGATCCCTGCGTCTGATTGCCCCTGAAGAACGCGGACACCTTTTGATGTATAGCCAAAGATGTATCCATTTTCACCAAAGTTAATTTCTTTAAGTGTATTGATGGCATCTTCTCTTGTGCCATTGTTTGCAATGATAGGGTTAAGAGCGGTTTTTGCTATATCAACATAAGATTTAAGCTCCGTCTTTTTAATTTCCATCATACTTTCATGAGTGGTTTGAATTTGTTTAGTGTTGAGGTTATTCAGCTCCATATAGCTCAAAGTCATCATGCCAATAGTGATAATAAGCAATGGGAATATGGACAGGATATAAAGTCGCTTGCGAATGGTAATACTCATCTTGTTTTCCTAATTGAGCTATAGGCAGTGTTCACTAACCTTATAATTTTAATAGTTATATAGTGAGCTTACTTGGAAATTATAAAATGAAATGTGAACAACTCGTTGTTTGTATGTTGTTACATGTATTTACAGTGTTAAGTGTTGGCTAGTAATAACTTTTTCTTTATTTTATTAATCTTTATATAAATAAAAAGCTTAAAAGAAAAACCTATCTAGCCAACCATTATTCTTTTAAATTAAGTGTTTGGGTGGTATTTAACTAATTAACCACTTTAAATTGTGTGGTTTGTTTGGGTTATTGTTTATTTTGCGAATTTAAATACTCTCCCCAGTTTTGACTGATAGTGTCGTAATTAAATATACAAAAATCTTTTCGGTCACTTAAGTAGTTGTTCTCAACTTCGTTCAGTAAATTGGCATGCTTTTCAGGGTCACTGCCGTAAACGAGACACAACGTTGAAAAGTAGCGTTGTAAGTCAAAACTATGCTCATCAATGTATTCGCCAAAGTCGTAATAATCGGGTCTATCGTCTGACTCAAAAGCAAACATATCAGCAGCACTAATGGCCGCATCATCTCCATCTTCAATATAGTTCAGCAATATGATGGTGGCGAAGTTGTCTACGGCGTCTTCTTCTTTGCCTAATATCGGAATGTTTTGGTCTTCAATATACGCATGTCCAGCTTCATGAAGTAGCGTATGTAAGAGGGTATCTATTGCCCCCAATTTAGCGGGTTTATTGTATTTTTCGTTGTACTTGTTCTTTGTAAAGTAATCGATAGATTCGGCGTAGAAAGAGTATGGAATATGAATGGTATGAGTTTCTGGATCATACATCGGACCTTCATCAGTACCGTATTGCAGTATCAGAGTGTTATTAAAAGGGAATAATTGTTCGGAGAGGTCAATGAGCGTGCTGTTGATTCCACTTTGTTCGATTTCAGATTTCAGAGATGCTTCAAAGTTATCTTGCGAAGGCAAATATTCAACGATGACGCTTTTTTTTGCATCAGCGGCGTTTTGAGAATCGCGTGTGCTTTCAGGAGCACTTTTGAACGCAGCCTGTAAAGGTGTACATATTAGACAACTTATCCCTGTGAGCCATAGTGTTCTCATATTTCTCTCTTATTTTATTGAGCAATTTAGCATGGCTTTCTCGTATGTCTTTACTGAATATTGACATATAAGCGATACGGCATAGTTATAGTTTAGATAATAATGACAAATTCGATAGTTGAGTAAAAGATGTTATTTATTGCTTACCTTGTCCAACCTTGGGTTCATTAGCGGGCTACTTGATTAATTTTACAAGTAGCGCTGCAGTTTGATTCTGTAGCCGATATTTATTGCTAACAAGAGAATCTCACATGACTCAAAATACTTCGATTCATCAGAATCACCCGGTTCAGTCTAAACCAGAAGCCGATTCAAGCACGGTACCAACGCGAAAGCATTGGTCTCAATTTCAGTTACTTCATGACGTTGTGAAAAACCCTAATATTCATCTCAAAGGTACTCACAGTTATTACAGCGATTGTTGGGATAATGGGTTTGAAGACTCGGTTGTTCGATATTTACATGGTGATTGGTTGACTAAAGACCGCGAGCCGCGCTGGGCAATAGATCAGTTGTACATTGGTGACTATGTCTGTATTGGTGCTGAAGCCGTTATCCTGATGGGAGGCAACCACACGCACCGTGCGGATTGGTTTTGTTTGTATCCGTTTATGGATTTCATTGACGAAGCCTACCAAGGCAAAGGTGATACTCATATTCATGATGGGGTGTGGATAGGCATGCGAGCGATGGTTATGCCAGGTGTCACTATTGGTGAAGGTGCGATTATTGCGGCTAATAGTGTGGTGACGAAAGATGTACCGCCTTATGCTGTTGTAGGCGGCTCTCCTGCCACATTATTGAAGTTTAGGTTTGATAAAGAGACCATTCAAACGCTCATGGAAATGGGTATTTATGATTGGCCTGCTGATAAATTTGAAGCGCTGAAAAGGCATCTTTGTGGATCAGATATCGAATCATTAAAGTCGGCTTTGATAGCCTACCAGATGAATGACAAACAATAGGAAAAGGGAGTCTTGCAAGCAGGAATATAAATTTCTGTAGTGGCGTGCATTTATGCTATACTCCGCGCCCCAATCCGCATTGGCTTGCTAAATTTAGGAAATTATTATGAGTGGTACAAACGAACTTCAACAAATTAACAACCGTCTAGACAAGTGTCGCCACAAGTTAGCGGCTGCTAAGGCTCGTAATGATCGTCCTGTCGTTAATCAATTTGAAGATGAAATCAAAAAGTTAACGAAGAAAATTGCACAGCTTAAACATAAGCAAAGCTACGATGTTAACCAGGAACGTAAAGCTCTGGTTGATATGCCATTTCGTCGTGAAATTACGAAAGCTGAGCAAGCGGATATGGGTAAACTGAAAAAGTCAGTTAAAGGATTAGTGGTTGTTCACCCAATGACTAAAGTGGGTAAAGAGCTTCGCCTTGAAGTGATGACAGGGTTTGCCCCGAAAAAATTCTAATTACCGATACGGTAATGAAAAAGGAGCTAGTGATAGCTCCTTTTTGCTTTTTCACGGGTTAGAAACGTTACTTTGTGATGACATTAGTTACGCTTAATTCAAATCACAGGTTTGATTGTAATCACAAAATCTTTTGTTTTTTAGAAAACTTAACTTGCTACTAACATAGGCTTTGACCTGCTAAGTAAATTAGTTTCTTTTTTTAACCATGATTATCTTATCCACTTGCATACAGGCAGAACATAAACCAGTAACTGACAAATTGAACTCATTAGGGAAGATGAGAACGTAAAAAATATAGAGGTTATATGAATAATTTAATTTCAATAGGGCCACTAGAATCTTTCCTAATCGCGATTAGTGTGTTGTTTCTAGGTCATTTTGTGAACGCAAAGCTTCCAGTACTTAAAAAATACAATATCCCTGAACCCATTGTTGGTGGGTTGATTGTTGCTTTTGCTATCACAGGTCTTCATTTTAACGGTATTGATCTAGAGTTTTCTCTACCTTTACAAAAGACTTTCATGTTGATGTTTTTCGCGACAGTAGGTTTAGCGGCTAACTATACTCAGCTGATGAAAGGTGGAGCAAAAGTATTCCTATTTTTAGGTGTTGCTTCGGTCTATATCATCATTCAAAACGGTGTGGGTGTAACGCTCGCGACTGCTCTAGGTTTAGATCCATTAATGGGGCTTATCGCTGGTTCGATAACGCTTTCTGGTGGTCACGGAACGGGCGCTGCTTGGTCACAAACTTTTTCCGACACGTATGGCATTGCCAATACCTTGGAAATCGCAATGGCATCGGCAACCTTTGGTTTGATCATTGGTGGCATCATCGGTAGCCCTGTGGCTCAAAAGCTTATCAATAAGAATAACCTAGAATCGGAATATGGCACGGGTACTCATACTCACGAACGCTTCCCGGAACTTGTCACTTACAACGAATATGAAGAAGACAAAGTCACGGCGAAGAAGGTTATTGAAGTGCTGTTTATTCTTCTTATCTGTATTACGGGTGCTCGTTATTTAGAGCAGTGGGTAAGTACATTTGAAATTACTTGGTTGATGATCCCTGATTTCGTTTACGCGCTGTTTATTGGTGTGTTTATTACGAATGTATTCGAAGTCACTAAGATTCATAAAACAGACAGTGAGACTGTCGATATTCTTGGCACGGTTTCACTGTCGTTATTCTTAGCAATGGCTTTAATGAGCTTAAAACTGTGGAATATTTTTGACCTTGCGATTCCATTCCTTGCCATCTTAGCGGTGCAGGCTGTGGTTTTAGGTATCTTCTCGTACTTTGTGACGTTCAAAGTTATGGGCTCAAATTATGATGCTGCGGTAATGGCTGGTGGGCACTGTGGTTTCGGCTTAGGGGCAACACCTACTGCCGTGATGAATATGGGTTCACTTGTGAATCGCTTTGGTCCATCACCTCAAGCCTTTATGGTCGTTCCAATTGTTGGTGCTTTCTTTATTGATATTGTTAACTTGATTATTCTGCAAGGATACATTTCCTTTATTGGATAGCCTTAGGTTTTAGACCGGATATGACGGCTCCTTTTGTTGAGGTGCAGTTCGCTTTAAAAAGCCAGTAGCATTAGCTTCTGGCTTTTTTTATGGGCAGTATTTCTTTCATATTGAATGTACTTGCTTACAGGCACTTACACTTCTCGTTTGAAAATCGTGCTATTTTTGCAGCCATAAATAAGTCAATTTATAAATGATTGCGAGACAAGTGATGAAGAAGTTTTTGTGTTTTTTAGCGTTATTTCCAAGCATAAGCTTCGCTGAACCAAATTTGTATTTTGGTGCTGATTACCTTACGAATGATTCTAAGTACGCATTACAGTATGGATTTTATTTCAAAGCCAGTCCGGAGTTAGATTTCGGTTATGAATGGGAATATGCCCAATACAGTAACGACATGCACTCGCTTGGGATTAACATAAAACCATCCTTTCCTCATGGTGACTTCTATATTGCACCAATTGGCGGTTTTCACTATTTCAGTGGCAATGTTAATGCTGCTTTTGTGTACGGTGCTGAGGTGGGTTATAGATACAATGCGATAACGCTGCGAGCTGGTTATAAAGAAGCTTCTGAAGATTTTAAAAACAGTGACAATGTTTACGTTGGTGCTGGTATCAATTTCTAACTCTTATAGGCCCTTCTTGAGTTAGGTTTAGGCTGCTCTATTTATTTTATGTAAATAGAGGCAGCCAAATTTTTATTAGAATTAAATCCCCGTTCGGTGAATGAACTGAGCGAGCAATAAGCAATAAGAAATAAGCAATAAGGATGAGATGTGTTATTCCACAATCTCAACCTCCTCTATAATGGCTAAGCCAATTGCAGTTCACGTAATAGCGGGAATGCAGCCTTGGAATGGTTGCCAGTGACAACGAACCCAACGAAGCTATTCGCATCGTTAAATGCTTTAGCTACTATGCCATTTTGGGTAAATTTCGCTTCCCAGCGTGTTGCAGTGTGAATGTTCTTTCCTGACAATTGGATAGGATAACTCGGCGTTTTCACTTTGGTTAGCATCGATGGTAAAGCTAAGTTACCTTCAGAACTGGTCAGTTGTTTAGCAAGTACGTTTGCTGACAAAATGGCAGGTTGTAGGTAAGCCATCACTCGCCCTTCAATTTCCGCGCAGTCTCCAATCGCAAAGATATTACTAATGCTACTAGAAAGTGTTGAATCAACCACAATGCCTTGATTAACATCGATTCCCGCCTGTACTGCAAGCTCTATATTTGGACGCAGACCAGCAGCGGCGATCACTTCATCTACTTCGATATTGGCGAGTCGAGCGGATACAGAAGAAGAGGCATTTAATACAAGTTCAGTTTCATTATGCTTAGCTTCTATGATCGCCGTGTTCGTCATAACTTGCACGCCACTTTTGATGAGTTCCCGTTCTAATTCAGCAGAAACAAACCTAGGCAAAAGGTTCGGCAACAAGTCGGAAGCCGGCTCGAATATTGTGACTTCTTTTCCCGCGACTTGTAGATCAAGTGCTAACTCAACCCCAATTAAACCACCCCCAATAATGGCTATTCGTTTTGCAGCATCAATGCGAGATTTGGATTGATGAAACTCGTCTAGGCTGTTTAGCGTGAGCACTTTACTATGGTCCAGCCCTTTTACTGGTGGGACAAAAGTACGCGCTCCCGTCGCTAGCACTAGTTTTGAGTAGTAATGACGTTTGCCACTTGCTTCTATGTATTGCGCTTCGGCGTTAATGCTTTCCACATGAGTGTGGGTGTGAATGACGATATTGTATTGCTCTGCCAATGCTGCTGCACTATTTAGAGTAAGGTCCTTCACACTTTGATTCTTACTGAATACATGAGAAAGACTTGGCTTATTGTATTCAGTACCATTATCCGCAGTAAAGATTTCTATCGCCACTTGAGCATCGACTTTTCGTAGCATTTTTATAGTTTGAAGTGCAGCAAAACCGCCGCCTACAATGATAATTGGTTGCATACTACACCTCTACAAACACTTCTTTACCCAAACTACATTCAGGGCAAAGGAAATAGTCTGGTACTTGTGCCCAAGGTGTCCCGGGTTCTACATCTTGATTTGGCTCCCCAAGTTGAGGGTCATAGATCCATTCGCAAACCGTGCAGCGCCAACAAGTGCAGTCTGAGTTATGGTTTGGTTGCTCAACTTCAGTCTTAACTTCCATCTCTAAATCTGAATTGCAAACGCTACTCTCAGCGTTCTGCTTAGTACTTGTTCCCGATTCTACAATTTGAGCTTTCTTGCGCTCAACTTGCTTTGGTTGGCATACTTCATCAGCATCTACTCGCCATACATCCGCGAGTGTCATTCCGTAGTCGATGCACTGTCGTAGTGCGTCTGTATCGGGTTTCCAATGAATGTGCTGCGCAGGGCTAACTTCAAAATTGGCTTCACGAAGGCGTGCATCAATGCGCTTTACTGCGCCACCAGTCCAACCAGACGACCCAAATGCCGCCGCTCGTTTTTCAGCAAAGCGTAGACCGTGCATCTCTTCCAATAACGCGGCGATTTGCGGCATCATTACGTTATTCATGGTTGAAGAGCCAACTAACACGCCCTTTGAACGGAAGATATTAGCGAGAATGTCGTTTTTGTCGTGCTTAGAAATATTAAAAACTTTAATTGCTGTTTCTGGGCTGCTTTTACGAATACCTTTTGCGATGGCATCAGCCATCATTCGAGTGTTGTTAGACATGGTGTCGTAGACAATCGTAATACGATCTTCTTTATAAGCTTTAGACCACTCGTAATACTGCTCGACAATTTGGGTCGCGTTATCACGCCATATACAGCCATGTGAAGTGGCAATAACGTCAATAGGTACACCAAGGCTTAATACTTCTTCTATCTTGGCTTTCACAAGAGGAGCGAAAGGGGTCAGGATATTTGAGAAATATCGGAGACACTGATCATGAAGTTCGACTTGGTCCAGTTGGTCATTAAATAGGTTTTCATCACAGTAATGCTGACCAAAAGCATCGTTACTGAAAAGCACTTCGTCGCTGGTTAAGTAAGTTGCCATCGAATCCGGCCAATGCAGCATTTTCATCTCAACAAAAATAAGCTGTTTACCATTACCAATATCGAGCGCGTCGCCTGTTTTTACGGTTCTAAAATTCCAGTCAGGTTTGTGGTGGTGACCAATGATGGAATTCACCCCAGCCTCAGTACAATAGATAGGTGTATTTGGGATCTTTTCAAGTAAAGCGGAGAGAGCACCTGAATGATCTTCTTCTGCATGTTGGCAAATTATGTAATCAATCTCATTGAGGTCGATTTCCATTTCTAGGTTTGCTAAGAATTGGTCGGTAAAGCGGTGGTCAACAGTATCGACAAGAACCGTCTTCTCTTCACGGATAAGGTACGAGTTATAGCTGGTACCTTTGTTCATGTGATATTCCTTCCCATGGAAGTGTTCAGTTTCCCAATCGTGAATACCAACCCAGTGAACATTGCCTTTAACGTGAATAGTCATAATGATAATACCTTATTAATGTTATCTAAGGTCATCATTGCACTAGTTGTGCCATGTTTTTATATTATTGGTTTTGTTGGTTTATTATTTTTAAATTTAAATTTACGAGTCAATATGACACTTGCATTTGTTAGGTCTAATTAACATAATTGTGTCTTTTTAATCAGAGTGTATTCTATCTAGAGGATAAGAGGATAAGAGGATAAGAGGATAAGAGGATAAGAGGATAAGAGGATAAGAGGATAAGAGGATAAGAGGATAAGAGGATAAGAGGATGGCTAAAATTAAGTTTTGTATTTTAGCTTCTGGCATCAAATGCTTTATGCACTAAAAAGTGTTTTACGCATAAAAAAGGCCAGGCTGAGCCTGACCTAATATTTAAAGCGGTATGTCTAACACAAGCACTATTGCTTAGTATTAAAGCGTTGTTACCACTTCATCAAGAGCTAGACGAGCTTTTGGTTTACCGTGGTTGTAGTCTTCGCCTTCTTTATGGAAGCCGATTGCTAGCGCTACATCAACAACGTGACCTTCAAGTTCATCAGCGAACTCTTCACCGATCATTGCAGCGTCAACACCCTCCATAGGTGTAGATGAGATGCCTAGACGAGCAAGAGTGTGCATGATGTTGCCAAGTGCAATGTAAACCTGAGACTTAGTCCAGTTACCATTAAAACCTGTTTCATCTGTGTTCATTTCTGCGAATGCGTAAGCACCTAGGAACTGTTCGTACATTTCCGCTGGTAGGTGACCTGAACTTACTTCAGTGTCAGCACGTTTAGCGAATTTTTCTTTTGTGTACTTAGGATCGTGAGCGAAAAGAATAGTGTGCGACGCTTCTTTTGCATGCGGTTGGTTAAACTGGAACATGTTTTCAAAAGTATTGTGGAAACGTTGCTTCGCTTCGTCACTCTCAATGATAATGAATTTCCAAGGTTGAGAGTTAATAGAAGAAGCCGATAAACGAAGTGCTTCTTTGATGATAGCCATGTCTTCCGCAGAAACACGTTTTTCAGCATCGTATTTTTTTGCAGTGTAGCGAGTGTTTAAATCAGTGATGATTGGATGAGTCATGTTGAATCCTAATATCTTTAATACTAAATGTTGAAGGGTTTAATGTTCAATGACGTTCACAATAAACAGACAGCCCATAAAATTTACAGAATCAATCATTCTGTTTTCAATGGGTATCGACCTTACCCAATTATCGAATCTCTGCGGTTGCTCAAGTCGATGAGCATAAGGTAATCGAAGTTGTGGATAAAAAAAATGGCAAAGATCCCTAATCACTATGGATAATTAAATCCATAATGAAGTGGTTAATGTGATCTTAAGTTGCCTTTTGGGGCAGTTTTTCTTATTACTTACCAGTTTATGTCCATATAAATCGAAGTGGTGACTAAACTATCTTCAAAATGTTTGTTGGTTGTATAAGAAGGTGCTGTCGTAATAGATAGATAGATAGATAGATAGATAGATAGATAGATAGATAGATAGATAGATAGATAGATAGATAGATAGATAGATAGATAGATAGATAGATAGAAAGGAAGGCTAAGCTTGGAGTAAAGCGTATAAATTAATACGCTTTTATACCATATTGACGAAGCTTAAAAGGTAGCACTTTATCTAGATTGGCAATGTCGTCTGGGAATAGTTCAATCAAAGCAAAGCCATGCTTTTCATAAATGAGAGTCGTGGCGATGCGTTTTTTATCATCAACCTTACCGCTGTCAGTTCCCCAATATTGTACATAGACTTTGCCAGATGGTAGATAAAAATCACTCATCACATCTTGTTCAATAGGAAGAGGGCGCTCATAAGCGTGTACTACGCCTGCCATATAGAGCCAGTTATCAATGATTAGCTCGCCTTTTGAACGAACATAATGACCATCTAGTGTTCGATGTTTGGCTTCAAATTTTTGCCTGAAACTGGAAAGTGAGGCATCAGTTGAATGGCTTTCAGCATCTTGACCTAAAAACTCCACAACCGACTGGCGAAGCCTTTTATGGCGAACAATCGTGTCATGCCAAACCACATATTGATTTTGGGTTTGCTTATCTTCGCGTTGCTCGCCGCCTGCTTTTAAGCCTGTTTCTGTGATTTGCCAACCTTGTTCACTTTTTACAATCCATCCTAATTCACTTAGGAGTAGGTTAATCTTTTTTGCACTAAGCTCGAAGTGCTTGGCAACTTGTGTGGCGGTGAAGTTTTTTCCAGATGTAGATGCATGATCAATCAGTAGGTTTTCTGGCCAGACGATAAATGTTCCGAATTTGCTGTGCTCGACATATTCCCCACCAAATTTCTCACCTCGTTCAGTAAGTACCCATTTATCTTTTGCTCTCACTATATACCCAGAGGCTTTGAGTTCACTAAAAAGCTGCTTTGCATCTATTTGTCTAAGCTTTGCCATCGAGGAAGTTGAGTGTTTTTCTGGCATTTAATATCCCTTTAATCACACGAGAGTATGGATTGCATTTTATCTAGAAAGTGTGGGTGAGTACTACACTACACTTCGTTTAGTTTCTGATTTATGAGCCAGTACTGTTGCTCTGTTGTATGAAGTGAAGCGTTGGTGGTGATCATATAAGACTTATATGGACCGTACATATCGAATATGCAGCGCTAGATCACACTTTGTTGGTTCTATGCTTTTTAGGATTTTTGACAGCACGCTCAAATATACTGGGATTTGTGTAATTTTATTACACAAATGGTATTTTATATGCAGGTGGGCTCATATCTCATTCAAGTGTACGCTGTACATTTGCTCTTATTTTCCTTGTTAAAATATTGACATTATTATTTATGTGATAAATGTCACTTTTTATTTTTTAGTGGTCGGCATTAAAGTGTGATTTGTATCAATATGTATTGATAATCATTATCGTTAATTTGGCTTTGTAACTAACAAACATAGTGTTTTTGTGATCTTAAATTGTATGATTAATACTATTTGTCCATTATTTTGTGATTTGAGTCTCGATTTTTCTCGTTAAGTGCATTTTAAAAATCTTGTGATACATTTCAATCAACTTTTGATGACACATTTTTTGGCCACTTGGCCGTCCAAAACATTACGGGGTTCTACCTATGCTATCTCCAGAAGCGAAGATCAAGGTTCAAAACTTTGGTCGTTTTCTATCCAACATGGTGATGCCAAACATCGGCGCATTTATTGCGTGGGGTTTCATTACTGCTCTATTCATTCCAACGGGTTGGTTGCCTAACGAAACGTTAGCATCAATGGTTGGTCCAATGATCACATACCTACTACCACTCTTGATTGGTTACACTGGTGGTAAGATGACAGGTGGCGACCGTGGTGCGGTTGTCGGTGCTATCACCACCATGGGTGTTATCGTTGGTACTGATATCCCAATGTTCATGGGCGCGATGATTGTTGGTCCACTCGGTGGTATCGCAATCAAGAAATTCGATGAAGCTGTTCACGGTAAAGTGAAGAGCGGTTTCGAAATGCTTGTGAATAACTTCTCTGCCGGCATTATTGGTATGATCTGCGCCATCATTGCCTTCATGGCAATTGGCCCTGCAGTGAAAGTGCTTTCTTCTGGTCTTGCGGCTGGTGTGAACGTAATGGTTGAAGCAGGTGCTCTCCCTCTTGCATCAATTTTCGTTGAACCTGCAAAAATCCTTTTCTTAAATAACGCTATTAACCACGGTATTTTCTCACCACTTGGTATTCAGCAGTCAGAAGAACTTGGTCAATCAATCTTCTTCCTTATTGAAGCAAACCCAGGTCCGGGTCTTGGTCTTCTTCTAGCGTACATGGTATTTGGTAAAGGTAATGCTAAGCAATCTGCGGCTGGTGCATCTATCATCCACTTCTTCGGTGGTATCCACGAAATTTACTTCCCATACGTGCTAATGAACCCTCGTTTAATCCTTGCTGTTATCGCAGGTGGTATGGCTGGTGTATTCACAAACGTAGTGTTTGCTTCAGGTCTTTTATCTCCAGCATCTCCAGGTTCAATTATCGCTATCTTGCTTCTTACTCCGAAAGCATCATTTGTTGGCGTAATTCTTTCTGTAATCGCTGCAACAGGTACTTCTTTCCTAGTCGCATCTCTTCTAATGAAGACACAAGGTGATGCTGGTGAAGATGAAGGTTCACTAGAGAAAGCATCAAGTGCAATGAAAGACATGAAAGCTTCTTCTAAAGGTCAAGTGACTGGTCAAGCGGTTGATATGTCTAACGTGAACGCTATCTACGTTGCTTGTGATGCAGGTATGGGTTCAAGTGCAATGGGTGCTGGTCTACTACGTAAGAAAGTGGAAGCGGCAGGGTTAGACATTCACGTAACCAACCTTGCTATCAACAATTTGCCTGCAGACTCTCAGATTGTTGTGACTCACAAAGATTTAACTGACCGTGCTCGTAAGCACGCGACATCAGCGGTGCATATTTCATTGAATAACTTCTTAGACGGTCATGTATACGACAACCTAATTGTTGAATTAATTGAAGCGCAAACCGGTGAAGTGAAAGCAGTAGCTCCGGTTACAGAAGAAGAGCCTCAAGGCACGCTAACACTAACAAGCGATAACATCTTTTTAGGCATGAAGCCGACGTCAAAACAAGACGCTATTAAGTTTGCCGGAGAGCAACTAGTGAAGCTTGGTAACGTTGCTCCAGAATATGTTGAAGGCATGTTTGCCCGTGAAGAGCTTGTAACGACTTACCTTGGTGAATCAATCGCAGTGCCTCACGGTACTATCGAAGCTAAACAGTACGTACAGAAAACAGGCATCGTTTTCTGTCAATACCCTGAAGGTATTCAGTGGGGCGAAGATGAAGATGATATCGCTAAGCTTGTTATTGGTATCGCGGCTCAAGGTGATGAGCACAACATGGTGCTGATGGCTATTACGAATTCACTTGATGACGAAGAAGCAATTGAGTGTTTGAAGTCTACATCTAACCCTGAAGATGTACTTCGAATCCTCAACGGTAAGTAATCGAGCTTCTAGTCTAGGCTCCCGAGTGAAGAGACCAGTGTCCCCCCCACTGGTCTCATTTTGGGCCTAAATTGATTTTTATAGAGTGGTTACTTCAGCTAGTTAACCGCCATTCAGTCTGGATAGCTGACTGCTTAATGCCACGAGATTGATGGCATGTTGTTGAGTCGTTATCTATGTAGATTCAATCTTTATAAGGTTTAAAATTATGAAAGCGTTACATTTTGGTGCAGGTAACATCGGTCGCGGTTTTATTGGTAAATTACTAGCAGATGCAGGCATCGCAGTAACATTCGCAGACGTAAATGAAACGGTTGTGAATGCACTAATTGAACGTAATGAGTACCCAGTAAAAATCGTTGGTGAAGAGTGCGTTGTAGAAGTGGTTAAAAACGTTACTGCGGTTAATTCAGCAACTGGTGCCGTCGTGGACAGCATTGCAGAGTCTGATTTAGTTACGACAGCGGTTGGTCCAACGGTTCTGAAGATTATTTCAAAATCGATTGCTCAAGGTATCGAGAAGCGTGCTGCAGCAAACAATACGTCACCAATGAACATCATTGCTGCTGAAAACATGGTTCGTGGTACGAGCCAATTAAAAGCTGCCGTTTTAGAGCACCTTTCTGATGAAATGAAAGCGTTCACTGAAGCACACATTGGTTTTGTTGATTCAGCAGTAGACCGTATTGTACCGCCTGCAGAAGCGGGTGAAACCGATCCCCTAGCAGTAACCGTTGAAACATTCAGCGAGTGGATTGTTGACCAAACTCAATTCAAAGGTGAGATCCCAAACATTCCTGGAATGGAATGCACAGATAACCTAATGGCGTTTGTTGAGCGTAAGCTGTTTACTCTTAATACTGGTCACTTAATCACGGCTTACCAAGGTGTATTAGCCGGTCATGAAACGATTAAAGATGCGATTGAAAATGATGTAATTCGCGCAGAAGTGACGGCAGCAATGGAAGAGAGTGGCGCAGTATTGATTAAGCGTTACGGTTTTGACCCAGAAGCGCACGCTACTTACATTCAAAAAATCCTAGGTCGTTTTGCGAACCCGTTCTTACGTGATGAAGTAGATAGAGTTGGTCGTCAGCCAATTCGTAAATTGAGCCCTCAAGATCGTTTAATCAAGCCATTAAATGGTACTCTAGAATACAACCTTCCGAATGGGCACCTCTTGAACGGTATTGCAGCTGCATTCCTTTACAAGAATGAAGATGACCCTCAAGCGGTTGAACTTCAAGCAATGTTTGCTGAAAAAGGCTTCGTTGAGACATTAGCGCATTATTCTGAGCTGAATAGTGACTCAGAAGTTGTTAAACTAGCAGAACAAGCTTACTTAGCCTTGAAATGATAGTTCACCAAAGTGCCACGAACGTGGCATTTTTCCATTATAGAGCCGCTATGCCAATACAACCGAGCCATGAAACTGAATTATTAGAAGCGCTATCTGAAGCCGATAGCGCTTCTGAGTGTTTGCTTGCAGCTTATGATGCGCTGGATGATACTGTGGATGCTTTGTTGCACAACATCTTCCATAAGGATGATTACGCAGTTAAATTTGTTGTGGAGCCTCTACTGAGCAACGATGGTCCGCTTGGTGACATTATGGTGAGAGGGAAACTTCTGCTAGGTTTAGGGGTAATCAGTAAAGAAGTGTATGACGACATTGAAATTTTTGTCACACTAAAAGAGTGGGCAAAAATACAAGATAACAATGTGAGCTTCACTGAAGTCGATGTGTTGTTTGAATTGAATAGAGTCAATGCAATCCAGAAAATTATGCCTATCGATTACGACGAAGACCTGGTGAAAACCATGTCAGGACCTATGCTGGAAATGTTCTTAGGTCGACACCATCAGAAAGTTCAGTCAACCATTGTGTTGGCTATCACCGATATAGTAAACCTGCTTTGCAGAGAGAATGCTTTGACCTCTTAATCGATATACCTGAACTTAGCTTTTGTCTTAGAGCTAAGTTCTCCATTTGGTATTCTATTTCACCAATTTTAGCCAAGAAACTATTCAATTGAGGCATCTCACTCTAATCTTATTGTGTATTGAATGACTGCCTCAATTTATTGATAATTCAAATTTGCATTTAGTTTTAATTTAATGAATGTATAGAGCTACGCACAAACCATCCCATTGCTAGCAAACCCCTTCTCTTGCTTTCTTTTAAGCCATACTTTTTCATGGAAAAAATACGCGACTGAATTAATTGCAGGTTCAATAGTTGCCATCAGTCCACCAATAAAAGCATCGCCTGTTAATGCGTAAGTTACAGTAAATGCAACGCTAAAATGAATGACAGCAAAACTTGCGGTTTTTATTTGAGTCATTGATTCATGACGCTTCAGATAAGGTACTTTCTGCCATGCTTTTTCATGCAAGTAAAAGGCGACGGTATTAATGGATGGTTCTACCATGGCAATCAAACTGCCTAGTAAGAAGTCGCCTGTTAACGAAAAAGCGACCAAGGTTGCAATGGTAAAATGGATTGCTGCAAACGTTGCTGTCTTGATCATCGTACTATCCTCATAAATAATGCTCTGTGTCTATATGGATATTATTGATAATTATTCGCATTGGTTGAAGTGGGGAATTCCTATTAAGTTAATAGGTTTTTGCGATTGGATTGGTGTCTATAATTTTGAAGAATTGAAAACGTATAATTATTGCCAGTAATAGGATGAAGCTATTTTCTTTCCCTACTGCTTTATAGATATAAAAAAATCCGATACTGAGAGCTCAATATCGGATTTTTTTTCATAAACGTTTAACCATGATCTTAGATCTCGATTCAACGCTCATGCGAGAGGTGGTCTCAAGCCTAATAAAATTATAGGTCTTGGATGTTCTCAGCTTCTAGCTCTTGGAAGTAGCGTAAAGTCTTAACTTTAAGCTCTTGTTGAGCTGGCTCATCAGCAACGATGATAGCTTTACGGTGCATCTGTAGAGCAGTAACTGTCCACATGTGGTTTACAGAACCTTCGATAGCCATTTCAAGAGCTTGCGCTTTGTTGTGACCTACAGAAAGGATCATTACTTCTTCAGAGTCAAGAAGAGTAGCAACACCGATAGTTAGTGCGTATTTAGGAACTTGGTTGATGTCGCCATCGAAGAAACGAGAGTTCGCGATACGAGTATCTTCAGTCAATGTCTTGATACGAGTGCGAGAAGATAGAGAAGATCCTGGCTCGTTAAATGCGATGTGACCATCAATGCCTACGCCGCCCATGAACAAGTTGATTTTGCCGTAAGAACGGATTTTTTCTTCGTATGCTGCACAGTGAGCATCGATGTCGTCTGCTTGACCATCAAGAAGGTTGATGTTTTCAGCTTGGATATCGACATGGTTGAAGAAGTTCTCGTGCATGAAAGTACGGTAAGATTCTGGGTGGTTAGGATCAATGCCTACATACTCATCCATGTTGAATGTTACAACGTTTTTGAAGCTTACTTCGCCAGCCTTGTACAGTTCAATTAGCTCAGCGTAAGTAGTTAAAGGAGTACTACCTGTAGGAAGGCCTAGAACAAACGGACGCTCAGCAGTTGGAGCGAATTTGTTGATAGAATCTGCGATGTGACGTGCAGCCCATTTACCTACTTTTGCTTTGTTGCTTAATGGAATCAGTCTCATTGATGTAGCCCCTAGATATAATAAATTTTAGTATTCTGAAACATTAATTCGCATTATAAAATAAGTTGATGTGATCTGCTATTGTTTTAAGTCAAATTTTTACAAATTAGCGTGGTAGATGTGCGAATTAGCTCAAAACTTAATCTGTCTATATGTGGATAATTGGCAGAGTTAAAGAAGAATTAATGAATAATAAATGGTCGATATATCTATTTGCCAATACAAGCTTCAAACCTATACTTAAGCAAACATTGCTATAGTCAAATATAGCTTCAGTAAAATGTTATTCCCGTAAACAGAGCTTCAAAAAACAGAGCTTCATAAAAATTGCTCAAACAGAAAACACGGCTTCAGTGAAATGATTCATCAATGAAGATAGCGGAGTGAATAGTCAACTATGGTTTACAAGATTAGCCCGAAAGAAATTTTTCAAGCTCATTCCCTAATTATGCATCTAGGCAAGGACACTGCTCTTGGTAAAATGTATGAAGGTGTTGAAAGTAGCTGGAATGAAGATAAAAAAGAAATCCGTATGAGAACGGAAGGGGCGCAATTAAAAGTAAAAGACCTAAAACGTTATCATATTGATTATGCCAATGAAGATAAAAAAAACCGACTATTCGAAAAGCTGCACAAAATACTAGAAGAGCATTAACCTGGTTGGAATTTCAAATTACGCGGTAAGACAAAGACAAGGCTAGAAATGAAGTGCCCGCTTTATTTTGGTAAAGCAGGCACTAGCAAAGAGCCTAATCTTCTTCTAAAACGAGGTCATTCTCGTACTCTTCCCTAAAGCTGCCTGCGCGCTTGCAACCATTCAAAGTATGAAAACGTCGACGCCCGCGAGCGAGCCTGATGTACTTAAGCCACACTTGCTCTAATTTTGACTTAGCTTTATGCGGATGAGCTAATACTCTTAAAAAATGTTTTTCTTCAGAGTTGGTAGGTAGCAGCTCCCCAGTCTCAAGCGCAAGCATAGTATCGCCAAACAAGGTTAGGATTTCTTCTTCTACAAGAGTAAAATCGCCTGACTTGGCAAAACCTCGTGGGAATTTATTGGTGTCATAAAAACGTTTTTTTCCGTGTCGGAATTCAGTCTCAGACATATCAGCCTCAATATATGGTTAGATATAATATAGTTAGATAGAAAATTGTGTGTTTGTTCACGTAAAAACTAAGCTTTGTATAAGTAACTGCTGTTTACACAAAATAGTTGTTTACATGCCGCTATTGTTCGCATGAAATGATGCCTCACGAGAAAGCAATAGTGGTTCACGCGAAAATATTGTCAAAAGGCAAAAATGAAAAACAAAACGTTTTTACCTTTACGATAAACAATCCTAGATCGGCTATTTAGCAGATTTATTACAGAGATGTATTTGATGGATGTGAAAGTATTTAGAACCTTTCTTGAGGTTGCTAGAGTGCGACATTTTGGTCGTGCTGCAGAAAATTTGTACCTGACTCAAGCGGCAGTAAGTGCTCGTATCAAACAGCTAGAAAGCTACTTTGACACTCAGCTTTTTATTCGTGACCGTAATAACATTAAGCTCACTTCTTCTGGTGAGCGTTTGATCGGTTACGCGGAAGTGATGGTCACCACTTTGCAGCAGGCAAAATTTGAGTTGTCTTTAGAAAGTGGAAAAGCACTTCAATTAACGTTGGGCGGAACCCCGAATATTTGGGATGCGTACTTACAAAATTGTTTAAGTGTGGTGACTGACTCATTCGGTGGGTATGGTTTCATGGCTGAAGTGATGGGGCGGGAGCAACTGAATAGAAACTTGCTGGAACGCACTTTAGATATGGCGTTTGCTTTCGACCAAATTAAAGCAGAAGAACTAAATTGTAAGAAAGTGGCTGATCTAGTTTTAGTGTTGGTGTCGACAAAGCCTGACAACTTGGAATCTGTATTCGAACATAAATACGTGTATGTCGATTGGGGCACCCGTTTTGGTTCTGAACACGCTGAGCGTCACCCTAAAGTACCCGCACCTTACCTACGTACTTCAACTGCTCGTATTGCGTTAGATTTTATTTTAGAAAAAGGTGGCAGTGCCTATTTACCTGCATCTTTAGTTGAGCCATTTATAGCTTCTGGTCAGCTCTATAAGGTGACGGGTGTAGAAGATTGGTATCGTCCAATTTACTTAAGCTATCGTAAGAGCAGTACTTCTGTAGAGGCGATAGTGCAAGTTGAAGAGCTGGTGAAAGAGATAGACCCTTCTACAGCTTATACGTTACAACAAGCTGCAGAGCCAGCCACAGATTAGAGGTGAAAGTATCCTTAGTGGGCTTACCGCTAAAATAAGCCAGTCTAAGATACTATTGCTTTGAATACGAAAATGGCTCCTGTCGATAGGAGCCATTTTTTATACCTGAAATTTCTTATTCGAATTCATTTCGAGCTAATGAACTTTATGATTAAAAAGCTTCCGGACTAATGAACTATAGTCTGGGTGATTTGTGCCCTATTGGACTTACACATTAGCGAAATTAAAGGTTCATTAGGTTTTCTAGCGACTCTTCTAATGAGTGAGATTGATAAGAGTAAATTTGATGCCCATCGCTTGCATCGATTTGAATTTGAGAAATTCCGTTATCACCCAAGCTTTCTAGGTGGAGGAGAGATTGCTCAACTGACTGGCAGGTAAGCACTTTATGGTTTTTTAAAACAATTCTGCAAGTGTGTAGATTCATAGCCAATATCCTTATGAATAAGCGTGTCTTCGCATCTTTTTGTGCAAAGTACCCACTTCCTGACGGTGTTAGAAATAAATTTATGACTAAGTAAAAATAGCTAACTAATCCTAAAAAATACAATTTTTCTTTAAAGCTATCGATTATTCAGTTCCGAAAGTGGCTAGTGTTTAGGTGGAATAACGATACACTTTCTATCAACAGTGTTTAGTAGAGCTTCACCATGACGCAAACAATTCATGACTATAGCGACCTCACTAATGAGCAATGCAGTCTAGCTAGGCATGCTAGAGATGCACGTTTTGATGGGGTATTTTTTATAGCGGTTAAAACGACGGGAATATTCTGCAGGCCCATATGCCCAGCTAATCCGCCAAAAGAGCAGAATGTTGAATATTATACCAATCCAGCTCAGGCATTGAAGGCTGGCTATCGTCCTTGTTTACGCTGCCGTCCTGATAGTGCGCCTTCATCATTTGCTTGGAAAGGTGTTGAAACGACCTTTCTACGAGCCCTAAAGCTGATAGACGCTGGCAGCTTAAGCTCTGGCAGTACGGTTGAACTATCAGAACGGTTAGGTATTTCAGACCGATATTTAAGGCAGCTATTTGACACCTATTTGGGTGTGTCCCCTAAACAATATGCCCAATACTTACAGCTCATGTTTGCTAAACAATTGTTGCACAACAGCCAAATGAGTATTACTGATATTGGTTTTGCCAGCGGCTTTAATAGTACCCGTCGTTTTAATGATGCTTTTAGTAAAACGCTGCAACTATCCCCCACACAAGTGAGAAAATCTAAGCCTATGGAAAGCGTATCAAACCATATTCAATTGGGGTTTCGTCACCCATTAAATTGGCAGCATATGCTGAATTTTTATCGCGTGAGGCAGATAGCTGGTGTCGAGCTGATTGGAGAAAATGACTACCAGCGTACAGTGGTCATTAATGGTGTTAAAGGTTGGTTTAAAGCGACTTTAATTAAAGACAACACACTCGATATTGAATTTCAACTCAGTGATATTAGCCAGCTGAGAAGTTTGACTTCGTCCATAAGAAGAATGTTCGATTTAGATGTCGACATTTCAAAAATTGAAGCCTTTTTTAAATCCATTGATCCGCAGTTAGTTCGACAAAGTGGGATTAGAATTCCTGGTGTATTGAGTACATGGGAGGCTGGTGTTCGTGCCATTTTAGGGCAACAAGTATCAGTCAAAGCTGCGATTGGTCAATTGAATCTCTTGGTTGAAGAACTATCAGTTAATGGTTTAGCCGTTAATCAATCATCAGCACCTAGTGAACTCTCAAGTACGAGTGATCAAGCTTATGAACAAAGTAAAGGTAATGAGGAAGATAAAACTGATGAACGTCTTTATTTTCCTACTCCGGAGCAGGTCTCTGCTGCTGACCTGAGCTTTTTACGAATGCCTAACAGCCGAAAAGAAACTTTAAAGCGATTTGCGGAATACATGGTTGAAAATGACCATGAACACCCAAGTAAATGGATAGCATTGAAGGGTATTGGTCCTTGGACGATTCAATATGCTTTGCTACGTGGGTTAGGTGAGCCCAACCATTTATTATCTGGGGATCTTGTGGTTAAGAAATTTATTGAGAATAAACCAAACATTACTCCAGACAGTGTCTCCCCTTGGGGAAGCTACGCCACTTTCCATTGCTGGAATCAGTAGTGCTTGTATTTTTAATATCTTGTTTGAATCTATAGCGCCTAGTTTGAATTTTATTAACTGGCTTGAATAGCGATTGAAAGAGAATACGAAAATGAATCGATTCACATATTACCAAAGCCCATTGGGGCAAATGACTCTACAAGCCAACGATGATGGTTTATTGGGTGCTTGGTTTGAAGTTCATACGACTCAACCTGAAGAGCTCGGAATTAGAGATGATTCGTTCCCTGCGCTACTGCAAACCATTCGTGAACTTAGCCAATATTATTCGGGTGAGAAGGTAGAGTTTACTGTGCCTATTGCCGCGAAGGGAACGGAATTTCAGTTGTCGGTTTGGCAAGCATTGTTAGCGATCCCTTATGGTGAGACATGGAGCTACCAACAAATTGCAGATTTCATTGGAAACCCCAAAGCAGTGCGCGCTGTCGGGTTAGCAAATGGAAAGAATCCGGTTTCCGTTATTGTGCCGTGTCACCGAGTGATAGGAAAAAACGGTAAGTTAACGGGATACGCGGGTGGTGTTGAACGCAAGCAAAAACTATTGGAACTAGAACAAGCGATCTAAACGCTAATTTAAGAATAAAAATAGTTCGATTTGGAGAGCACTAAGCCGCTTACTGATGAATAAGCGGATTTTTAATTCGTGATAAAAGTAATTGCTACTCGTACTTTGGTTATTTAGCCAAGCTCAGATTTGGATAGCTGTGGCAAGGTATTGCATCAAACAGAGCTTAACTAAACAGTGCTTGGTTCAACATAAGGTGTATTGCGATACTTGCTGCATAACCAATTGCAATCACCGGCATCCATTTTAAATGCCCAAAAAACGTGTACTTACCATGTGCCGCGCCCATAAGTGCTACGCCAGCAGCACTACCTATTGAAAGTAAGCTTCCGCCCACACCTGCGGTCAATGTGACTAATAGCCAGTTACCCATCGACATTTCAGGTTCCATTGAAAGCACCGCAAACATCACCGGAATATTATCGACAATAGCCGAAAGTACGCCTATCGCAACATTAGCCCAAATGGGATCCCACTGGTTATACATGATCCCTGAAGCCAACTCTAAGTAACCCAGTAAGCTTAGTCCTCCCACGCACATAACCACACCATAGAAGAATAAAAGCGTGTCCCATTCGGCATGGGATACTCGTCTAAATACATCAAATGGCACAACGGAACCTAATTTCCTTAATGCTCCTTCATCATGGTTAGCAATGGCGAGTGCTTTCTTTTTCGCTAAAGAGTTCGGCAAAGAGGTTCTTAGGTAATAGCCAAAAAATTGCAGATAGGCGAGCCCCATCATCATTCCCATTACAGGAGGGAAGTGAAGTACTGCATGGAATGCTACTGCTGTCGCAATTGTGAATATAAATAACAGAACAATACGTTTAGCACCGCGTTTTAGCTCGACATGCTGATGAACCGTATCAGGCTGATCTTTTGGAAGGAAGAAAGACATGATCAACGCTGGAACTAAATAATTAATAACGGAGGGTAAAAATAGTGGCATAAATTGAGAAAAACTGACGTGCCCAGCCTGCCATACCATCAGGGTGGTTATATCACCGAATGGGCTAAAAGCACCACCAGCATTGGCTGCAATAACGATATTAACGCAAGCAATGTTGACAAAGCGAGTGTTGGAGCCTGCGACCTTTAAGACCACTGCACACATCAATAAAGCGGTGGTTAGGTTGTCGGCAATAGGGGAAATAAAAAAAGCCAGAAAGCCGGTTAACCAAAATAGGGACCTAAAGTCGAAGCCTTTTCCAACCATCCAAGCTTGTAAGCCATCAAATAACCTACGCTCTTCCATCGCACTTATGTAAGTCATCGCCACGAGTAAGAAAAGTAAAAGCTCAGCGTATTCCAATAAATTATGCTCAAGTGCTTGCTGTGCGACTTCAGTAAGGTCGTGCTCTTTATAGACAAAACCAATGATGATCCAAATTAAACCTGCAGCAAGCAATACAGGTTTTGACTTACGAAGTTTTAAGTACTCCTCAAGCATGACAACCGTGTAGGCAATGGTGAAAATGACTAACGATAGATAACCATAAAAAGATTGAGTCAGATTGAGCGCTGATCCTGCGGATGATATGGCTGTAGTGGGTGTTATTGATGAAGCAACAGCCAACGATGAAACGAAACAAGATGAGAGAAGAACCGTTAGCTGAATGCCTTTCATATACGCTCCAAGTTAATAGGGAATTAACACGCGTAAAAATAGTAGACGTAAATCAAAGGGCTAAGTGTGATTGATATCGAAAATAAGCCGATAAGCTGAAATGAAAAAGCTCCACCATAAATTGGAGGAGCTTAGGAAGGTCAGCTTAATTGTTCAGGAACCTAAAGAAGTTATACCGCTTTAAGCTGCGTTCTGATCGACCTCTATAGGCATATCTGCCGAGCAAACCTCCACAGGCCAGCCATATGATTCATATTCGGCGGCAAGTTTAAGCGCGACAATACGAGATACGGTTGCTGAGATCCATTTACCGCAGCCCATTACTTGATACTTGATTGTGTTCATTTCCATAGCAGTTGTCGCCTTTCTTAATACTATTATTTGAGCGCGATTTTATATAATGCCTGAAATAGGGTATTTCGTATTGGGCTCAAATACTTCTTATATGAGCTCAGTACCTAAGCTGTAGTCTATTGGTCAGATACCGTATGGAATTTACATTTAAATCATTACTTGTTCATTTATTAAGTTGTTGATTTTTAATTGTTCTTGTAATGGTTGTAAATTTCAGCGTGAGAGATCTCTTACACTAACAAAGGATATTTGATATTGATAATGTATTGATTTAATACTAGTTATTAGTTCTATTTATCTGTGGTTTTATGGTTGTAAATTTCCGATTTAACTCGAAATCACAGTTTTATATATTAATTTATCTAAGTTGTATGACTTTATCATCTTGTTGATTTCGGTCATAAGAAGGTGGTCTGATCTCTAGCACAATGCATAAGTGTTCTGTTCCACATAAACAAGATGTATAGAGGTTTTTATGACTAACCCTGTTAAGTCCGATCGTAAAGTTACCATCGGTTGTTATATTGCGTTGGCGTTTGCTGTCGTATTTTTTTCTGGACTAATGAAATCAAATGAATGGTATGGAGTGTTTGATTTCACTACGTTGAATGGTTCATTTGGTCAGGTCGCTTATGATGTCAGTGAAACGGCGGATGGTGTGCAAGCGGCGACGACTTCTCTGCGTGGTAATGGCGGTAGTGGTGCCCGTGATGGTTTCATTTTTGCTTTAACTTTGATTCCTACAGTTATGTTCGCGTTAGGTATGATCAACGTACTTGAGCATTATGGTGCACTTGAAGCTGCCCGTAAGCTTCTTACTCCTCTACTTCGACCACTAATGGGTATTCCAGGAAATTCTGGTTTAGCGCTTATAGCCTCACTGCAAAGTACCGATGCAGGTGCTGCAATGACTCGTCAACTCAAAGATGAAGGCCACCTAACGAAACGTGAAACGGATATTTTTACCATGTTTCAGTTTACCGCAGGTGCTGCCATTGTGAACTTCTTCTCTTCTGGTGCGGTGTTATTCACGTTAACTGCAATTGATGGGTCTTTAGCGGTGACTTCTTCTATTGGTTTAGCAGTAGTGGTGATGTTTGTATTCAAATTTGTAGGTGCAAATATATTCCGTATTTACCTCAATATCACGGAAGGTAAAGAAGATAAATCTCAGCCAAAGAAAGATGAGAAACTGACAGAGGAGACAGCATAATGAGCGATGTTAAAGCGAAAAAGCCTATGGTGACCGATATCTTTGTAGAAGGTGCGAAGAAAGGGTGGGTGATAGCCACAACTTCTACTGTACCAAATGTGCTTATGGCTTTTGTGATAATTAAAGCGCTGCAGATTACAGGTGCCCTTGAGCTTATGGGTAACGTATTTGCACCTATTATGGCTGTCTTTGGTCTACCTGGAGAAGCTGCTGCGGTTTTGATTGGTGCTTGGATGTCGATGGGAGGCGCAGTTGGTGTTGTTATTACGTTATTTGACCAAGGGATCTTGAATGGTGACCATATTGCGATTCTTGCGCCTGCCATTTACCTTATGGGCTCTCAAGTTCAGTATATGGGCCGTATAATGGGGCCGATTGGGACGGAAGGTCGTTATATCCCAGTGATGATAGCGATATCAGTATTGAATGCTTTTGGTGCCATGTTCTTAATGAACATCATATTGTAGAGCAGCCTTGTATCTAATTAGATATGGATATTAACTTCTTAGAATAGATGCTAGGTAATAAGCTGCTTAAAATAGAAAACCCCGCTTGGCTTTCACCAAACGGGGTCTATTCTTTTTGTAGCTATCCTGCTACTGACGCTGTTACTTATTCTTCAATAAGGTAACGTATGCTCCCTGCATCGTTCCTTGAACTGGTTAAATCCGTTAACCTTTCCTATCCATCGCCATCCTAGCGGTGTCCTTTAAGCCTATCTTCCTGACTAGCAACTCTTTCCTAGAGCATTACATCCTTGCTGATAACTCGTCCTAAGCCATCAAATCTTCATCCTGAAGATACCTAATCCGTTAGGGTTTGTCCTGTTCCTGCCAACATCCTGTCGACCCATTAATTAAACACTCTATTGAAGTTCTTCACAATGGTTAAAAAATAACAAAAATATGCATTTGGTTGTTTATTGTAATTATTAACATTTATGTATCAATTGGTTAGAGGCTAACTCAACAAAAGGATAACGGTAAGAAAGCGTCATATCCTACATGCCGTGTGCGAGATCTCTTACAAATCTAATTATAACCCTTTGTTGCCTCATCTAAAGATCATGCCGATTTAGATGAAAAATGGGCTGTGATAACTCTACTTGTTCAATTAAAGAGAATAAAAATCAGATCAGCATTAGCGGTGAGACCATATATTAATGAATAGAGTCGTGACTTAAGTAACACTGTTTAAGTTAGTGATAACTTAAATTTGCTGATCGACGGTGAGTTGGCTAGATTGACCAAAGAAATGAATTAATTAGGAAATATTATGGTAACGGCACTTTATGCATCTTTACTCACCGTGTTAATGATTTGGCTAGCATTTGAAGTGATTAAGCAAAGAAAGTTGAATCAAATTGCGCATGCCGATGGTGGTATAGAATCATTGCAAATTGCGCGATCGGCACAAAGTAATGCCATGGACTACATTCCTATCACTGTAATTCTTATGGGGCTGTTAGAGATGAATGGCGCTAATATATGGTTTATTCATGCAACAGGCTTGGTATTTATTATAGGGCGTATTATCCATGCAAAAGGGATTCTTGGGCGCAGCCTCACCGGGCGTAAAAAAGGCATGATCATGACGCTTTTAAGCATGGTGAGTTTGATTGTTCTAAACTTGGTTTACTTACCTTTTGATAAAATGTTTTAGGGAATTTTATGGCATTACGCCTTCCGCCTGCATGGATGATTGTTTTATCTGGGTTAGTTCTGAACATTATGTCGATTGTGCTATCTAGTTTGGTTTTAGATGAATTAGTCTCTGAACAGGCGGCGTTTGGGGAGAAAAAAAGCAGCAATATATATTCGATACAACTGGCTTGGAATTCGATTGAAACATTAGAGCGCAAGCGTGAGTCGATTTTACTGCATTTAGATAGATCCCCCGTTCATCCTCCTAACTCTCCTTCTTCTCTTTATTCTTCTCCTGTAAGAGCTTCTGCATTGAGCGATGCGTTACGGGGACAACTCTCGGTTTGGGTTGGTGGTAACGTACCGGCTATTGAGATTTCCAATCTTTCTGAAATCATGATGCTGATCAACACAGCCCAACAAGCAGAACGAACAAGAATAGATGATTTCTATCTAGAGAATTTAGGGCTTTCCGAAACGATGCAGCTGTTGGAAGATAAAATGGCGTTTTACAAAAATATTGCCTTGTTTCTACAAATTTTCGGATTAGCTTTAATTCTAGCAAGAGACCTTGCCCGTAAGTCCTAGCTGGCGGCTAACTATTTATTAGCTATTAGCTATTAGCTGCTTACGGCTAGAAAGCCTTTTATATTCTTTGCCTCTCCATTCTTCCTTTAGCTGTGCTCCCACCATCATCACTCTATAGTTACCTTTTCTTTTGGTAAATTAGGATGTTGTTTGTTTTGATATTTGGGCAATTGTTCTTTTAGCCCTTTAAAGGTCGATAGTGCGCCTGAAACAGATAGTTTGTTCGACAGCCAGTCTGGTAATGCTCCGCCGGGATCGGCATAAGCGGTGTAGGTGATGTGCGTTGTGCCATTATCTAAAGGTTGTAAAACCCATTGGGCTTTAACACCAAGAATTCGAATATAGCTGGGTTGTAAGGGTAGGTAGCTTGATGCGTCTTTGATGGTGAGAACAAACTGACCATCTTCGATTTGGTATCGAGAGTAGGTCACCATATCTCTATCTTTTGCTGGCCAAGGAGCGAGAAACTGAGTATAGACAATATTTTCATTTGCCGATATTTGCTGGAGAACATAACTGTTTTCGACATTATCAATCCATTTAGGCACATTTTTACTGTCTTCTAATAATAATAGAAAGCCGGAGTAACTGGTTTGAGCAAAGGTTTGTGCCCGTATTTCAATTAGTCCGTCTGTATGATGACGTTTGTGTAATGTAATTCCGTTTTCGCTTGTTTCAAACAGCCATGGTAGGGGAGTTTGAGCAAAAGCCGGTAAGCAGAAAAAGCATAGAAGCAGCAGTGGGTTAGCGGTCATATTAATCCATCAATAAAAAGCTATACCGATTCAGTTTACATCAAAATCGGTAATAGCTTTTATGTGAAGGCTAATAAATATGATGATTAATTAGCGAAGTAACCATGTCTTCGCAGGTGTTTTTTCAATTGCTGCGATTAATAAAAAGCTGATGATTAATGTTGCTGGGTACACAAGTAGATCTTTAGCGACCCCTTGTATCTCGAATACGCCTGCAATGTTGAACATGAGGATCACCACCAATAAATGGCTCACGTATATGCCTAGCGTTCGGCTTGAAATCGAGTTTACCCACGTAGATTGTCCGAAGTTAGGATTAGCAAGCAACCACATAAAAATACCAGTGCCCCATAAGGCGGTTCCAAATAAGAAATCATGGGTGTTGAATGGGCTATTTACAAATGTCAGAGCATAAGCTTCTGAAAAGTGGATGAGCATTCCGATGATAGCCATCAGAATGGCTTGACGAGATGATAGGCTCCAACGATTTTCTCTTGCGGAGAATCCAATAACCACCATTAACGTACTAAAAAAGGGTCCATTGCGAGTGAAGAATGGTGAAGGCAATTCAGTTATGTTGACGTAACTGCCAGCCAATACACCATAAATATAGAGCCCTATCGCGATAGGAAGTACAAACTTACCTAACTTCATATCTAACAAAATCGTGATGATAAGCACGGCACATATCAAAGCTGGTAAGAACCACAAATGAACCAAGCCACCTTCCATCAATGAATTCAGCGGGTTCGACATGAGGTACCCCCAGTAGCCTTCACGTTCGCCCAAATAACCATGCTCAATAACATTTTTAATATTAAACGGGGTAGCTAAACAAATGATGCTCCATACTACCCACACTTTCAGCAATGGTTTGGAGTAGGAGGTGAGAGTTTGCCAAGGAGATTGAGCGAGTTTAGGTTGAATTAGGTAACCCGCAATCAAGAAAAATAGAGGTACAGCAAATCGAGATGCTTGGTTCAGTACATAACCCACCCAAGGAATGCCATCCACTTGCCAATAGGTAAGAGCCATTTGGCAATGTAAGCCAATAATGGCAAATATTGCGATTACGCGCCCAAATTCAAGGCTCGCAATTTTTTGACGAGTTGGCGATAAGGAGGATGCTGACATAATTTTTCTCAATATAAATAAGGCGGAAATTTCCCTTGTGAATCAGGAGTTCGTTGGGGAAACAAAGCTAGAATATGAGTTAAAAGTTATCAGTATTTCTTCTTTAGTTGTTGGTTTAAATCATGGTTTAGGCGCTTGGGAGTGCGATATCACTCCCAATTTGTAAATGAGATCAAATCAAATTAGCCGTAGATAAAATAAATATACCGACAGTACAGGTGATAAGAGATACCGAGGTAGTGAGTGCAATAATATTGGCCGCTAAGGTCGAATTCCCCCCCATGGCTCTTGCCATTACATAGCTGGCTGCAGCGGTTGGAGCGGCGCTCATCAAGAAGATTAAACCTAGGTCTAATCCCTTGAACCCAAAGGCCAAAGCGCCAAGGGTAATGGCTAATGGAGAAAGGATCAGTTTGTAGCCAGTAGCAAACCAAGTCGGTCCTTTATCATGCTTTAGTGAGCGAATGTCCAGAGACCCACCAGTACATAAAAGAGCAAGTGGCAAGGTCATATTGGCAAAGTACTGACCCGCGTCAGCGACCATTTTGGGGACGGGAATTGATAACGAATAAAACAGAACTCCACAGGCTATCGATATAATTAAAGGGTTACGTGTGAGTGTTTTGATGATCAATTGAATGGCTTTTCCGCCAGACTCTTCGCCCTTAGGTGTTAAGGCTATGACGGCTTGAATATTGTAAAGTACCGTTGTTGAAGCCACGTAAATCGCAGCAAGCGCAACGCCTTCATTTCCATATATATTAGCCACGTAAGCTAGGGCAATAATGGCGGTGTTTGCTCTAAATCCCCCCTGAACAATCACCCCTCTGTCTCTAGGATCTTTTATCGCCAGTTTAGTTGTGAATATGGTGAATAGAAAAAAGAGAAAGTTAGCGATTAATCCGTAAATAACCAGCTTCGCGCTTGCTGAAAAGTCATGATTAGATTGAACAATACTGAGGAATAACATGGCAGGTAAAGTGACTTGGAAGACAACTTTTGAGGCAACATCAATAAAATTTTCATTAATCAAACCGACTCGTTTCAGTATGACTCCCAAGACTAGCATCAAGCAGATAGGACCGGTTATAGAGGCTGAAAAAGCAAACTGCTCCCATAGAGATGTCATGAATATTCCTTATAAATGAATTGGTGGCTAACTTAAATTCAATCCAATGAGTTATGCGGCTTAATGCTTAATGACAAGGCTAATATTAAGTACCTTGTCTACTACTTAGTGCTCAGTTTTTGTATGAATACTGTCGCATTTTTCCACAATTTAGACTTTCAACAAAGTAATTTGGGTATTGAGGTAAAGAAAATTTGCAAAAAAGTACGAACGTGCTAAAAATAACATCATTAAGAATGAAGTGACCGGATGAGTAATAGTTTTGGTGAATGATGAGTAAGGGTAAAATAACGAAAGAATACATTTTGAGCTGTGCATTTGAGTTAGCTAGTGAGAATGGTTTAGAAAGTTTAACCATTGGTGAGCTGGCAAAAAAATGTGGCATGTCGAAAAGTGGTCTTTTTGCTCACTTTAACTCAAAAGAAAACTTACAAGTGTCGGTTTTAGAGTATTCAAACGCCATCTTTACCCAACGTGTTATTGCCCCCGCTCGCGTGCTAGGCGATACAGACATTGAAGCCAAGTTAAAGCAGTTATTAGAAAACTGGCTGGGCTGGAATCATTCGTTTCAAGGTAGTTGCATGTTTATTGATGCTTGGAAAGATGCTTCTAGTGAAAGCTCTCCTATTCAAAAGGCGTTGCAAGACACCATTGCCGTTTGGATTAAATATCTAACGATTCAAATTTCTAAGGCAATAGAAAGCAAACAGTTTCGAGCGGACTTAGATGCAAAACAAGCGACATTCGAACTTTATGGTTTGTATTTGAGTGCAAATTTGTTTTATTCGCTTCAAGGTCAACAAGCGAGCCATCGTCACTTCTGGCAAGGGGTTGAACGCCTTATTGCCAGCTGGAAATAAAGCAGAACAAACATAATAGGGAGGCATGTCCTCCTTTTTTAGACTAATAAAAAGCACGGTCGTTCGTTTTGGGCGGTTGGCATAAGGACAGAGCCATGAGTGAAAAAATCTACTTTAATACTTCGAATAAATTCAGCTTTAAACGAAGCTTGATAGGCGCGACAACGAACCTGCATTATATTCTAGCGCCATCTCATGCCAAGAAAACGGCTCGAAAGTTGCTGCTTACGCCTGTGCGAACAGAAGCAAAAAATGCAGAGCCAAAAGGTTTAGCCAAAGCTGAAGTGGTTGGGCGTGATGGAGTCTTAAAAACCTACTCTCTTGGCGCTGGACCTACTTGGGTATTGACTCACGGTTGGTCAGGTACTGCTAGCCAGTTTTACCCTTTGATGGAGCATATTGCTAAGCAAGGTTTCACTGCTCTGGCTTATGATCACCCTGCTCATGGCGGCAGTGACGGCGTTCATGGTCATATACCTGCTTTTGTTAATGGCTTAGAAGCGATTTTAGATTCAGCGGATGAAGTGGTGGGTTTAGTTGGGCATAGTATGGGAACAGCTTCAGCATTAGAGTGCAAACACGCAAAGCTTGAGAACAAACCGCTACTACTGATTGCTCCTGTATTGGACTATTTAGATAACCTGTTTGGCAGCGTTGCGCGTTCGGGCTATTCCATGAAACTATTTGAAGCGGTGGTAGGGGAAGTTGAAGAGCAGTTTAACTACCCAATTCAATCTGTCGATCCATATGGCAAGTTAGCGCTACGGTCTTCTCGTACTATCATCGTTCATGATGAAAAAGACAAGTTCACGAAGTTTAGTGTGTCACAGCGTGCTGCGAATGAAATGGAAAAGGTCAACTTGGTTGCCACTCAAGGGCAAGGTCATGGGCGGGTAATGAAATGTCAGGAAGTGTTTGAGAGTTTCGATAATCTGATTTAATAAGGCCTACCTATTCCCTCTATTCTTATCTGCTCTTTTGCAGGCAAGCAGCACGTATAAAGTAGGTTGGACAATGGGTTTTGCAGGAATGTAGCTAAGGGATTGAAACGAATGGCATGAGCCTATGCCATTCGTATATTGAGTCATTTTATTTAGCTACGTTTTTGATGAGATCGAAGCGCACAAAATTATCGTCTTCATATTTAACTTCATACGAAAAACGATTAAACATAAAGACTGAATTGAATACCTTGGTACGATCATACTTAGACAGTTTGCCTAAAAAACTGATTGTTGATTCAAGGTGACCTTCGGGCGAGAAGTGGCGATTCAAATCATCAGCCAGTACGCAAATGAAGTCTTTGCCACCTTTGTAATCAAGATCTACTTCGTTAGGTGAAGACAGCATAACTGTGCTGTTCAGTTCCCTTTCTATGGAACGAACCAGTAATAAGTATTCTTCTAAATCGGCAGCTTTCACTTCACTATGAAAGTTGATCACCTCTAAAAAAAGCACTTCTAAATTCACTTTTTGATTATTGGTTGCACTTAATAGTGACTTCAATTTTTTCTTTAAAAGTTTGTATTTAGATGTGGTCGACTGCTTTTTTAACCAAAGCTTTAAAAGCAGGTTTTTGTCATTTAGAGAAAGGGGTGATTTTTTTTCAAGCTGCTTGAATTCCAGGTGCAACAAAGCACTTAGAGATAGCTCTCTAAGTAGAAGGTGCGCTTGTTCTTCTTTAGATAATAGTGATTTCAAATCTTTCTTTATTCATGGTGCCGAGAGAGGGACTCGAACCCTCACACCCAAAGGCACTAGCACCTCATGCTAGCGTGTCTACCAATTTCACCATCTCGGCAAATCAATGTTATTGAGGAATGTCGAACTCTGAACGCTCTACAGGAGCTTGAACTGAAGCTGGGCTTTCTTCTTGAATCGTTGGTGAGCTCATAGAGATGTTAGTCAGTACGATGCTGCAACCAAAGAATAGAACAGCAGAAGCCGTTGTAAGCTTATTCAAACGGGTATCAGATTCTGAAGAATTAGAAGCTGCGCTTGGCGTGCCTGTATTGAAGGCTGTCCCCATGTTTGCGCCTTTGCCTTTTTGCAAAAGAATTAATGCAATAGTAGCAACTGCAGATACAAGGCAGATTGTTGTGATAATAGTTTCCATAACGCTTTAAGACCCAAATAAGACAGCCGTAGATGATAACCAAGAACGTGTAACTTGTATAGAAACAAGCTTTAATGAGGTCTTAAGTGGTTAAAATATGCGCATATATTGCGCAGGTAAATAAGTGCAGCTTTCTTATGCGCAGGCTTCAGCGGGTATTACCATTTATAAGGTGGGAGTTTCTATTCAAAAATGGATATCACCTTTTAAAGCTCGATGGTTATCAGAGCAATATTGTGTTTTAGGCTTAGATTCTTGGTAGCTATCTCACAATTCATACGACTTGGGTCATTTTTAATTTATTTCAGCATGATTAACATTAATCCCATGGGATGCGTATCAATCATGAGCGGCATTTAAAAACTTTTTTGACATGGCGCTAAATTGGAATAGAAATGGATAATGTTATCGACCTTACATTTGATGGCCCACATCAAAATGGAGGGCTGCAAGACTTCAAGTTTTATGCGGAGGGTGGAAGTCCCGTTATTGTTAATCGCATTATTGATTTTCTAAGTGCTAATCAAGCAAAGCTACTGGAGGTCAATCTAAGCCTTTATTTATGTAATAACTTGGCTTTGGTTGACCAGCTTAGGCAGTTGGCTGAGCTAGGAATTGAAATAAATATCTATTCGATACCCCTGGAAGGCTATGACGGTACTGTGGCAAAAAATGGTCTTTTCCCAAGCTACTTTAATCATTCGATCCTGAATAATACGAAAAGCGGTGTTAATAAAAGCAGTAAGAAAGACATCGCAGAGCGAGTATATGGCTACTTGAAGCATTCAGAGACAATGAATCTATTCATTTATGACCATATTTATTTGCGTTCTAAATCGGTCAAACCGTTTTCTCGAGGTACTGCGCCGTATAGCCTACATATCAAAAACATTTACATAAAAATGAAAGATGGCAGTAGCTTTACCGTCATTACTTCGTCTAACTTAGCGGTGCGAGATTTACGCAAAGAAGAGATGTGTATAGTTCTGCAAAACTCTCAAGAATCTGATAAAAAAGCGGCTGAGTTTTATCGGCAGTTAAAAAGAAATAGTAATGAGCTCCTCTCGCTCAATGTAGAGGGAAATAACTCAAGTCACCCCTTAAATTTTAAAGAGGATACACATAAGATAACGCCTAAACACGCAGTAGAAGATGTGTATTTTACTGGTAGTTTCTTACATCACTCCAACTCGAAAGTTGAAGCTAAATTGTCAAAATTAATCTCGAAAGCTCAAAGAAGAGTGATGATTTGTGGTCAGCATGTAAGTAATTGTGCGTTGCTGCCGGACAAAGAGAAAGCAAAAGTGGAAGTGTCAGTATTATCTCAAACCTACACAGATAAAACGTATGATGAGAGATCTAAAACGGTTGAGATTGATGGAAGAAAAGTAAAGCCTCGAACCCCACAAAATTCTTCAAGCTTCCGTCTGTACATCGATAAGTTGAAAAATATCCCTCAGGCAAAATGTTACTTTAATAATT